>JAICKJ010000101.1 GCA_025928015.1 Thermomicrobiales bacterium
CGACGAGGCGGAGCTGGACGCGGCGCGGGCGCGGATGGCGCACGACCGCTGCGCCAGCGTGCCGGCCCAGCTCGCCTGGCTGCGCGCAGCCGGCTTCGGCCCGGTCGATTGCCTCTACAAGCACTACCGCTTCGCGGTCCTTGCCGCGTGGACTCCCGGCCCCGCGCCGGAGCACGCGGGGTGACCCGATTGATCTGTAAACCCATTGACTGACGGCGCGACGTGGACCGGCGAAGATAGCGTCGGGAAGCGACATCGCGCGGGTGCGGGAAGTGCGCCCAAAAGGAGAGAGCCATCATGCGCCGTCTTCGTCTGATCACCGTGTTCATTGCGCTGCTCGTCGCGGCGAGCACCCTCGGCGCGCTGCCGGCCAGCGCAGCCCCGAACCCGTTGGGGAACGGCCTGGGCGCGAAGCGCGCCGCCTTCGAAGCCCGTTTTGGCAAGCCGGTCGATGACCGGGGCGCGGGTGACTTCGCGACCGGCACGAAGTACCGGGTGCCCGGCTACGCGGCGGTCTATGTCTACTGGCACAAGGATGTCGCCGCGCGCATCGTGCTGGTCGCGAAGAGCGGCTGGGAGGGCGAAGAGGCCGTGGACATCGCCAAGCGCTTCTTGCCGACGGACGCCACCTTCGCCACCTCGGGTAGCGGCAGCAACAAGCGCGGCCAGGCCTGGGCCTTCGCCAACGGCCACAGCGCGGCGCTGGGCAAGCGGCTCTCCGCCAACACCTACCGAAAATATGGCGTCGGCGGCGCCCAGGGCGACCTGCGGCTCGCGCTGATGGCCGACCGGAACGGCGAGAAGATCGTCCTGATCGACATCGCGATCGGCCAGGGGCAGAAGTTCGCGCCACCGACGTCGGCGCCGAAGCAGAGCGTGCCGGGACACACGGTCTAGTCGCTGGCGCCCCCGCGAGGAACCTTCTATCGTCATCTCGCGTCTTTCAGTACACTGGCAGCATCGTCATGGCCGGTGGTCACGCGCCACCCACACCGCAATCCGCCCAGGAGCGTCACGTTGGCGGCTGGTGAATACCAGCCGCCAACGCGCCAGCCGGGTGTCAAGCGCTTGACAGCGGCGGCAAGCGGGTTCGGGGAAGATGGCGACGGTCAACGACAGTGCGCCGCGCGGGCGGCCGCACCGGCAGCACCGAGGAGAAGTCTCTGATGAACGTTCGGTATCGATGGCAGCGCGTCGCCGCCCTGGCGTTGTTGCTGCTCACCTTCCTGATCCCGGTCAGCGCCGCCTCGGCGCAAACGACCGACAAGCAGGACGCCTTTGGGGTTGGGCTTGGCGGCAGTCAGGAGACCTTCGAGGCGAAGTACAACGCCCCGACCAGCAAGAGCGGCGCCAATGATTTCGCCAAGGGCGTCCAGTACAAGGTCTCCGGCTACAAGTCGGTCTTCGTCTACTGGCACGGCGGCTACAGCGCTCACATCGTGCTCAACGCCACCAGCGGCTGGTCGGAGAAGAAGGCGGTCGACATCGCCAACCGCTTCCTGCCGACCGACGTGCAGGACAATGGTCAAGCAACCGAGCTCAGCGACAAGTCCGTGCTGATCCCCGGTCACAGCGACGCGCTCGGCAAGCGCTTCTCGGCCAAGACATACAAGACCTACGGCGTCGGCGGCGACCAGGGCGACCTGCGCGTGCTGCTGATCCCGAACAAGAGCGGCTCTGAGGTCGGCACGATCGACATCGCGATCGGCGCCGGCGACGAGCTGAGCGGCAGCACGACCCAGACGGCGACCAAGACGACCACGAAGACGACCACGCAGGAGACGCCGACCCCGAAGGCCAAGAAGGGCAGCACGGACGAGGCGACCTACCTGAAGACCGTCCGCAAGAACGTCGACGACCTCCAGAAGAGCGTGGACGACTTCAGCACCCTGATCGCCAAGGGCTCCAACATCACGGACGCCGAATATAAGGACCTGATCGGCATCCTGACTCAGTGGCTCGCCGCGCCGTCCGATGCGTCCGCGCTGACCGCGCCCGCCGGCTATGAGGATTTGCAGCAGGCCTACGAAGGCGCGGCCAACGATCTGAGCGACGCCTCGCTGAACCTGACCAACTACCTCGCGAACGGTGGCAAGGACCAGTCACTGCTGACCGAAGCCAGCGCCAAGCTGAAATCGGCCAAGAGCGAGCTGCAGCAGGCCGACCAGTTGCTGACCGACGCCGGGTACTAACCCGCCAGTTCGTCAGCCCACCACGCGCCCCGCTCCCGGTTTCGGGAGTGGGGCGCGTCTTTGTCGAACTGCGGTTCGCGCCTCGCGCATCGTCCGGGATTGCGAGAACCGCCATCAGGCGGCGGGTTGGTCCTGCAGGAGCTTGCGGATCGGGCCGAGGGCCATTTTGAGCGTGACGAACCGGGTCGCCAGGTCGCGGATGGCGACGAGCGCGTGGTTGCGCTGGAAGACGAGGTGGGCGAGCTGGCGCGAGTTCGCCTGCGCGGCCTCGACCCGGGGCCGCTGCGCCCGCTCGTACTCCCGCAGGGCGGCCGTTACCGTCGCGCGGTCGGCGGTCGCGAGCGTCCGCGCGAGCACGCCGGCGGATTCCATCGCCATGCCGGCGCCGATGCCGGCGGTCGGGAGAAAGCCGGCGGCGGCATCGCCCAGCAACGCCACGCGCCCGACCGACCAGGTCGCGCTCCGGACGTCGGTGAAGCGCCAGTAATAGTCGCCGCCGCCGGCGGCGATTGCCGCCAGGGCGCGTTCGGTCCGCTTGTCGAACTCCCGCAGATCGTCGCGGATGCGGGCGACGAAGCGGGACGGCCCAACCGCCGTCTCCGACCGGTCGCCGCCGACGAAGACGCCAACCCGGCCCTTGACCGGGTAGATGCCGACGAAGAATCCTGCTCCCCAGATCTCGTCGTACAGATCGGTCAGCGCCGGATCACCGTCGTCGATCCAGGCGACCCAGCCGCCCCAGCCGGTGTCATAGGGCACCGCCTGATCGGGTCGCAGGATCAGAGCGCGGGTGGAGGAGTGCAGCCCATCCGCCGCCACGACCAGATCGAAGTCGCCGGTCGCCACCTGCTCGCTATCCTGGATTGTCACCTGCACGCTGTCCGCGGCCTGTGACAGCGCCCGAACAGTCGCGCCGAAGGTGACCGGCGCGCCATCGGGGGTGAACGCATGGAGCAAGTCGCCGCGGGCGATGCCCCGATAGTCGCCGAACTGGCTGAGCAACGTGTCGAACGAGTAGGTGCGGAGCGTCTTGCCGGTGTGACCGTGTAATCGGTAGCGGTGAAGGCCGACGCTGGCGTCGCGAAAGGGCTCTTCTACGCCGAGGCGGCGGATGACCGGCTCGACGAGGGGCATCAGCCCAAGCATGTAGCCCTTGTCGGCGTCCGGCGCGGCGCGTTCGATGAGCACCGGGCGCAGCCCGTCACGCCGCAGCAGCTGGGCGAGCGTTACGCCCGCGACGCCGGCGCCGGCGATGAGCACGCGCAGCCGGTCCTCGCGCGCGGCGGCGATTTGGTCATCCAGAGATGTCGGTATTCGCATGGTCGTCCTCCTTACTGGACCACCCGGTCCACACGCACATCGTAGCACGACTGGACCGGCTGGTCCAGTCGTGCTAGACTCGGCGCATGACGACACGCGCGGTTGGGGTCATGGCGCCGGAACGGCGCCGGCGATTGCTGGCGACGGCGGCCCGGGAGTTCGCGGCGGCGGGCTACGAGCGGGCCTCGCTCAACCGGATCATCCGCGCCTGCCAGATGAGCAAGAGCTCCTTCTACCACTACTTCGACTCGAAGGAGGCGCTCTTCGACACCGTCGTGCGGGAGGCGGCCGCGGCGCTGGCGGCGGAGCTGGCGATCCCGGCGCCAGCGGAGCTGGCCGGGCCGGATTTCTGGGACCGCATCGCCGGGCTCTTCGCCGGCCTGCTGGCCCTGACCGAGCGCAGTGGCGCGGCGACCGCGCTCTGGCCGCTCGTCTACCTGCCGGATGCGCCGGCGGCGCCGGGCTCGGCGCTGGCCGAGGTGCTGACGCGCATGATGGCCTGGCTGGACGACGTCCTCCGGGCCGGCCGCGCGAGCGGCGCCGTGCGGGACGATCTGCCCGCCTCGCTGCAAGCGCAGCTCGCCCTCGCCGTGCTGCGGACGATGGACGAGTGGTCGCTCCACAATCTGCCGGCATTGGACGCCGCGGCACGCGCGCGGCTGGCTGAACAGCAGCTCAGCGTCATCCGCCGCCTGCTGGCTCCGTGATTCAATCGCTCTTCCACAGTTCGGAATCAGCCGCGCAGGATCTCGGCAAGGACAGTTGCGCATGAATCCGGGGCGACTTGGCTGGCCGGTTCCTGTGGCGCTGTGGGACGAATCTCCTCGGCCAAATCATGGCGAGCGCATGACTGACGGATGATCAGAGAAGCCGGAAGGACAAGGTCCTGAGATGGTCGATCGGGTTCGTTGAATCGCTCGAGCAGAAGTTCGGCGGCCTGTCGGCCGATCTCATAGACTGGTTGTGCTACCGCCGTCAAGGCCGGGCGAAACACCGGCATCCAGTCGATCTCATCGAATGCCGCGATGGCGACATCGTCCGGTATTGATAATTCGCGCTCCTGAAGTGCCTGCAGGACGCCCAACGTCAGCAAGTTCGTCCCCGTGAAGATCGCCGTCGGCGGCTTGGGGAGATCAAGCAGCCGCTGCACCAGTCCATATCCGATGTTCTGGCGATTCGCGCCATCCACTGGGCCAATCGCGATCAACTCCTCCTCCACCGCGATGCCATGCGCCGACAGTGCCCGAGCATAGCCTTCGCGACGCTCGCGTCCCGTCGTTGCCAGGTCGGTACCGAGGACCGCTCCAATCCGGCGGTGCCCGTCGGCAATGAGATGGGCGACGGCCGCCTCGGCCGCCGCGGCATTTTCGACCCGAACGGTATCGACCTTCAGATCGGCCATCTTCCGGTCGATGACGACGGTGGGCATGTCGAGCCGCCGGAGCACACCCTGTGGCCGGTCGTGTTCGGAAACGGGCGCAATGATCACACCGGCCACTTGCTCGGCACGGACGAGATCAATGCTGAGCGCCTGCTTTTCCAGATTCTCATCGGTATTGCACAGAAAGACTGCGCATTGGTGCGCTGCCATGGTGTCCTGCACCGCCCGCACGATGCGATGGAAGAAGGGGTTCTCGATGTCGGGAATGATCAGCGCGACGATGGCCGATCGCTGAATCCGCAGGCTCCGCGCGACCCGATTGGGACGGTAATGCAGGTCGGCAACCGCGCGAGCCACGCGCTCCTTCGTCTCTTCGGAGGCGTACGGCCGGTTGGCCAGCACACGCGAGACGGTCGCGGTCGATACGCCCGCGCGCCGTGCCACATCCTTGATCCGAACCTTGTTCACCTTGTCCATGCTCGCATCTTTCATCTCGTTGGGCGGCGGCCACAAAGGCTCTTCCTCGGAGAAAGCGTCTCTTGACGCCCGGCGACCTGTCAAATAGACTAGCTGTAATCGATTACAGATTCAATCGGCGTCCGCACCAAGGAGAAGGATGATGAACGAGCCTCGCGTTCCATCGATGTCCCGGCGAAAGGTTGTTGGCGCGGCAGTTGGCGGTCTGGCGAGCGTCGCCGACCTCACGCGGGCCAAGGCGGCTTCACAAGCCTTCCATCCAATCCAATCCTTTGCGGCCAGCAGCCAAAAGCTCCAGATCGCCTTCGTCGGCACGCAGGTCAGCCCAACGGACAAGAACGTCGCGAAGGGGTTCGAGGAGAAGTTTCCGGACGCGAAGGTCGAGTTCCTGCCCATTCAGGGTAAGGACTGGAACGAGTACTTCTCGAAGATTCTGACGATGATGGCGACCGGCACCGTGCCCGACCTGATGTCCGTCGCCACGGAAGGCACGCAACTCTTCGCCGGCAAGAAACTCTCGGCCCCGATTGACGACTATGTCAAGAAGGACGCGGCGGCGATGAAGGAGTACTTCGCGGACGTCCACCCGTCGCTCGTCGAGGCGATGATGTACGAAGGCAGCCTCTATCAGCTCCCGCAGGACTTCAACGCCGCCAACATGTATCTCAACACGAAGCTGCTCAAGGACAACGGCCTCGAATATCCAGCGGCCGATTGGACGAAGGACGACTTCTACAACATGGCCAAGAAGATGACGAAGTCATCGGGTGGGCCACCATTTGGTTACGGCTGGGTCAATCGGCTCTGGGGCGGCTGGATGCCCTGGATCTTCGTCAATGGCAGCAACCTGCTCACGGAAGCACGCGCGCCGGGTGGCGAATGGCTCTGGTCGACGTTCTATGCCAATGATCCTTCCGCCAAGGAGCGCGGCGGCGGTTGGCGTTGGGAGAAGCCACAAGCAAACGCCGCGGCCAATATCGAGGCGCTCGATTTTGTCGTCCAGTTGTCCAAGGAGAAGCTGAACCCGACGGTAAGCGCCGGTGGCGGCGATCTCCTCCAGGGTTTCTTCACCAGCAACAATCTCGGGGCGACACCGGCGGGCGGCTTCTGGGCCGGTGGGCTGCACAACGCCGGCATGAAGCCGGATGGCTTCGACGTGCAGCTCTTCCCCAAGTGGAAGTCGCAGCGGCATCAGTTCGGAACAGCCGGCCTGGTGATGATGGAAAAATCGCAGGCGAAGGATCTGGCGTGGGAATACATGAAGTACTACGTCAGCAAGCCGACGATGACGGAGATCTTCAAGGGCAACCCGACCACGCCCGTCCGCCGCTCGATGATGACCGCCGAGCAGTACGCCTCGACCGGTCCCCAGCACTGGCAGGTCTTCTACGACACGCTGGACAAG
The DNA here is from genome assembly GCA_025928015.1 of Thermomicrobiales bacterium. Taxonomy (GTDB): domain Bacteria; phylum Chloroflexota; class Chloroflexia; order Thermomicrobiales; family UBA6265; genus JAICKJ01. The sequence goes on from JAICKJ010000101.1 coordinate 6,776, forward strand.
CACCCTGACACGGCGCCCATCCCCGCGCCACCGCAGTCCAACGAGATGACGTCCATCTTCATGAAGTACACGGGGCTGGCCGTCACCTCCGATCAAGACGCCAAACAGGCGCTCGACAACATGCAGAAGGACCTGGAAGCGCTCTTCAGCAAACCCATCAGCTAGGTTTCGGAAGCTCTCGCCGGCTCTGAATGAGGCCGGCGAGAGCTTTCCCGCTATCCGGAGAAGCAAGATGAGCGTGCAGGCCCGTGAACACCCGGCATCAGCCCGACGACCACGCCTCTTCGCCAAGCTGACAGAGCCATCCCTGGCTGGCATGGCTCGCCGCAAGGCCGCGATGGGCTACCTGTTCATCCTGCCGACGGTGCTTGGCATCGTGATTTTCACCGCTGGCCCGGTGCTCGCGTCGTTCGGGCTGAGCTTCTTCGAGTGGAACGTCATCGACTCGCCCAAGTGGGTGGGACTCCAGAATTACGATCACTTCGTGCATGACAGCCGTGCGCTCAACAGCTTCGTCACGACTGGAAAGTTCGTTCTCCTCGCCGTCACGCTTCAGATCTTCCTCTCCCTCTTGCTCGCAATCGGTGTCCAGGCAACGAGATCGAAAATTCTTCGCTATTTCTTCCGGGCGGCGTTCTTCCTGCCTCTGCTCACGTCCGCGGCATCGATCGCCATCGTCCTCGCGTACATGTTTCATCAGGATTTCGGGGTGATCAATTACTACCTCGGCAAGATCGGGATCGCGCACATTCCCTGGCTCAACTCATCGGGTTGGGCGCTCATCACGATCGTCCTGACCTACGTCTGGCAGCAGATCGGCTTCACCTTCATCATCTTTCTCGGCGGCTTGGCCGGCATCCCAGCCGACGTGCAGGATGCGGCCGATCTCGATGGCGCCACCGGCTGGCGGCGGATGTGGGACATCACCATTCCCATGTTGAGCCCAACATTGCTGTTCGCGGCGGTGATCGGCGTCATCGGCGCCCTCCAGGTCTTCGCGGAGCCATTCGTCATGACCAATGGCGGGCCGGGTGACGCCACCCGCACCGTGGTGATGGTGATGTACGAATCCGCGTTCAGCTTCCTGCAGATCGGGTACGGCTCGGCAATCGCCGTGGTGCTCTTCGTCGCCATCCTGGTCGTGACCGCTATCCAGTTCAGGCTCAGCCGGAGCTGGGTCTTCTATCAGTAGGGGAACGATCATGATTTCCAAAGCTTCGCAATCGTTCCAGGTCGCTTCACCATCCGTTGCCGACCAAGCCCGCCTCCGACTGGCACCCGTGATCCGCATCGCGCTCCTGCTCGCGGCAAGCGTCATCATGCTCGCCCCCATAGCCTTCGCGGTCGCGACCTCCCTCCGACTCCCCGCAGAATCATTCAGCCTGCCGCCGCGCTGGCTGCCACTACCACCCGACTGGTCGAACTACAAGATGGTCTTCCAGCAGGTCCCGCTGAAGTCCTATATCGGCAACAGCGCGTTCGTCACCCTCTCCATCGTCATCGGGCAGTTGATCACCTCCGCGCTTTCCGGCTACGCCTTCGGACGACTCCAGTTCCCGGGGCGAAATGTCCTTTTCTGGCTGGTGCTGGCGACACTCATGATCCCGTTGCAAGCGACGATCATCCCGGTCTTCGTCCTCATCAGCAAGCTTCACCTGGCCGACACGCTGGCCTCGCTCATTCTGCCCGCGCTCTCGACCGCCTTCGGCACGTTCCTGATGCGGCAGTACTTCATGCAAATCCCGAATGAGTTCGAGGACGCTGCGTTGCTGGATGGAGCGAACCAGTGGCAGATCTTCTTCAACATCTACCTGCCGTTGGCCAAGACCGGCCTGGCGGTTCTCGCCATCCTCACCTTCAACGCCTACTGGAACGAGTTCCTTCGGCCGCTCATCTTCCTGAAGAGCATCGACAAGTTCACGTTGCCCCTTGGCCTCGTGAATTTGCAGGGATACATGGGCACCGGGAGTATTTCGGTCGTGCTGGCCGGCGTCGTCATCTCCCTCCTGCCCGTTCTGGCTGTCTACCTCGTCGGACAGCGGTATTTGATCGAAGGCATCATGATGGGCGGCCTCAAGGGATAGGACGACGCGCCAGGCGGCGCGATCCATCTCGAATTCAGATGCGCGATGAAATCCCGGAGGTAGACGTGTCGGACAATCCTCGTGTAACCCAACCACACCTGCAGGTCCTGGGGAAAGATGATCCACATCGTCCCAGATATCACTTCCTGCCACCGGCCTACTGGATGAATGACCCCAACGGGCTCATCCAATGGCGCGGCCGGTATCACATGTTTTATCAGCACAATCCAACGGGTGCATTCTGGGCATCGATGCATTGGGGCCACGCCGTCAGCGACGATCTTGTCCACTGGGAGCATCTGCCGATCGCGCTGGCGCCAACCCCAGGCGGCCCCGACGAAGACGGATGCTTTTCGGGTTGCGCCTTCGATCACAACGGCGTGCCGACCATCATGTACACCGGCGTACGTGGCCAGACACAATTGCCGTGCCTGGCCACGAGCGGCGACGACGATCTGATCACCTGGACCAAATACCCCGGCAATCCGGTGATTGCCGGCCCTCCGAACAACGAGGATTTCATCATCTTCCGGGACCACTCGGTCTGGAACGAAGTGGGCACCTGGTATCAGGCGATTGGCTCCGGGATTCGCGATCAAGGCGGGACCGCCCTCCTGTACCGGTCGGATGACCTCGTAAACTGGACCTACCTCCATCCGCTGGCGGTCGGTGACCAGAGCGCGACCGATCCGGTCTGGACGGGCGCGGCGTGGGAGTGCCCGGACTTCTTCGCGCTCGGCGATCGCCATGCGCTCATCGTCTCCGCGTGGGACGGACACGAACCGCACACCCCGGTCTACTTCATCGGCGAGTACACGGATCACCGGTTCATCCCGCAGGTCCTCGGAGAACTCGATGCCGGCGGGCATTTCTATGCGCCGCAGAAGCTGATCGACGCCCAGGGACGCCGGATCATGTTCGGTTGGCTGCGGGAGGCCCGGAGCGGTGACGAGCAAATCGAGGCCGGGTGGTCGGGAGTCATGTCGCTTCCCCGCATCTTGCGCTTGAGTCCAGAGGGAGATCTCGCAGTCACCCCGGCCGCCGAGGTCGACGCGCTCCGCCAGGACGCGACGCACATAGCCGGCGTGGATGTTCATCCGGACGATCGGCAGTTGCTCACTGACGTTAAGGGCGAGGGACTTGAGATCGAAGCATCGTTCATGGCGAACGATGCAGCGCTGTTCGGGCTCCGCGTCCGTTGCTCACCGGACGACGATGAGTACACGGTGATTGCCTACGATGCAGAGACGCAGCGGCTCATAATCGATGCAACACACTCCACGCTCAATCCGAAGGCGCGTGGCGAAATACGATCGGCGCAGCTTGCACTCGACGAAGATGAGCTCAGACTTCGCATCTATCTCGATCGGTCGGTCCTGGAAGTCTTCGCGAATGAGCGGAGCTGCATTTCAGATCGTATCTATCCGGAACGGGTAGACAGTGAGGGTATCGAGGTCTTTGCTGAGGGTGGTTCGGTACGTCTCCAGCATCTCACCGCTTGGCAGATGAGCGAGATCACTCCCTAATTGTCATCCCGCCCGAGATTTACTCCCGTGCTTGCTTGATCAGCGCGCGGAGCCGGTCTTCGGTCTGCGGGCCGAGGGCGACGGCGGAGACCGTGCCGTCGGGGTGGATGACGATTGTCGTCGGCGCGAAGTTGATGCCGTAGGCCGTCTCGATCGGGCCGAGGAGGGCGCTGGAAGCGCCGCCGGTATCACGGCCGATCGGGTAGGTGACGCCGTACTTCTCCGCGAACGCGCGGGCGTCCGCGTCCTTGTCGTTCTTCAGCCCGATGCCGACGATCCTGACATCCGAGCCGGCGTCGGCGGCGACGGCCTGGTAGGCGGGCATCTCCCGTTTGCACGGATCGCACCACGAGGCCCAGAAGTTCAGCACCACCACCTTGCCGCGCAGATCGCTGAGGCGCAGCGGCTGACCGTCAAACAGGTTCATCGAGAAGTCGGGCGCGGGCGCTCCCGGCGCCACGCCGGCAACCGGCGAACCGCCGAGCAGCGTCGTGCCGGAATCGGCCGATCCGTGCCTGCGCTGGTTGGCGATGCCGATCGCCAGCAATGTCACGATCAGCAGCAGGGCGAGCGCGAACGGCGTCCAGCGACCATAGCGGCCATAGCCGATGCGGCCGAGATCCTCGGCCTCCTCCGGCTCGACCACCGCGGGGGACTCGGGATCGGTCTCGGTGGTGGGTGCAATCGTTGCCTGGTCGTCGCGCGCGTCCATCATCGTCCTACGGCAGGCGTTCGATCGCCTGCTGCACCTTGGCGCCGGTCGCGTCGTCGCCGCCGGTGTAGACCGCGATCACATTGCTGCCCTGATAGACCCGCGCCCGCCCGCTGATCGGGATTGCCGTGCCGGAGAGGCGGGTGAGGGTCAGGGCCGCCGGGTCGAGGTGTTTGGCGTCCTGTTCGCGGGTGGCGGGATCGGGGTAGATGAAGACGTACAGGACGGGCTTGCTGGCAAGCGTCACGGTCTGCCCCGGCTGCGTGAGCTGCGCCGTATTGGCGGTGTTCCGGCCATAATCGGGTTTCAGCCCCGCGGTCTTGAGCGCGCCGACGACACTGGCGAGGTTGTTGAACCCGGCCTGCGCGGTCGGCGGCGGCAGCTCGTGCTCCGCGTTGTTGCGCTGGTCGATGTACATCCAGATGGCGATCGCCGCCAGCACGATCGCGGCCACGAAGAGCGCGGTGCTGAGCAGATGGCTGCCGCGCCGCGATCTCGCCGTCGCCGGCGGCGTGGTGGATGAAGATGGCCGCACCTGTATCTCCCCGGCGTCCAGAAACACTCTGCGGCGGCGTGCGCCGCCGCGGGCGGTCCAGCGGGCTCGCCCGGTGATGATGGTACGTGGTTTCGGCGGTTGCCACCAACGCTTCACGCGTCGATGGGGAACCAGTGAACCTATCCGGGCGTAGATGTCAGTGGACCATGCACGTCCCGCGCCGGGCGCTCGCGCTTCCGCTTGCCTGTGGCATGCGGTTGGCGGAAGATAGGCATGCGCCCACGCGACGCATCGACGCTCACGCATCCATCGATTGGAGTCCTGCCCGTGCTCTTCTCACGTCACAAATCCACCATGGTCGACCCCGCCAGGGCGTTGCCCGGCCACGAGACGCCGACCTTCGCCGTGCCGACGACCCACTCCGTCCTCGGCACGCCGCTGCAGCCGCCGTTCCCGAAGGGGATGGAGACCGCCTACCTCGCGCTCGGCTGCTTCTGGGGTGCCGAGCGCTCCTTCTGGGAGCTTCCCGGCGTCTACACGACGGCGTCCGGCTATCAGGGCGGCTACACGCCGAACCCGACCTACGAGGAGGTCTGCACCGGCCGGACCGGCCACGCCGAGACGGTGATGGTCGTCTTCGATCCGGCCAGGGTGAGCTACGAGGAGATCCTGCGCCACTACTTCGAGGCGCACGACCCGACGCAGGGCATGCGCCAGGGCGCGGACACCGGCACGCAGTACCGCTCGGTCATCTTCACGATCAACCCGGCGCAGAAGCGAATCGCCGAGGAGCTGCGCGACACCTACACGGCGGCGCTGAACGAGCAGGGCTACGGTCCGGTGACGACGGAGATCGCCCCGGCCGGCCCGTTCTACTACGCCGAGGGCTATCACCAGCAGTATCTGCACAAGAACCCGGACGGCTACTGCGAGTTGGAAGGGACCGGCGTGAGCTGCCCGATCGGCCTCGGCGTGCCGGCGGTCAGCGGCGGCGCGGATACGGAGGAAGCGCTGCCGGCGTCCGAGGAGGAGTGGCGCCAGCGTCTCGCGCCCGACCAGTACGCCGTGCTGCGCCAGGCGGCGACGGAGCCGCCCTTCACGGGTAAGTACGTCGATGTCGATGACGATGGCGTCTACCGCTGCGCGGCCTGCGGCAACGAGCTCTTCGACAGCGAGACGAAGTTCTACTCGACCTGTGGCTGGCCGAGCTTCACGCAGGCGCTGCCCGGCGCGGTCGAGTACCGCGAGGATCGCTCGCACGGCATGGTGCGGACGGAGGTCCGCTGCGCCCGCTGCCACTCGCACCTGGGCCACGTCTTCGACGACGGCCCGCGCGACGCCGGCGGCCAGCGATACTGCATTAACTCCATCGCGCTCAACCTCGTCGAGCGGTAGTTCCGTCAATCACAGGTCGGTATGGCGGGCGGCTCAATGCCGCCCGCCCTCTTGTTTTCATCGCGCGATCAACTATACCCACATCGGTATATAATTCATTCGCGAACGTCGTCTGCCTCCGGCCGCGCATCGGCTCACGAAACGGGACCTGATGCGAACAGCGTACGAGGAACTGCGGGAACGGCTGGCTCAACGTCCCCTGCCGACATCGCTGCCGATCGCGAAGGTTATCAAGGCGATGGAAGAGCAAGGATACCGCGTGACCATCAAGGGAAGTCATCACACGTTCCGTAAACCCGGAGCAAAGGTGGAGACGTTCGCTGTCCACAAGAATCGAATTGGTC
>JAICKJ010000225.1 GCA_025928015.1 Thermomicrobiales bacterium
GAAATAGTCATGGAACGCCCGGCGGTTCTGCGTGACCACCCGGCTGCCGTTCTGTTCGTCCGGTTTCGTCCGTCCCTGCTTCGCCATTTGACGGATTATGATCGGCGCCGGAACGCAGCGTCAATCGCTCGCGAGGCGGCGCGCCTCTCCCGTACAATGCGTCGCATGACGATCACGACCGGCGCGGCGGCCGATCCCTACGCGAACATCCCACACCTCTATGACCTCGAGCACGATCGGTTCGATGCCGATGTTGGCCTTTACGTCAACTTCGCGACCGCCGTAGGCGACCCGATCCTGGAGCTGGGATGCGGCACCGGCCGCTTGATGGCGCCGCTGCTCGACGCCGGCTTCCGCGTGACCGGGCTCGATTCGTCAGCGGCGATGCTCGGGGCGGCGCGGGAACGGCTCGGAGCAACCAGGGGATATCAGCTCTATCAAGGGGATATGGTCGCGGCCGACGAGGCGCCGGGCGGTCCGTTTGGGATGGTCCTCATCCCGCTCAATGGCCTGCTGCACCTGGCAACACTGGCGGAGCAACGCGGGATGCTGGCGGCCGCCTGGCGGGCGCTCGATCCCCGGGGCCAGCTGGTGATCGACGTCCTGAATCCGAGCCCGGAGAGTCTGCGCGACCTGAGCAGCGGCGTGCAGCACGAAGGCGCCTGGACGCTGCCGGATGGCCGCGCGGTGGACAAGTTCTCGGCGCGCCGGCTCGACGCCGCCAATCAGCGGCTCGATACCACTGTCTGGTACGACATCACGGCCGCAGACGGCACGACCAGCCGAGTACGGACGGCGTTTCCGCTGCGCTATCTGCACCGGGCAGAGTTGGAATTGCTGCTGGAGCTGACGGGATTCGTGGATGTGCAGGTCTACGGCGGGTACGAGCTGGAGCCATTCGGCGACCAGGCCGACCGGTTGATCGTGACGGCGGAAAAAACGCGGGCACCGGGAAGATGAGGCGCCGCGGATCGACCCGGCGGTTGCGGCCGCAGCCAGTACGCAGGTAGGATCAACCTAGACGCCGCGAGGCGAGGAGGAACAGGCACGTGCCACCGCTGGAACCCGAGGACCACGTCCCGGATATCATCAACACGCCACTGCAGACGGTCAACGGTGAACCGTTCACCATCGCCGACGCACTCAAGCGGGGCCCAGTCGTGCTGTCGATCTTCGACAGCCCCGGGAAGTCGAGCAAGGCGGTACTGCCGATGTTGCAGCGCGTGGCGGAACGGTACCAGGACACGCCGCTGACCGTGGTTGGCGTCTCGCAGTATTCGCTGAACATCACCCGCTCGATCGTGCGGCGGCTCGGGCTCACTTTTCCGGTGCTGGTCGAGCCCGAGGGTTATCCGATCTCGCGGGCGTTCGCCATCGAGGCGACACCGACGACGTACCTGATCGGCCAGGACGGCAAGATCCGCTTTTCAACGGTCGCCTTCTTCAAGGGTCCGTTTCAGATCCTGACGGACAACATCGCGATCGAGGTCGGAAAGGAGCCCGGGCCGATCTACGATGAACGTGACGAGGAGACGCCCGGGTTCGTGCCGGGTCTGCCGAGTCGCCATCTCGAACAGGCGCCCGCGTAAGAGGCGGTCACCCTCCACTCTCCCGAGGCTCGGACATGCGCTATCTCCGCTGGACATCCTACGCGATCACCCTCGCCGGCATCCTGCTCGCGCTCGTGGCCGGCCTGGCCAGCCTGGGCGACGTCTGGTTGCTGGCAGGAATCCTGCTCGCGTGGGCCGGCATCGTGAAGATCATCGTCGTGATGATCTGGGAGCACGTCGCCGACCTCAAGCACCCCGAAAACGTGCCATAACCTTGGTTCCAGCCGGAACCGAAGGGAGACCTGATGAGCGAGCAGAAGGATCGTGATCGCACGAGGCTGGTCCGCGGCGCCCGTCAGGTGCTGGCGGGCGATATGGTGCGCCCCTCTCCCGATCCCTGGGCGATGCACACCGGCACCTTCCCCTTCAGCCCCTTGCAACGCAACTATCTGCTGATCGTGCTCGCGTTGCTGATCATCGGCATCCTGCTGGTGATCTTCACGACGCTGAACATCGCCACGATCGTCTTCTTCCTGCTCGCGCTGGCCCTGATCGGCGGCTGGCTCGTTTTCTGACGCCTAATGCCAATCGACGATCAATTCGTCCAGCGATCGCCGCGGGCGGCGCTTCGGGTCGGCGGCCGCGTGGCCGACCGGCAACAACGCATGCGGGTGCAGATCGGCGGACAGATCAAGCGTATCCCGGATGATTTCGGGACAGAAGAGCGGCGCGCACATCCAGCCACTATCCAGCCCCGCCTGATAGATCGCGAGCAGGAAGTTCTGGACGGCGGCGCCGAGGCTCTGGATCGCCATCGTCACCTCGGCCTCCCGGCGATCTCGATCCGGGTACTCCTGCAGATCCCGTAAGTAGAGGCAGGCGAGGACAAGGACCGGCGCGCGCTCCAGTCGCTCACGGGAGCGGGCAAGCCGCCGGGCGATGACCGTCTCGTCCTGCCTGTCGAGCGCGAGTTGCGCCCGCCAGGTGCCGCTCATCGCGTCGGCCAGCGCGACGCGGCGTTCCATCGCCTCGATGACGACGAAACGCCAGGGCTGGCTACCGTGGGGCGAGGGCGCCCAGCCGGCCGCCTCGATCGCGCGCTCGATCAGGTCCCGTGGGACGCGACGTGTCGCGAACGCGCGCACCGAGCGCCGTCCGGTCAGCGTGTCGGCCAACTCAGGAGCGCGCGGAACGGGTCGCACGACCGGTGCCTCGATGACGTTGTCCTCGGACTGGATCAGGAGATGCCTCCGTAGCCTTTGGTCGGGATGGTGTATTCGTCGGCGCGCGGCGTCCATCCCTCGATCGACTTCGCCTGGCCGTAGACCGCCGTCAGATTCCACAGATAGATGACGGGCGGGTCATCGTACAGCACCTTGCTGAGTTCCTGGTAGTCGGCGTTCCGCTGCTTGGGGTCGGTCTCGGTGCTCGCTTCGGCGATCAGCTTGTCAGCCGCGGGGGCGGTAAAGCGCGAGAGGAATCCGTTGCTGGCGACGACGAGATTGAGCAAGGTCGAAGGATCGTAGTATCGCCAGCTCGTCAGCCGCAGCGCGGGCGCCTTCTTGTCCGTCCATGTGCTGTTGAAGGCCGTGATCTCGGTCTGTTTCGCCATCGTCTGGATGCCGATGTCGCTGATCTGCGCGGCAAGCACTTCGGCGACATCCCCGCGCTCGGTCGAGGCGTAGTCCAGCACGGCCGAGACCGAGCCGGAGACGCCCGCTTCCTTGAGCAGCGACTTCGCCTTGTCGGGATCGTAAGGGTAGGGCTTGAGCGCCGGGTTCCAGCCCATGATGCGCTCGTCCGGAGCGAACGAGGTGAGCCGCTGGCCCTGACCGTCGAAGAGCGCCTTGATGATCTGGTCGGCGTCGATCGCGTAGTTCAGTGCCTGGCGGACCTTGACGTTGTCGAAGGGCGGGACATCGGTGGCGATCCGCACCCAGGCTGAGCCGGCCAGGGGCACGACGATGGATCTCGTCTTGTCCGTCTCGACCGCCTTGATCTGGTCGAAGGGCACCGACGCGACGATGCCGGTCGCCCCGGAGAGGAGGTCGGCGACGCGGGTCGTCGACTCTGGTACGAAGCGGAAGGTGGCCTTCTCCGCGAGCGGCGTTCCCTTGGGACTCGGCCAGGTGTAGGCGGAGCTGGCAGTCAGGGTGATCTTGTTGCCAGGCGCATAGCTGTCGAACTTGAATGGGCCCGAGCCGATGGGCGATTTCGCCAACACGTCCGGCTTGTTTGCCGCCTCGGGCAGCAGGAGCATCCAGACGGCCATCTGGGCGGGCAGCCAGGGAGCGGGCTCCTTGCAGACGATGCGGGCGTTGAGGTCGTCGACCGCCTCGATCTTCGTGACCACGCTGAAGAGATCGGTGATGTCCGACTTCGCGGCCCGTATGTGATCGAGCGAGCGCTGAATGGCGGCAACCGTCACCGGCGAGCCGTCATGGAAGGTGAGACCGGTGCGGAGCTTGACCGCGAACGTCGTTGGGTCGGCCTGGGTGAAGGTCTCGGCCGCGAGCGGCTGTAGCTCCCAGTTCGGACCGTACTGGACCAGCGCGTCGTAGATCGAGTGCACGACCGACCAGGACTGCGGCGTGTAGGCCAGCGCCGGGTCAAGCGTCTTCGGATCGTCGGTCAGATCGATGACCAGCTCGCTTGTCGCCGCGCTGGCGTTTCGCGCGCCGCGGGTGCCGAGCCAGGTGGCCGCTGCGAGGCCGGCTCCGATCAGCGATCGTCGCGAGACGTTCGCCGCCGGCCCCCTGGACCGGTTCATCCTCAATAGTTCCTCCATGGTCAGGGTTCTCCTGTTGTCGTGCGCGACAAACGTCGCTCAATCGTCCTTGCGCCAGCGGCGCTGGACCTCCTCGCCGAGCAGGTTGAAGGCAAAGACCGCGAGCGCCAGCGCCAAACCTGGCACCGCACTCGCCCACCACGCCTGGAAGATTTGCGTCTGCCCATCGCGGACCAGGCCACCGAGAGAAATGTAGCGCGGCGGCAGGCCGAGACCGAGATAGCTCAACGACGCCTCGTAGATGATCATCGCCGCCACCATCTGGCTGGCGATGATGATGATCGCGGGCCAGATGTTCGGCAGCACGTGCCTGAAGAGCAGGCGGCCCTGACCGGCGCCGGCCGCGATCGCCGCTTCGATGAACGGCGCGGTCGTCAGCGCGCGGGCCTGCAGGCGGACGATGCGCGTGTAGCTGACCCAGCCAGTGACGATCAGCGTGACCAGCACGGTCGCGATGCTCTGGCCGAGCGTCGCCGCCATGGCGATGCCGACGACGACGAAGGGCATTGCGAGCTGGGCATCGACGAAGGCGAGAACGACGCGTTCCGGCCAGCCACCGATGACGCCGGCGATGAGACCGAGGACGACGCCGGCGACAGCCGTCAGCAGCGTCGCGGTGATGCCGATGATGAGCGAAGTGCGCGCCGCGGTCGCTGTCCGGGCGAGCAAATCGCGGCCCAGCCCATCGGTGCCGAGCGGATGCGCCCAGGTGCCGCCGAGACCGACGGGCGGCGCGAGCCGGTTGAGCAAATCCTGATGCGTCGCCGGGAGTGGCAGGAGCGGACCAAGCAACGCCAGGGCCAGGAACGCGACCAGCGGCAGCAACAAGAGCGCCATCGTGTGATCGACGCGAAACGAACGACGATGGTGACGCGCCACGGCGTCGCGCGCTGCCGGTCGCCGCAGGCTGGCCGTGGCCAACGTCGTCTCAGCGCCCATGGGCGAATGTCCGGGACGATGCGCGCAGGCGCGGGTCGATCGCGATGGCGATGAGATCGACGGCCAGATTCGCGACGCTGATCAGCACGGCGACCACGACGACGAAGGCCTGGACGACGGGGATGTCGCGGTCGGTCGCCGCCTGCAACGCGAGCCGGCCGACACCCGGGTACGCGAAGACGGATTCGACGATGATCGCACCGCCGAAGAGGAAGCTGAGCTGCAACCCGACGTAGGCGAGCGTCGGCAAGAGCGCGTTCGGCAGCGCGTGGCGAAGCAGCACGGCCCAGCCGGAGAGCCCCTTTCCCTCCGCGGTCCGCACATAGCCCTGGTTGCGCACGGCGAGCAGCTCGGTCCGCAGCAGCCGCGCGATGATCGCCGCCGGATAGGCCGCGAGGGTGAGCACCGGCAGGATCAGACCGCGTATCCCGCCGTTGCCGGAGGACGGGAGCACGGGCAGACGCACGGCGAAGAAGAGGATCAGGAGCGTGCCGAGCCAGAAGGCGGGCACGGCCATCGCGCCGATCTCGAAGAAGAGCAGCAATCGGTCCAGCCAGCTTCGGTAGAAACGGGCGCCGGCGACTCCAGCCAGCCCGCCAACGACGGAGGCGACCAGGACGGCGCTGAGCGCGAGGATGAGTGTCGCAGGAAGGCGTTCGAGGACGACGGCGAGCGCGGGCCGCTGGGCACGCCAGGAGTCGGCGAATCTGCCGGTGAGCGCATCGCCGACGGTAGTCAGGTACTGGATGGCGATCGGTCGGTCGAGACCGACCGCGTGCCGGGTGGCGGCCTGCTGCGCCGGCGACGTGCCGGGCGGCAGGAAGCCGGCAACCGGATCTCCGGAGAGGTGGATGAGGAGGAAGACGGCGGAGGAGGCGATGATGACGGTCGTGATGAGTTGGAGCAGCCGCTGAGCGGCGATTCTGAGCATTATGCATCCGCGGTGGCGGAACCCCGGCGTCAGGCGGAACGCGGCATCGCCAGCGAACCCGAGTCGGTTCGTGCGGCAGATTCGCATTCACACCGTCGTGCGCGAGTGTCTCCGGCGAACCCCGGGCACGCAAAACCCGGGGTGGAGACCCCCGGGTTGGCACACGATGTGGAGAAACCGACCACCGGGTTGCCCCGGCCGTCTGGCGCCTTCTCCCATCCGGACTCTACCGTCGGCGCCGGAATTCCACCGGCTCCTGCGCTTGTCCTGCGACGCGCGCTCGCGGGCTGTCACCGCCGGTCAGGAATTGACCGCGGAACGCGGCCTCACCTCACCCTGAAGGCTCTGGCAAGTACTGTAGGCCGCGTTTGGTGCGCCGTCAAGCGACACGAACGGGATAGGCGCGGGAAAGGGCGACCTCATGGGGTCGGCCCTACCGGAAACGAACGTCGTTGGAATGGGATCAGACGCCGAGGGCGTCCTTCACCCGGTCGAAGAAGCCCTTGCTGGCGGGTTGCTGGGTCACTTCCTTACCGAGACTGGCGCCGAGCCGCTCGAAGAGATCACGCTGCTCATCGTTCAGCTTCTTCGGGATGAAGACCTGGACCGTGACGATCTGGTCTCCGCGGTCGCCGCCGCGCAGATCGGGCACGCCCTTGTCGCGCAGCCGGAAC
>JAICKJ010000166.1 GCA_025928015.1 Thermomicrobiales bacterium
AGGCGACCATCGCGCCGAGCGCCATGCCGAGCAGCACCGTGCCCATCACGCCGTTGTTGATGCCGAGCCCATGCTTGATCGCGGGGATGCGCGCGATCCAGTTGGCCAGCACGAAGCCGTTGACGAAGAAGACGAGGGAGATCGCGCGGCGGGCGTTGAGCAAGCGTTTGGTCCTTGAAATGAATGATGAGGGCAAGCGCCGGGGAATCCCGGCGCCGTTACGAATCATAACCCTGCGGGCCGCACGGCGCACGTCGGCCGAATCGGCAGTCGTGAGGCGAGGCTGCCAGAATCAGGTAGTTTCTACGGTGTTCGGATCGCTCAGCTTCGCCATTATTGATGCCATGCCGCCTGGTGGCGAAGTGGGGCCACGAGCGAGACACGGTGGTGCAGCGACGCGGCAGCGGAGGTGCCGGCGCAATACGCGCACATCAACATGCTGGGGTCACGTCTGGGACCCGGCGCTAACTCAGCCGGCGGCTGACCGGCGCAAGCTGGCGTCTAGAAGGTCACCCACGTCTCAGGAGCGATACCCATGCGTACCTTCCGGTCCCTCACGAGTCCGATCGCCGGGTTGTTGGTCCTCGCCGCGTTGCTCGTCACCCCGCTGCCCGCGGCCGCGGGCTGGACGAAGGCGTTCCACGAGAACTACTCCAACGATGTGGACATCCTCGACTTCTGTGGCTTCCACATCACAGGCGTGGACGAGGGCGTGGTCAACTTCTTCTTCACGCCTGTCGATGGCGCGCCGCCGCGCGTCAAGATTACCGGCAATTCCACCAGCACCTACACCAACGTGGACAACGGCAAGCAGGTGATCATTTCATCCGCCGGGCAGTACCGGATCATTTCGGAGGTTGATAACGGTGCCGGCTACACGCTCAGCGTCGTCAACACCGGGATGCCCGAAAAGATCTCTACCGGCGATGGCCAGGTCCTCGTGAAGGACGTTGGCCTCTTGGGCCGCGTGATCTACGTGGACTATGACCTGAACTTCGTCTCGCAGGAAGTCGTTTTCGAGGCCGGCCCCCATCCGGATGCCGACAGCGACTTCCAGCTCTACTGCCAGGCCATCACCTCGGCCCTGTCGTAACATGATCGGCCGCTGGAGCTCGCGATGCTGGTCGCGGGCTCCAGCCCTGAATACCTTTCAATTTCGGTTGTCCCATTGCGCCTTCCCCAGACCGATGCCATGATCACCCCGCTCATTCGCACGCTCATGTCGGACGGCAGCGAGGTCAGGGGAATTCATGGACGCTTCGGCGGCGCGGTTTTGCATCGTTCTCGGGCAGCGGGCGTCGTGGCCGGAACTCCTGGCGCGGGTACGGGAAACCGAAGCGCTCGGCTTCGACGGTCTGTTCCTCGTCGATCACTTCTACGGACTCTTCGATGTCAACGAGCCGACCCATGAGGCCTACACGATGCTGGCCGCGCTGGCGCCGTTCACCCAGCGCATGCGGCTGGGCGTGATCGTCTGCGGCAACACCTACCGCAATCCGGTCTTCCTGCTCAAGCAGGCGATCACCGTCGACCACGTCTCCGGCGGGCGCGTCGATTTCGGCGTCGGGGCCGGCTGGACGGAGCGGGAGCACGAGGCCTACGGCTTCCCGTTCCCGTCCGCGCGCGAGCGGGTCGACCGCTTCGCGGAGGCGCTCGCAATCTGGGACGAGCTGCAACGCAACGAGCGGACGACCTTCGAGGGGAAGTACTACAAGGTGCTTGATGCGCCGTTCGAGCCAAAAGCGCTCCAACGCCCACGTCTGCCAGTGCTGGTCGGCGGTTCCGGACCACGCATGATGCGCCTGACCGCCCGCTACGCCGATATGTGGAACGCCGTGGCGACCCCCGAGGAGGCGGCCGCCGCCAACCAGCGCATGGATGAGGCGTGCCGGCGCGAGGGTCGTGATTCGGCCACGCTCGTGCGGGCGGTGAGCCCATCGATCAATCTGCTGGCGTCGCCCGAAGCGTTCGTCGATGGCGTGAACGCGTATCGGGCGGCCGGCGTCCGGGATATCTACCTGCCCTGGCCCCGCACCGAGGCGGAAGTGCCGGTCCTCCGGCAGGTCGCGCGCGAGATTCTGCCGGGTCTGCGGTCAGCGGCCGTGCTCGGTGAACGATCTCGCCCGTCGCGGCCACTCGGGGCTGCCGATTTGCCCTTGCTGGCCCGCATGTACGCGGAGTTGGGTGATTCGCCTGCCCGGCGCGTGCTGGATCTGCTCATCGACCATCCGGACGAGCGGTTCGACGGCCGGATGCTGATGGAACGCCTGAACATTCCCGCCCATGCGAACGTCACGCGAGCGATCGTCGCGCTCGGCGATGCGTTCACTCGGCATGGTGTTGCCCGGCCGTGGAACGAGGCGCAACGCGGCTACCTGCTCCCGGCAGGGCAAGCCAGCCTCCTCACCGACGCGCGGTCAACCGTTGTGTGGGAAGCATCCTGACGGATTGTCCCACAGCGGCCATCGAAGTCGTTGAGAGGGGAATTCGTTTGCTCGATGTAGCTCCAAGACGACCTTTCCGATAGCTGCGATGAGCCGGGCAACGCTCAAGGCGGACACGCCGGTCTGCCCCTACAGTAATTTGTGCCACGCCGATACCGCAATGACGACGATCACGCGACTTCCAGCCGGTCTTCAGCCGGCTTCCTTCTGGAGTGAGCGCGGGGTGTTTACCCCCGCGCGGCGGCGTGAGCGTGCGTCAGGATCGAGTCCGCGCCCGCTATCCCTTCACCGCGCCCAGCGTGAAGCCGGCGATGAAGCGGTCGAGGAAGAAGTTGTAGAGCAGGGCGACCGGCAGAGCGACGAGCGCGGCGGCGGCCATCAGCGATTGCCAGAAGTAGACGTCGCCCCGGATCAGCTCCGTGAAGACGCCGACGCTGACCGTCTTCTGCGACGACGACTGGACGAAGGCCAGCGCGTAGACGAACTCGTGCATCGTCAGCGTGAACGAGAAGATCACGATCGTCAGGATGCCCGGGATCGAGATCGGGATGACTGTCCGCCAGATCGCGCCGAGCCGCGTGTAGCCGTCGATCATTGCCTGCTCCTCGATCTCCCAGGGCACGCTCTTGAAGAAGCCCATCATCAGCCAGGTGCAGAAGGGGATCGTGAAGGTCGGGTAGACGAGCACCAGCGACCACCAGGAATTCTGCAGGTTGATGTCGGCGATGACGCCGGTCAGCGGGATGAAGAGCAGCGTCGGCGGCACCAGATAGACGAGGAAGATGAGGATGCCGAGATTCTCACCCCAGCGGCCGGCGAGCCGCGTCAGGCTGTAGGCGGCGGGCACGACCGCCGCGACGGTGATCACGACGACCAGCAACGCGACGATGAGCGTGTTGGCGATGAACGTCAGGTAGTGCGTGCTGGTGAAGAGCAGCGTGTAGTTGTGGAGCGTCGGCGGCGTCGTGAACTCGAACGGGCTGTGGTTCGGGTTGTAGAGGTCCTGGTCCGTCTTGAAGGACGTGATGATCATCCAGATGAACGGGATGGCGGCGAAGGCGGCGAAGAGCAGCGCCAGCAGGTAGAGCACGACGCGGGCGCCGATGGTCATCACGCGGTACTTGCCGCTGTCCTCGTCGGGCAGGTGCGCCATTGTGCGATCCGCGGTGGTGACCATCTAGGTCGTCTCCGTCCGGCGCGCCAGGCGCAGCATGAGCACCGCGATCACGACCAGCACCGGCACCATGAAGAGGGCGATCGCCGCGCCCTGGGCCAGATTGCCGCCCTGGATGCCCTTGAAATAGGCCCAGGTCGCGATCACCTGCGTGTCATTGACCGGGCCGCCGCGCGTCAGCACCAGCGAGACAGAAAGGTCGGTGAAGGTGAAGATGATGCTGAAGAGGATCGCGACCGACATGATCGGCGTCAATAGCGGCAGCTTCACCTTGAAGAGCGTGCGCCAGTAGCTGGCGCCATCCATGTTCGCCGCCTCGACGATGTCCTTCGGGATCGAGGAGAGGCCGGCGAGCAGGATTACCGTCGCCAGCGGCAGCGTCCGCCAGACGTGGACGGCGATCACCGATGCTTGCGCCAGATTCGTCTTGCCGAGCCAGTACATGTTCCGGGCCGGGCCGAAGGGCGTGTGCGGGCCGAGCAGGCCGACCTCGCGCATGACATAATCGATAGGGCTGTAGACCGAGTCGAGCATCCAGAACCAGCCGAGAACGGAGAGCGCGATCGGCGTCGTCCACGGCAGCAGGATCAGGAAGCGGACGAGCCGCTTGCCCTTGAAATCCTCGGCCAGCACGAGCCCGAGGATCGTCGCCAGCACGACGACGATGACTTGCGAGACGACCGTGAAGACGATCGTGTTGCGGAGCGCCTCGCGGAAGACCGGGTCGTTCAGGATGACGCGGAAGTTCGCGAGCCCGACGAAGTCCTTCGTGCTGGTGATGTGCGGGCTGCCGACGGTGACATCGCTGAAGGCGTAGAGGACCGCGAGGATCAGCGGGAAGCCGACCAGCGCGAGGATATAGACGACCGCCGGCAAGAGGAGGAGCGGTCCCAGGACGCCTTCGCGTTCGAGGAGAAAGCGGCCCTGCTTGGTGGCCGGCTCGACCGGGGCGTTCGCCGGCGCGGCGTAGACGGGGGCGGTCATGCGTTCGCCGCCCCGCTGAGCACCGGCACCCGGCCGGGCTGCACCCGGAGGCCGGTCTCGGCGTTGAAATGGCGCAGGTTGCTTCGGAGCACGCCGAACGTCGCGCTGCTGCCCTCGGCGATCCCCGCGTCGACGTTGGCCGGCAGGCGGGAGACGACCCGGATGCCATTGACCTCGGCGTAGATCAGCTTCTCCGAGCCGAGATATTCCTCGCGGGCATTGATCACGTTGACTCGCAGGACGGAGCTGGTGTCCGACGGCGTGTCCGCGGTGATCGGGTAGAACGCTTCGGGCCGGAAACCGACCAGCTCATCCCCCTCCGGCACCAGGTTCATTGGCGGCGAGCCAACGAAGGTGGCGACGAAGGTGTCGGCCGGCTCCTCATAGATCTCGTGCGGCGTGCCGAGCTGCCGGATGTGCCCGCTGTCGATGACGGCGATGCGGTCGCCCATGCCCATCGCCTCGACCTGATCGTGCGTGACATAGATCGTCGTCGTGCCGATGTCCTTCTGGAAGACCTGCAGCTCATCGCGGGCGGAGGCGCGGCGCTGCGCGTCCAGGTTGGAGAGCGGCTCGTCGAGCAGGAAGACGTTGGGCTCACGCACCAGCGCCCGGGCGAGCGCGACCCGCTGCCGCTGGCCGCCGGAGAGCTGCCGGGGCTTGCGCTTCAGCAATTCGTCGATCCCGAGGATCGAGGCGGCCCAGGCGATCTTCTCCCGCTGTGCCGCCTTGTCGAGCTTGGCGGCCTTGAGCGGGAAGGCGATGTTCTCGTAGACCGACATGTGCGGGTAGAGCGCGTAGGACTGGAAGACCATCGCGATCTGGCGGGCGCGCGGCGGCAGGTTGTTGACGACCCGGTCGGCGATCAGGATCTCGCCGCTGGTCGGCTGCTCCAGCCCGCCGATCATGCGCAGGAGTGTCGTCTTGCCACAGCCGGACGGGCCGAGCAGGACCAGAAACTCCCCGTCGACGCAGCGCAGGTCGATCTCGTTGACCGCGACGACCTCGTCGCTGAAGCGCTTCGTCAGCTTGCGTGTCTCAACGACTGCCATAGCTTCGCACCCGGCTCCTGCCCCTCAGATCACTGAACGATAGAGCCAGTATAGACGCCTCCTGGAGAGGCGTGTTCGTAGGTAGTCTTCACCCGTCATGCTGAGCGGGCGAAGCCCCGAAGCATCCCCGCGCGAAGCGCTTTCCCCGCTCGTCATGCTGAGCTTGTCGAAGCATCCCCCGGCAGGGCGTCTTGCCCAACCCAATGATCGTCTTGGCGGGAGGCTGCTGCGGCAGGAGATCCTTCGACTTCGCTCAGGATGACGGGAGTGATGCTCGCGATGACGGGAGCGGCGCCCTACTTCGTGCCGCCCATCAGCCCTTCCTTGCGCCACTTCTCGGCGCTGGCCTTGAGCTTGCTCTCGGCCTCGGCGACGGCGTCCTTGGCCGATTTGCTGCCGCGGGCGGCGCTGGCCATCATGTCGGAGAGGACGAAGGTGTTGAACGACTCGCCGATCATCGCGTTCGCCGGGCCCGGCCAGCCGAGGTTGACCGTCCAGTCATTGGCGTCCGCCAGCACTTCCAGCTTGTCAGGCGGCTCGGAGCCATCCGGGTCGGTCTTCAGGTAGTCGGCCATCTTCGGCACGGTGCTGGTGTAGGCCGGGAAGTTGTAGAGCTTGCTCGCCGTGGCCGCCGCATCGTAGTTGGCGACGAGGTGGAGCAGAAACTCGCGCGCCGTGTCCTGGTTCTTCGAGTAGGTCGGCATCATGTAGATGAAGACGGCGTGGCCATGCGCCTTGGCCATGCTCGCTCCGCCTGGACCTTGCAGCGGCTTCAGGAAGAAGATGTCCTTCGCGACATCAGGCTGCGATCCCTGCGCGGTGCGGTAGGCGGAGATGGAGTTGAGGATATAGGACGCGCGGCCGGCGACGAGCAGCTGGTTGTTCGAGGCCGCGTTCCAGCCGAAGACCTCGGGCGTCTCGCAGGCCTTGAAGAGCTTGGTCATGAACTCGACCGCCGCGATCGTCTCCGGCGAGTTGATCGTGACGTTCTCGTCCTTGTCCTGCATCGTCGCGCCGAAGCCCCACATCATCTCCTGCGCGGCCATGTTGGAGTCGATCTCCTGCGACATGCCGATGCCGCACTGGACGCCCTGGTCCTGGTAAATCTTCGTGCCGCCGGCGAGCAGATCGTCATAGGTTTTCGGCCCGTCGGGGTAGCCCGCCTTGTCCCAGAGCGACTTGCGGTAGTCGCCCGGATCCGGCGCGTAGCCGTGGCAGAAGCCGTAAAACTTGCCGGTGTGCGGATTGAACGAGTTGGCCTTGGTCATCGGGAGCTGGGCGCCGAAGCGCTTCGTCGCCTCGTCGACCAGATCCTTCATGTCGACGAGTGATTTCTCGTACTGGGCGAGGGAGGCGATGTGCTCGACCAGGTCGTGGCCCTTGCCGGCACTGACCTCGGCCGCCAGCGCGGCGGGGACGTCGGCCGTGTTGATCCGGTCCAGCTTGACCGTCACGCTGTTGGCCTGCCCCCACTCGTTGAGGAACTTCTCGAACCAGGTGTCGTAGCTGGGCACGAAGTGCTGCCACTGGAGCAGGCTGAGCGAGGTGCCCTTGATGTCGGCCGTCGGCGTCGACTGGACGAGCGTCGCCGGGCCGGCCAGCGCCCGCTCGCCGAGCAGCGTGGCCAGACCCGCCGCGCCCGCGCCTTTCAGCACCGACCGCCGGGAGACCGACGACGAGAAACCACCGGATCGCCACAGTTTCGGCTCGCGCATTGCGTACCTCTCCTGACTAAATCGACCCTCTCGACTGGAACTCTGTGTTCGCAACTAAGCACACCAGCCGTCGCGCTGTCAAGTCTGCGTCCGCGCGGTGGCGATTCTGGCCATGCCGAAGGGACCATGCCATTCGGGTGCTGATACTGCGTTTGACGCTGGCAATTCTCCCAGGCTCGTTCCTCGCGGTCCTCCTGATGCCGGCCGGAAGCGCGCGCCGTATCGTCGTTGTCATGGGACACACGATGACGTGAGCCGTCGGCGCCAGTCTTCCCGGACCAGCGCCGGGCTCGGGAGAGGTGCGCCAATGGTGACTGCGCTTTCCGTGCCCCCGATACCCGTATCCGCGCCCATCCTCACCGATGAGGAGCTGCTGGCGGCGATCGCCAGCGGTGACGCCGAGGCGTTCGCAACCTTTCATGATCGCTTCCGGGCGCGCGCCTTCGCGATCGCCTTCCACATCCTGGCCGAGCGGTGCGCCACCGAGGATGCTGTGCAGGACGCCTTTCTCGCCGTGTGGCAACGCGCGCCGTCGTACTCGCCCGCACGCGGCTCTGCCACGGGCTGGTTGACCGCGATCACGCGCAACGCGGCGCTCAATTACCGCCGCCGCGCCTGGCAGACCGGCGTGAACGTCCCGATCGGTGAGCCAGACGCGTACAGCAGCGGCGATGAGCCCGACGAGCAGGTGGTCAGGAGCGTCGAGGCGGAGCGCGTGCGGGGGGCTCTGGCGACGCTGCCCCCGGATCAGTCGCGGGTGATCGTCGCGTCGTTCTTTGACGAGTTGAGCCACCACGAGATCGCCGGGCGGACTGGTCTGCCCCTGGGCACGGTCAAGGGCCGGTTGCGGCTTGGCTTGCGCAAGCTGCGGGCGAGCCTGGTCGACCTCGCGCCGGAGGCCGGTCGGCTCGGGTCAATCGTCCAGCAGGCCGCGCGCGTAGGCGAGCCGGACGGCTTCGGCCCGGTTCTGCGCTCCGAGCTTGGCGAGCACGTTTGCGACGTGGAAATTGGCGGTCTTGACGCTCATACCGAGGTCGGCGGCGATCTCCTTGTCGGACCGCCCGTGGCTGAGGAGGGTGAGCACGTCCCGTTCGCGCCCGGTCAGGCGCATCGGCGCGATCAGGCCGGCCGCGAGCTTGCCCGCGACGTGCGGGGAGACCGCGATCCCGCCGCCGTGCACCGTGCGCACCGCCGCCGCCAGCTCGTCGCCGCTGGCATCCTTCAGCAGGTACCCCCGCGCCCCGGCGCGCAGCGCCTCGAGGACCAGCTCATCCTGGGCGAAGATGGTTACGGCAAGGCAGCGGGTTGGGCCTCCCTGGTGGACGACACGGGCGATCGCTTCGACGCCGCTCAGACGCGGCATCCGCAGGTCGATCACCAGAACGTCCGGACGCAACGACTCGACCAGGCGCAGCGCGTCCTCGCCGTCCGCGCCGTCCGCGACGACCTCGATGCCCGGCTGGTCGGCGAGCAGCGCCGCGATCCCCCGTCGGACCGGTGGGTGATCGTCCACGACCACGACGCGGATCGGTTGGGGGGGAGCGGATGGGGCAGGGCGCCGGACGGTCGAGGCGCCCGGCGGCGCGCCCCGCCCCTCGTACGGGACGGTGGCGATGACGCGGGTCCCGGCGGCACGCGTGGGCAGGCTCTCGATCGCCAGGCTGCCGCCCACGAGGCGCAGCCGCTCGCTCATGCTGATCAGACCATAACCGCCCGAGGTCGTTGTCCGCCGCCGCGCGGCCGCCTCCGGATCGAAGCCGGTGCCGTCGTCCTCGATCGTCAGGGTCACCGTCTCGGTGCCGTAGGCCAGGGTGAGATCGATCCGGGTCGCGTCGGCATGCCGGCCGGCGTTGGTGAGGGCCTCCTGCGCGACCCGGAAGAGCGCATGCTGCGCCTCGGGCGGGAGTGGCCGGGCGGGACCGGAGACGACCAGGTTGCCGGCTGGACCGGTCCGCGGCAGCGCGGCCAGCTCGCCGCGCAACGCCCCGCTCAGGTTGCCGGCCGCCAGCGATGCCGGACCCAGGTTCCAGATGGAGCGGCGCGCCTCCTCCAACGCGGCCCGGGCGCGCTCTTCCGCGGCGGTCAGCTCCTCCA
>JAICKJ010000071.1 GCA_025928015.1 Thermomicrobiales bacterium
GCAGAGACTACGCCACCTTCTGCATTGGGTCCAATTAGCACCCTTTATCTAGTGCCTTTCGTTTGCCTCGTGCTATGAGAACGCATGGTGACACCCCGCTCACGGAGCACCCTGCGGATCGTGCCAATCGGATAGCTCAATCGCTTCACCACCTGTTTGACTGTCAAGCCGCTCGCATAGAGCTGTACCGCCAAATCGATATCTTCTGGCGTTATGGGTTGCTTACGATACAGCATCTCCTCCGCAGTCAGCAGGTCACGGAGCCCAGACTCCGAAATGCCAAACTCCCTACTCAACGCCTTTATGGACTCGCCCGCCTTGTGACGTGCTACCAGCGCCTCTCTCACTTCTGCGGCAAGACGTCGCCTAAGGCTTCGGGGAATCGCCTTCTCGTCTATCTTGGGAAGGGCCACAGCCGGAGTGATTCGTGACTGTTCGGCCAATCTTGCCAGTTCCGGCGGGGTCGGCGGCATCAGCCTTGATTTGTTTGAGTGCCCGTCTCCAGGGTGCACCATCAACGATCCCGGAACACGCATAGGCAGGAGAAGAAATGCCCGACGCTGGCGACGATTCGCCGCGGCGGGCTCTTGACAACCTGTCCAGTTATCTCTACCGTACCCCCATTCACATGCTTGTGCGGAGTTCGTGGACATGAACACCGTCTCCGAGATTGGCACACCAGGAAGTTCGGTGAAATCGGCGGATCGATGCCTCGATCTGCTCGAGCTGTTCGCCGCGACGACGTCCGATCTGACTCTGTCACAGGTCTGTGCCGAAACGACCTGGCCCAAGAGCAGCGCGCTCGCGCTGCTGCGCACGCTCCTCCGGCGCGGCTATCTCATCGATGCTCCCTCGGGGAATGGATACCGCCTCGGCCCCGGGGTCGCCGCGCTCGGCTCCGCCTATCTCCAGCGGATCGATCTCGTCGCCGTGGCCCAGGAGGTCGTTCGCTGGGTGGCGCACGAGTGTGACGAAACCGTCCACCTGGCGGTCCTGCGCGGGACGAACGTGCTCTACATCGCCAAGGAAGAAGGCAGTGGGCAGATGCGCATGGTCTCCGCCGTCGGCAAGATGATCCCCGCGCACGGCACCGGCGTTGGCAAGGTCTTGCTCTCCGCCCTGAGCCCGGGCGAATTCGATCGGCTCTTTCCTCCGGGACACGATCTCCCCCGCTTGACCGAGCACACGGTGACCGACCGCGATGCATTGCGCCGGATGCTGGCCGAGGTCCGTGCCCGCGGCTACGCGATGGACGATGGCGAGTCGACGGCCGGGCTCCGGTGCATCGCGGGACCGGTGCGCGACGTCACCGGGCAGGTGGTGGCCGCAATGAGCGTCTCCGTGCCGAACGTTCGCTTCACCCCGGAACGCCAGCCAGTGTTCCGGCGTGTCTTGCTCGAAGGTGCCCGCCGGGTCTCGCTGAGGATCGGATGCCCAGCCGCGCTCTGGGATGCCGGATTCCGGCCGGCAGGCTGTGAGGACGAGGGGTATGGCCAGTAGGACGGCGAGCGCTCCACGCCGGAGCCGGTTATCGAACCGCACGCGGGAGGCGATCGATTGCTACATCTTTATCCTCCCCGCGATCCTCGGCATCGTTCTCTTCTCGCTCGGGCCAATGATCGCCTCCTTCTGGTTCAGTCTGACCGACTACAACATGCTCGCCAGCCCCGCCTTCGTCGGCCTGGACAACTACCGCACGCTGATTCACGACCACCTCTTCTGGAAGTCGCTGCGCGTCACGCTGATCTATTCGGGCGTCAGCGTCCCGCTCGTCCTGACCTTCGCCCTCCTCCTGGCGCTCCTCCTCAATCAGCGGTTGCCCGGCGTGACCGCGTTCCGGACGATCTACTACCTGCCGACGATCATGTCCGGGGTCGCCATCGGCATGCTCTGGCGCTGGATCTTCAACCCCGATTTCGGCGTGCTGAACCTGTTGCTCGAAAAGGTCGGCATCCACGGTCCGGCCTGGCTCGGAGACGAGCGTTGGGCGCTCCCCTCGCTGATCGCGACGAGTCTCTGGTCGGCCGGCGGTAGCATGATCATCTTCCTGGCCGGGTTGCAGGACATCCCGAACGATCTGTATGAGGCCGCCGAGATCGACGGGGCAGGAACCTGGAGCAAGTTCCGGAACATCACGCTCCCGCTCCTGTCACACGTGACCTTCTTCAACCTCGTGCTCGGCATCATCGGCGCGTTGCAGGTCTTCACCGAGGCGTTCGTGATGACCAACGGCGGCCCGAATAACTCCACGCTCCTGCTCTCGCTCTATCTCTATCGCAATGCCTTCCAGTTCCTGAAGATGGGCTACGCCTCGGCGATCGCCTGGGCCATGTTCCTGATCGTCCTCGTCCTGACGTTACTCGTCTTCCGCTCGGCGCCCGCCTGGGTGCATTACCAGGAGACACAGAAGGGAGCCGACGCATGAGCGAGGAGACGCTTGGCCGCCCGATCGTCTTGCCGGCCGAATCGGTCCAGCGCGCGCGATTCCGGGGACCGAGTCGCAGCGTCCGTATCAAGATCGTCTCGTTCCTCATCCTGCTCATCGGCGCGGCGATCATCATGGTGCCCTTCTTCTGGATGATCACGACCGCCTTGAAGGAAGCGAGCGACGTCTACCTCTATCCGCCCGTCTGGATTCCGATCCCGCCGCGCATCAGCAACGTAAAGGAGGCGATGACGCTCGTCCCCTTCTGGCGGTTCGCCCTGAACAGCGGCATCATTGTCAGCCTGGTGATGCTGGGCACGTTGCTCTCGTGCTCGTTCAGCGCCTACGGCTTCGCCCGGTTGCGAGCGCCTGGCCGCGACTTCATCTTCCTCCTCGTTTTGGCGACGATGATGCTCCCCAGCGCCGTCACCCTCGTCCCGACCTACATCGCGTTCAACAAGCTGGGCTGGATCAACAGCTTCAAGCCGCTCATCGTGCCCGCCTTCTTCGGCAATCCATTCTTCCTCTTCATGCTGCGCCAGTTCTACCTCTCGATTCCGAAGGAGCTGGAGGAATCGGCGCGCATCGACGGCGCCTCCTCCTATCGCATCTGGTGGAGCATCATGCTCCCGCTCACCAAGCCCGCGCTGGCAACGGTCGCCGTCTTCACCTTTTTCGGCACCTACAACGACTTCCTCGGGCCCCTGATCTACCTTTCGGACCAGTCGAAGCAGACGGTCGCGGTTGCGCTCTCCTACTTCAACGGCTCGCCGGACGTCGGACCACAGATGCACCTGCTGATGGCGATGACGCTCGTCGCCTCGATCCCGTCGCTGCTCGTCTTCATCTTCGCGCAACGCTACTTCGTGCAAAGCATCGTCACGACGGGTCTCAAGGGGTGAGGCCGCCGTGCTCGATTCGCGTGGTCGCGCCGTTGCCTGCCGAGGGCAGGAGGACAAGGAGGTTTCGACTTACCCGCGTCACTGAACACGCCTTATTCGGCCTGAAACCTGGAATCATCGTACGCTCGCAAATGAGGAGAGTGTGATTATGTCCACCAAGACTGGCGCCAACCTCTCGCGTCGTCGCTTCCTCCAGGCCACCGCCGCCGCGACGGGCTCCGCCGCGCTGACGCGCCTGGGCGTATCGGCCGCGCCGAAATCGACCTCGCGGCTCCAGCTCAATTTTCAGAACGGCACGCAGAAGGTGCGGGCGTTGATGTGGTCCAACTCGCCCACGATCGACGGCAACTTCAAGAAGCGGGTCAAGACGTTCAATGACCTGAACAAGGACAAGATCGAGATCAATCTCCAGTTCCTGCCTTACGATCAGTACTGGCAAAAGCTGCAGCTCGCCTACAGCGCCAACGAGCCGTACGACATTTATTTCTGGGATGTGCAGGCGTACGGCCATTATCGGAATGGCCTCTTGCTGGATCTGCAGCCAATGATCGACAAGGCCGGCCTCTTCGACCCCGCCAAGTACCCGGTCAAGCTCTTCGAGCCCTGGAAGCTGGACGGCAAGGACTACTACGCGATGCCGGAGAACTTCCAGACAATGGGACTCTATTACAACAAGGACATCATCTCCAAGGCGGGCGGCCAGATGCCGGCCGCGGGCTGGACGTGGGACCAGGTCATCGAAGCGGCCAAGGGGCTGACGAAGAAGAGCGGGAGCCGGACGACCCAATGGGGTATGGTCCTGGGCGACATGTACAACTGGTGGGGCATGCAAACCCTCTCCTGGGATCAGGACACCGCGTTCTTCGACAAGATCATCGAGCCGACCAAGTTCCAGTTCAGCGACCCGCGCAACGTCAAGGCGCTCAAATACATCCAGGATTGGGTCTTCACCGACAAGGTGACGCCGACCCCGACCGAGGCCGGGCAGAACCCCGAACTGTCCACCTTTCAGTCCGGCCGGATCGGCATCTCCCCACAGGGCAGCTGGAACATCGCCGCGACCAGCGAGGTGAAATTCGGCTGGGACGTGACGGCGATGCCGACCTACGCCGGCAAGAGCGTCGTGCCCTATTTCATGGGCGGCTGGGTGATCGCGAAGGCGTCGAAGGTGCCGGAAGGGGCGTTCGAGTGGGCCCGCTGGTGCGCGACGGATTTCCAGGACACCATGGCGTCCGATCACGACTGGATTCCGATCCTCAACAGCGCCCGCCAATCGGAGGCGATGTTCAAGGACATGCCGAGCGGATACAAGGAGATGGTCGCCTCGCTCGACAACGCGAAGCTCGGTGACCTCTACTGCAAGAATAACCAGCAGATCTGGGTCGAGGTCTTCACGCCGGGCATCAACGACCTGCTCAACAAGGACAAGGACGCCGCCGACGTGGCGGCCGCCTTCGACAAGGGCGCGAACAAGCTTCTGCAGTAACCGCCCGGCGAGGCAGCGGGGACCGGCCGCCGGCCGGTCCCCGCTCTGCTTGTTCGACCGCAATCACAATGGGGATGGAAGGTGATCGAGGAAACGAACCGGCGCGCGGGCGTCTTCGCCCACGCCACGGACGAGGCCAACGGCACGCGGTGGACGATCGGGAACGATCATATTTATGTCGAATTGGGCTGGCGGGCGGGCGGGCTGCTCCGGCTCCTCTCGACCGGCACGAGTGACGGAACAACGCGATGGGACGGAGGCTCGCGCCCGCTCATCGATCTCGTCATCGATGGCCTTCCACCGATCGCTGACTGGCCGGTGGTCGACAGCGCGGCCGAGGAGGACGGGGCCGCGAGCCGGCTGCGGACCACGCTGGGAGCGCCAGACGGCACGCGGGCCACGGTCGTCGTCGAATGCCGGGCGGGGCAGGAATTCTTCCGGCAGTGGGTCGAAATCGACACGACGATCCCCCATGTTCTGCGCACGGCAACCCCGCTGCACCTGAACGTGGCGTCCGCCGAGCCGGTCGATCTCTTCACCGTCGCGGGCGTGCAGCAGCAGGGCGGCTGGCAGCCGGATGCGGAGGGACCGTACCGCTCGTTCCGGCTCGAGTCGCGCCAGCTCGACGGATCGTTCGCGCATGAATCCGGTCCTCGTTCCACCTGGACCGAGACGCCGTGGGCCGTGCTCGCTCCCGCATCGGGACAGGATCGCGGTCTGCTGCTCGCGCTCGACTACGGTGGCCAGTGGGAGCTGCACGCCGGCGCCACCGGCGCTGAGGCCGCAATGAGCCTCACCCCGGTCGGGATCACGCCCGCGCTGCAGCCGCGCTCGATCTGGCGCTCGGCGTCTGCATTCTGGGGACCGTTTGCCGGCGATCTCGACGACGCGGCCGCCCTGCTCCACCGGTACGTCCGCGAGGTGCTCACGCCGCCGATTCCGGTCGACTTCCCCTGGGTGCAGTACAACACCTGGTTCTCGCACTTCTGCGATTTCGACGCCGGCGCGTTGACGGAGGATCTGGACGTCGCCGCCGACCTCGGCTGCGAGGTCTTCTACGTCGATGCCGGCTGGTGGGCCGGCAATCCCCGGCGCAATGGTTTCTTCTCCTCGGGGCTCGGCAACTGGCGCGAGAACCGCGACAAGTTCCCCGCAGGGATCGCCGCGTTCGCCGATCGGGTCCGCGCGAAAGGGCTGCACTTCGGCATCTGGGTCGAGCCGGAGCGTGTCGATCTGCGGACGGCGACGACCGGCACCTGGCGGACCGACTGGCTCGTCCAGCACGACGGTCACTACCGCGGGCCGGAGTGGCCACCCGATACCGACACGGCCTGGCTCTGCTTCGGCTCGCAGGCGACGCAAGACTGGGCGTTCGACTGGATCAGCGCGCTGGTCGCCTCCCTCGGCGTCCGCTGGCTCAAATGGGACAGCAACTTCTGGGCGGTGTGCAACGCGCCGGACCACGGCCACGGCGTGGAAGACGGCGAAGCGGCCCAATTGGCCGGCGTCTACACAGTAATGGACCGGTTGCGCGCGCGCTTCCCCGACCTCATCATCGAGAACTGCGCCGGCGGGGGCACGCGGATGGATTACGCATTGGTCCAGCACACGCACTGTGCCTGGATGGATGACGCCAGCGAGCCGGCTCACCGCACGCGCTTTCACACCGCCGGCGCCACCTACCTCCTGCCGCCGGAGCAACTGAACGCTTGGGTGACCGAGTCGTATTACGAGAATCTCCTCGACCAGGAGATACCGGAGCCTGTCCTGCGCGCGATGGTCCGGAGCCGCATGATCGGCGCACTGGGGTTCTCCTGCCGGCTGGCACGCTGGAGTGAGGCCACGCGCCGGGTCGTCGCGGAGGAGATCGCGCTCTACAAGCGCGTCTTCCGGCCGCTCGTCCGGTCCGGCAAGGTCCACCACCTGTTGCCGCAACCAGACCTCCAATCCCCGCGCCAGCAGTCACCAGTCGTCTGGGAGGCGTATCAACTCACCACGCGGGACAGAGGAAGCGCGGTCGTGCTGGCCTTCCGCAACCGCGCGGCGGACGAGCAATTGATCATACCGTTGAAAGGACTGGATCCAGACGCGCGGTACTTCGTCGAAGGGGAAGGCATCCTGCACGCGATCCGATCCGGAGACACGCTTCTGGAGGATGGCATTGCCGTGCGTTCCACGCCGCTGGCATCGGCGCTCGTGACCCTTCGGCGCATCGACGACGGCGAGGGCGTGAAATCGTGACGGTCCGGTTCGATCCGCGCTGGACGTATCAGGGCTTCGAGGCGCTGATCCTCGAGAACGACCAGCTGCGCTTCGTCGTGCTGCCCGATTTCGGCGGCCGCATCTGGTCGATCGTCGACAAGGCACGCGATCGGGAGATGCTCTGGCACCACCCGCGCATGCCCCTCCGACCGCCAGTTCATGGCGCGACCTACGACAACTGGTTCGCCGGCGGGTGGGACGAGCTCTTCCCGAACGATGCGCCGGTCGTGATCGACGGCGAGGCGTATCCGGATCACGGCGAGGTCTGGTCGCTGCGAGCCGATTGGGAGCTCGTCGACTGCTCCGCGGCGGCGGTCTCGATCCGGTTCACGCTCCACGGTTTCGTCACGGCATCGCGGTATGAGAAGACGCTCACGCTGAACGATGGCGAGGCGACGCTGCGACTGCGATATCGTCTTACCAACGTCGGTCCGACACCGCTCGATTTCGTTTGGAAGCTCCACGCGCCGCTACCGGTCCATCCGGGTGCGCGGCTGCACCTGCCGGCGCGCACCGTCCTCGTCGATCCGGCGTTCGCCGGGGCATTCGGCTCCGCCTCGTTCGCCTGGCCGTACGCACCGCGGGAGGATGGCGGCGTGAGCGACTTGCGGGATATCCCGGAACCTGACGCCGGCCGGTTGCACTTCTACTACGGTCTCGATCTGACCGCGGGTTGGGCCGCCGTCACCTATCCGGACGAAGACGTCGGCTTCGGTCTCGCCTTCGATCCGGCGATCCTCCAGACCGTCTGGATCTTCGCGACCTTCAACGGCTGGCGCGGGCTCTCGACGCTGATTCTCGAACCGTGTACCGGCTATCCCTACGAGCTGGATAAGGCCATCGCAGCCGGCACCGCGACGCGGTTAGAGGCGGGGGCCACGCTTGAGACCGATGTGGTGGCGGCCATCATAGGCGGTCATCATGACGTGGCGGCGATCAGTCGGGACGGCGACGTCACCTAATCGGCCAGCTCCGGCGTGCGATAGAGCAGCGCGTTGCCAACACGGATCTCCGCGTCGACGAGGTACGATTTCGCCGCTGCCAAATCGAGCGTCATGCCGAGGCCAGGACGATCCGGAATCCGGATCAGCCCGGCGTCGTCGCGTTCGATGTGATTCTGCGTAATCGCCCGCGCCAGCGGCGTCGCATCGACCGGATACTCGCAGATGACATCCCGCGTGCTGCCCGCAAATGGCTGGAGCGAGGCCGAGAGGGCGAGATGCGACGTGAACGCGTGATTGACGTAGGTGACATCCCGGTCGCGGGCATAGATCGCCACGTCGCGCGCCGGCGTGATGCCACCAATGCGCCCCGCGTCGATCTGGATGTAGCCGAGCGCGTCCGCGTCGATCAGGTTGCGCGCCATGTGGGCATTGTGGCTGCCCTCGCCAGCCGCCAGACGCACCGAGGCGCTCCGGCGCGCGAGCCGCTGGTAGGCCCGCGTCGCGCCGGAGACGAATGGCTCCTCCAGCCAGGTGACGCGGCATTCCTCCAGGACGGGCAGCACCGCCGCGGCCCGTTCAATATCCTCACCCCAGACGGTGCCGGCGTCGACGAGCAGCGCCGCATCGTCCCCCAGGCCCTCCCGCGCCGCGCGGACGTGACCGGCGTCGGTCGCGACATCTGTCTGGCCGAACGGGCCCCAACCGAATTTCGCCGCCATGAAGCCGGCATTCCGCGTGGCCACGGCCCGCTCATGCGTCTGGTATGGGTCATCGCCGAAGAGCTGGGATGCGTAGGGGATCTTGGGAACGGCGACGTCATCACCGAGGAGCTGGTAGACCGGAACGTTCAGCCGCTTGCCAAGGAGATCCCACAAGGCGATATCGATGCCGGACAGGGTATGGTCCGCCTGCAGCAGATCGAGGCTGTTGGCGCGGACGAGATCGCCGATCCGGCGGATATCGGGCACGTCGTCGAGTCGCTGGCCGAGGACGGACGCCAGCACGGGCTTGCACGCGCTGTGTGACATGGGCGCGACGAGCGCGGCGATCGAAACGAGGGGCGAGGCTTCACACTCGCCCCACCCAACATCCGCGCCGGCCTGGACGCGGACGAGCAACACATCCTGGCTGCCATCGCCGATATCGCGAATGATCGGCATCGACAGATAGTAGAAATCGACCGATTCAATCTTCATCAAAGCCTGTCGCCATTCGTTCGTTGCCCTGCCTCCGTCAATCTGGCCCGCCTTGCATCGTTGTTCGCGCTATCTTGGACGCTCTTTCGGTTTGGGGCCAGCCGCGCTGATGCGTGCCTTCTTTGGGATAGAGCCACAGGAGGGCGGCGGGAGGGCTCGTCGTGCCCGGCACACGAGTTGCGACCGGGAGGGCGCAACTAGCCGCGGATTTGCTTCTTCCGCGGATCGATGCTGCCAGGTGGGACACAGATGAAATCGGCCAAGGGTGAATTCCAAAAGGTCCAATCGAACGTCGAGTCGACCGTCAATGAGGTCAAGATTCCGCTGACCCGGAATCTCGGCCTCTTCAGCTTCGTCAAACAAGTCTTCAAGGAGGCCGGCGACGATCACCTCGGGGCGTTCGCGGGGAACCTGACCTACAGCGGGCTCTTCGCGATGTTCCCCTTCTTCATCTTCCTGGTCTCGTTGCTCGGCCTCGCCCACGCGCAGAGCCTCGTCAACACGCTGCTCGACAAGGCGGCGACGACATTGCCCAACGACGCGATGACGCTGATCAAGGGACAAATCCTCCCGATCGTCGAGGGCAAGGCGGCCGGCGCCTTCACCTTCGGCGCGATCATCTCGATCCTCGCCGCGCTCTGGGGCATCTCCGGCGGCTTTGGGGCGATCATGGAAGCGATGAACGTGATGTACGAGGTGAAGGACGCCCGGCCCTTCTGGAAGAAGTACCTCGTCGCCATCCTGCTCTCGATCGCCGTCGTCGCGCTCCTGATCGCCGCGCTCGTGCTGGTCGTCTTCGGCCCGGAGATCGCCCAGTCCATCGCCAACCACGTCCCGGCGCTCGGCCAGGTCTTCGTCGTCGCCTGGACGGTCATCCAGTGGCCGGTGCTGCTGATCTTCGTCCTGCTCGCCTTCGCCCTGATCTACTACTTCGCGCCCGATGTCGAGCAGAAGTTTCGCTTCATCAGCCCGGGCGCGGTGGTGGCGGTGGTCGCCTGGCTGATCTTCTCCCTCGCCTTCCGGTTCTACGTCCAGAACTTCGGGTCCTACAACAAGACCTACGGCACGCTGGCCGGGCTCGCGCTGCTTCTCGTCTACATGCACTGGTCGTCGTATTTCCTGCTGCTGGGCGCCGAGATCAATCAGGTAATCGAGAAGCACGCGCCGGGCGGCAAGCAGCCGGGCGAAGCCGCGCCGGGCCAGCCACACCCGTCGAACGTCGAGGACCAGGAGAAGGACAAGGACGCCGGGAAATCGTAGGGGCGGACCTTGCTGTCCGCGCATTCCGCGTGTAGGGGCGATCCCGTGTGGTCGCCCATTGGGCCGAGAGCGAGCTCGGCCCCTACCTTGTGGCGAGGACGTCGGTGGCGCGCCAGAAACGGTCCATCAGGGCCGCCTGCTCGCCGGGCGACATCAGGCGCGGCTGGTTGAAATCGACGATCTCGACGCCATGCGTGCGCAGCCCGACGACCTTGTTCCCCTTGAAGGTGAGGTCGAGGATGTGCCCCTGGCGCGTATCGACGCTGAACATCTGGTCGAAGATGAAGTTGCCGGGGGAGTAGACGATCGGCTTGCCCTTGTACGTCTCCATCCCCTGGATGACGTGCGGGTGGTTGGTGACGACCATGGACGCGCCTGAATCGATCGCCGACCGCGCCGCCTGCAACGCCCAGTCCGGCAGGACGCCGATGTATTCCCGCCCCATGTGAAAGTACGGGATAACGATGTCGTGCTGCCCGGCAAGGGCCGAGATGTCGCCGAGGAAGGTCGGCGTGTCGAACGGGTTGGTGCCCGGCGAGCTGGCGCCGGCGGCGACGCTGCCGGCGAGCACGCCCGGGTCGCCCTGTTGCTCCATGTTGGCCGTCACACCGTCGATGCCGGTGATGGCGATGCTCAACCCGTTCACCTTGGTCACGAATGCCTGCCGCGCCCGGTCGAGGTCGCGCCCGGCGCCGAAGTAGTCGAACTTCGCCGCCTCCAGCGCGTCGACCGTGTCGAGGAATGGGGCGACGCCCCGGCCCGAATCGTTCCAGACGGTGTGGTTGTTGGCCATCGTCACCGCGTCGATGCCGGCCAGCTTGAACCCCTCGATCATGGCCGGGTCGGCGATGAAGTCGAAGGTGTTGGGGTCGGACTCCTCCGGCGGCGGGATGTTGGCGGAGAGGTCGCCTTCCAGATTGGCGATCGTTATGTCGAAGCGCTTCAGGATCTCCTTGACCTTGTGGAAGGAGTGCGTGGGGTCGCCGAACTTGCGCATGTGGATGGCGACGTTGCGCCCCGGCACGATGTCGCCGACGAAGCCGAGCGTCGCCATGCCGTTCGCGTCGCCGGCCGTCAGCGGGTTGACGCCGTTGACGGCGAGCACGTTGACGCGGAAGTCGACCTGGTCGACCGGGATCATGGCGATCGCACCGATCGACCGGTTCAGCCCCTGGACCAGCGCGTCGTAGTCGTTGACAATCTTCGCCGGCTTCATCCCGTCCGGCACCAGCCCGTCGATCGCCAGGCTCGAGACCGGCAACCCGATCGGGCAGCCGACGTCGCGCCAGGATTTCGTCTCGCCGTGGATCAGTCCCTGCCACTCCGTCGCCGCGACGTTCCAGAGCGGCAGGCGGGGCGAGGTGACGAGCGCCATGCCCTGGGGCACGTTGGCGGAGGCCGCCGGGGCGGTTGACTGGGCGGGCGGAGTGGCGATGCGGGTCGCGGTCGGCGCGGTCCGGGCGACCTGGGCGGGCGTCGACGCCGGCGGCGCGCTCTCGTTGCCATGCAGCAGGGTCGCACCAGTCACGCCGGCGACGGCAAGCCCGGCCGCGGCGCCACCGGCGGCGATCAGCTTGCGCCGGGTGACGGTGACGTTCGCCAGCGCGGCGCTCGTGCTCGAGATCAGGTCTTTCGCATCAGACAAACAACGACTCCCGGGAGAACGAGGGCGATGGATCAGCGGCCCGGCGCGGCGGGGTACGTCTGAAAGTATTGCAGAATCGCGCGCTCATAGGCGTCGACGATGACGGCCTGGTTCTTCGGCTCGGCCAGGAAGGCGGCGTCATCGTCGTTCGACAGGAAGACCGGCTCGGCGATCACGCCCGGCATGGCGGACGGCGTGATCTGGCCGACGGGCCCGGGGATTTCCGGCCCGATCATGATGTAGTGCTTCTCGGTGCCGTAACCGTGCAAATCCGCGTCCGCCTGGTCATCGGGCCGGACGCCGCGGGCATCGGTCTGGAAGCCGACCGAGTCGTAGCCCTTCTTCAGCTCCCGATAGACGTAGTTGGCGAATGCCTCGCTCTTGTCGCCGAACGGGCGCTCCTTGGTGTACCAGACCTCATAGCCACGCGCCGAGGAGTCGCCGTAGCCGTTGATGTGCAACGAGATCATCAGGTCGGCCTTGGCCTTGTTGCAGACGTCGATCCGTGCCTGCAGCTCGTCGCGCTGGCCGTCCTGCATGCTGCTCTGGATCGGCAGTCCCTGCTGGTCGCCCGACTGGTAGAACTGGATCGTCTTCCCGTCGCCGTTGACGTCCTGATTGAAGGTGTTGACCGCGGCGGCCGAGTCGCGGGTCATGACGACCGTGAAGCCCTGCGCCACCAACCGGTCCTTGAGCATGTAGGCCATGGCGAGATTGATGTCGGCCTCGCGCATCTCCGGCGCGCGGCTGTCGGTGAGGCGGGTGAAGCCGGGGTCCCAGCCGCCGTGGCCCGGGTCGATGCAGACGATGCCGTGATTGCCGCCGGCGACCGGCGTGCCGACCCTGAGCTCGCCGGCCAGCGCGTCGTTCCGGATCGGCTCGGTCGGCTTCAGCGTCAGAACGCTGGCCGGCGTCGGCGATGGGTCCGATCCGCTCAGGCGGGAGGCGATGCCGTTCGGCACGATGAGGATCAACGCGACGAGGAACAGCAGGCCCGCGCCGAGAATCAGCACGCGATTGCTCGGCCCGCCGCGACCGCGGCCGGCGGGTTCCTCGTCGGCCAGGTCGGGCAAGTCCGGCAGCCCGTTCTTGCCGCCGGTCGTCAGCTTCGGCGCGGCTTTGGCGCCGCCGGCGCCAGTCCGGCCGGAGGTGGCGCCGCCTGGCGCGCCGCCGCGCCACTTGCGGATCGATTGCCGGTCCTCGTCGGACATCCGCCGGCGCTTTGTCCGCGGTTCCTCCGGCGGAGGCGGTGGTGGGGGCGGCTCGGCGAACCGCGAATGCTCGGGATCGTAGACGGAGCCGCGCTGACGCGCGCGTTCCTCGCGGGCGCGGTCCTGCTCGTCACGCTCCCGGGCGCCGCTCCAGCGCGACCTGGCCTTCCCGTCGTCCGATCCCCACTTACCGGGCACGCCGCAGGCTCCCGGACAGCGCCCGATCAGACTGAAGGGCCCGGCGGTCGTCGGTCAGCGACATGGCGATGATCCTGGTGGATGAGAGCTGGCGACGCAGCGCGCGGCGCACGAACACGATGGCAGAGACTCCAGCACGGCGGTCAACGAGACGGGGCGATGCGACCCGGAGGTGGCCCGCGCTGCCGGGAACGCGCCTGTATTGTAGCCAGTCGCGGGTCATCGTTGCCGGGGGCGCGGATTGAGCGCAGGATAGCGGACCGGCCGCGTCGATGCCAGCCACCCGCCGGAACGGTCTGCTAGAGTGCCAATCACAGGTCCGGAATGCCGGAAACGACACCGAACAGGGAGGGAGAACGCGTGCTTTTCACCGAGCGCCAGAAGATCGTCATGATCGGCGACAGCATCACCGATTGCGGCCGACGCGACGTCAACGCGCCCTACGGCAACGGCTACGTCAGTCTCGTGCGGGCGATGATCCTCGCCCGCTACCCGGAGCGCCACCTCACGTTCGTCAATCGCGGCATCGGCGGCGACACGACGCGCCACCTCGCTGCCCGCTGGCAGGAGGACGTGATCGACGAGCGGCCCGACTGGCTCTCGTGCAAGATCGGCATCAACGACGTCTGGCGCACCTACAGTGAGAACGCGCACGAGGCGGTGCCGCTGGACGAGTACACGGCGACGCTGGAGCGCCTGCTGACGACCGCGCGGGAGCAGACCGGCTGCAAGCTGATCGTCATGGAGCCCTACATCATCGACCTCGACCGCGCCAATCCGATGCGGCCGCACATGGACGAATATGGGCTGGCGGCGCGGAAAATCGCGCACAAGCTCGGCGCGGTCAATGTCCGTACCCAGGAGGCGTTCGACCGCGTGCTGCACGACACGGAACCGGAGGACTGGGCGGACGACAAGGTCCACCCGAACCTGGAGGGCCACGCGGTGATCGCCGAGGCGTTCCTGCGCGCGGTCGGGTTCGAGCTGGCGCTGGACGAGCGCTGATCCGGAAAGGGAGCGGTCATGAGCGGGCGAGCAGCGACGTCACGGGAATTCTGCGCGCACCTGATCGCGCTCCTGGCGCTGCTGCTCGCGCTGCCATCCTTCGCGGCGGTCGCCGCGCCAGCGACGCCCGTGGTGAGTCCGATGGCCTCGCCCGGGGCGACACCGCAGGCGGGCGCGGCCGTCCCCTGGTGGCGCAGCGGAGTCTGCTACGAGGTCTTCGTCCGCTCCTTTTTCGACAGTAATGGCGACGGCGTCGGCGACCTGGACGGGCTGATCGAGAAGCTCGACTACCTCAACGATGGCGACCCGAAGACGACGACCGACCTCGGCGTGACTTGCCTCTGGCTGATGCCGATCATGCAGGCGGAGAGCGACCACGGCTACGACGTGACCGACTATTTCAAGGTCGAGCGCGACTACGGCACCAACGCCGATTTCCGGCGGCTGATGCCGGAGGCGCACAAGCGCGGCATCCGGATCATCATCGACCTCGTGCTCAACCACACGTCGGATCAGAACCCGTGGTTCATCGACGCCGCATCGAACCCGCAATCGCCCTACCGCGACTGGTACATCTTCTCGAAGACCGACCCCGGCTACGCCGGGCCGTGGGGCGAGCAGGTCTGGCACCCGCTGCCGAACGGGCAGGGCTTCTACTACGGCATCTTCGACAAGTCGATGCCGGATCTGAACTACCGCGACCCGGCGGTGACGGCGGAGATGAAGAAGGTCGCCCAATACTGGCTGACCACGATGGACGCGGACGGCTTCCGGCTGGATGCGGTCAAGCACCTGATCGAGGACGGCCAGGTGCAGGAGAACACGCCGGAGACGCTGGCCTGGCTCAAGGACTACGGCGGGTATGTTCGGCAGGTCAAGCCGGACTCGTTCACCGTCGGCGAGGTCTCCGGCGCGACGACGGACACGCTGGAGCAGTACGAGCCGGATCTGCTCGACGAGTACTTCCATTTCGTGTTCGCCCAGCAGACGCTCAATGCGGCCCAGATCGGTATCGGCCGGCCCTGGAGCCAGGTGCTCGGCGGCGCGGTCGACCGCCTGCCC
>JAICKJ010000099.1 GCA_025928015.1 Thermomicrobiales bacterium
CCCGCCGCGCCGTCATGCTGCGCTGGTCGAAGCATCCCCCGGCGAAGCCGGTCCGCGCCGCGGACATTCGTGCCGCCTGGGGCGGACATTGCCTGCGGCCAAGCGCTGCGCGCGGGGATGCTTCCCGTTGGTCAGCATGACAAGGAGGTGGGAGTGGCAGAAGGGAACAGGATTGGGCGTGACGCCGGCGGACACGCCGGTCCGCCCCTCCCGCACTTTTTGCCGTTCCGGTGCCTCGAATGAGAATGATTCCGCACCGGCCAGCCGGTCTTCAGCCGGCTTCCATTTGGAGTGAGCGCGGTCCCTGGGGCCGCGTGCAGGATGGGCGCGTCGTGCTTCATCCCGCGCGCCCATGATCGCTTGAAGGTAATCAACGCACAATCAGAATCGAACAGTGTCGTGGATCGCCCGGCTGTCGGCCGGCGCCTGCGCCCGGTCGTTCATGCCGTAGTCGCGGATGACGCTCGCCACGCGCAGCCGGTAGTCACGGAAGACATGGTCGCGGCCGGCCCTCTGCGCGACCCGGTGCTCCGCCAGCGTCCGCCACGCCTCGACGGCCGCCTCGTCGCGCCAGAACGAGAGCGAGAGGACCTTGCCGGGCTCGTAGATGGATTCGAACCGCTCGACCGAGATGAAGCCATCGATCTGATCGAGCAACGGCCGCAGCTCGGCGGCGATGTCGAGGTAGGTTTCACGCTGCCCTTCAGCGGGCCAGACTTCGAAGATCACGGCGATCACGAGCATCTCCTTTGTTGTGTTGTTGTCACTCGCCCAGATTGTCATTCTGAGGTCCGCGGGCCGGAGAATCTCTCTCGTTTGTATCCAACATCGGCGTTCGTGTTGGTTACGGGGGCTGCTGCGGCAGGAGATTCTTCCTTCGTCAGAATGACAGGGGGGCGAGGGGACACTTCGAGGCCATCTTTGCCCCGGCGCTAGAACATGCCGCGTTCACGCATCAGCTCGCGGAGCATCGCGACCGCGTGCGGGACATCGGCTTCGGTAAGGGTGTGGAGGATCAGCGCGCCGTCGAACTCCGCGCCGAGCAGCAATGAGAGGACATGGCCCCAGGGGACGATCCCGTGACCGGCGGCGCAGAATTGGCCGTCGGCGGAGAGGTCCTTGGCGTGGGCGAGGACGATATCGTTGCCGAGCAGGTCGAACGTCTCATCCAGCACCAGCTCCGGCGAGCGCGAGCGGTCGCCGGCGAGGATATTCGCCGGGTCCATGACGATTTTCAACCGGTCGCTGCCGGTCTCGTCCAGCAGCCGCCGGGCCGCCCGGGCATCGCGCATCACATTGGCCGGCTCCGGCTCGACCCCCAGTGTCAGATCGTGCGCCTCGGCGATCTCCAACGCGGCGTCGATCGCCCCGCGCAGGTCGCGCCAGGCCGACGGCGTGTCGTTTTCGGGGTGGCGACGCCACATACTCTCGCGGTCGCGGGTACCGGTGCAGAGGGTAACGAGCGACGTGCCGATCGCTGGCGCAGCCGCCGCCATCGTCCGCAGGGAGGCCAGGCCGCGTTCCCGCATGCCCGGGTCGGGGTGGATCATGTTGTACATGCCGCCGACCGCGGCGATCCCGATATCACGCCGCTCGGCCTCATCGTGAATCGCCGTCGCGACGTTCGCCGGCACCTGCGCCGGCAGCGAGCTCAACCCGGCGGAGACCAGATCGAGCTGGATTGTCCGTAGCCCGTAGGAGACGACGGCATCGAACGTCCCGCCGAGTGTCGGGCGGGAGAAGACGGTTTCAAAGATCCCGAGTTCCACGACGGCAACTCCTGATAAACGCGAGCCGGCGCGCGACACCGGGAGTGTCGCACGCCGGGCGCATCACCGCATCAGGGTGAGGATTATCGGAGATAGGCGGCGTAGGCCCAGCCAGTCCGGCCCTGATAGCTGACCTTGGCGAACCCGTTCTGGTTCGCGCCAAGCAGCTGGACTTTCGCGCCGCCGGGCATGACCGTCACGATCTTCGCGTTCAGGTTCGGGTCGGTGCGCAGGTTCAGCGCGGAATCGACCGTCGCCGTCGGGAAGCCGGACAGGTAGTCGGCCGAGGCCCAGCCGCGCGTCCCGTTGTAGGTCAGCTCCAGGAAGCCGTTCTGGCTGCCGCCGGTCAGCGTCACCGACGCGCCGGACGGCATCACCAACAGCACCGCGGAGCCGAGGCTCGGCCCATTGCGCAAGTTCAGCGAATCGGTCGTCTTGACGGTCTTCCCGCCGGTCGACGGCGGCGCGCCGCCCGAGAGGTAGGCCGCGTAGGCCCAGCCACTCGTGCCGTTGTAGTTGACGGAGACGTACCCATTCCGGCCCTCGCCGGTCAGCGTCACCAGCGCGCCGGCGGGCATGACCGTGATGACCTTGTTACTCGTGCTCGGGCCGGAGCGCAGGTTGAGCGCCTCCGTCACCGTCGCCATGCCGGCGTCCGACGGCGTCTGCGGCGCGGCCCCGTCGGCCTTGATCCAGTCGCCGTAGGCCCAGCCGCTGGTGCCGTTGTAGACGACCGGGTAGTAGCCATTGCTGCCCGCGCCGGTTACCGTGATGCGCGCGCCGCCCGGCATCACCGCCAGCACCCGGTCTTCGGTGCTCGGTCCCGCGCGCAGATTGAGCGCCTCGGTCACCGTCGCGTTCGGCCCGCTCACATCCGGACCGCTCGGATTGCCGTTGTCATCCGGCGGTGTCGGCGGAGTGTCGGCCTTGATCCAGTCGCCATACGCCCAGCCAGCCGTGCCTTTGTAGGTCACCGGGTAGAAGCCGTTCTTCGGGTTGCCGGTGATCGTCACCCGCGCGCCGCCGGGCATGACGGCGTAGACGGCGTCGCCGGTGCTGGGGCCACCGCGCAGATTGAGCGCCTCGGTGATGGTCGCGTTGGTCGTATCGTTCGCCGGCGGCTGCGGGCTGCCGTTGTTGCCGCAGGCCTGGTCATGGGTGATGCCCGCCTGCCAGAGGAGGCGAACCTTCACCTGGTGCAGGCCGCTGCCGCCGCCAAGCCCGAGATCGCGCCAGGTTCCCTCGGTCATGTCAATCCCGGCGGCGTAGTGGAACCGGTTCGGGATGTCATAACCGGCGTTGGACTTGCCCGGCCCGTAGCCGAGGTCGGCGCCGCGCAGCGCGGCTTCGGCCGCTGGCTCACCCTGCGGCAGGTCATACATCCGCTGCGACCGCGGCGCCCACCAGTTGTCATTGGTGAAGAGCGGTCCGACATCGCGCACTGGCGCGACGGTGCAGACGCCGGTCTCGTCACTCACGAGCTCGACCCAGCAGAAGCCGTCGGCTTCGGCGCAGAGCGTCTGTGGGCCCCAGCGCTCAGTCGCCGCCGCCGTCGGGTTGGTCGACGAGAGCCACGGGCAGGACGACTCCGTGCAGGCCGGCAAGGCAACGAGCCGGTCCATGCCCTGCAAGTAGTAGCCGCTGGCGGTCATGCTGCCGATGCCACCGTCGTTCTTCGTGCCGAAGACGGTGGCCAGCGTGTGATACCACCCGCCGCCGAGCGATTCCGCCGCGGCCGGCCGCGGCGTGGTCAGCGCCGGCAGACAGGTAAGCGCGAGCAGCACGGCGAGCAGCACGAATCGACCGGCGACCTGGGTCAGCCGGCGATGCCGAACCGGGTGTGAACGTCCCATAAGGGCTCCTGTCCGCGGGGGGCGAGCAGGTGTCACGAGGTGAGCGCTCTCCCGTCAGCGCCGGCGATCTCCCCCTCCTGAACCGCCGGTTGACCGGGAAACGTGCGCGTACACGAGCCACGTGTCAGTCGGTCCAGCCAGAACCGGCCGCGCGAGGATGCATCCCGTCCAGAGAACATTCGGCGGAACACGCATTTTGTGTACGTGCATCAGTGTACCAGAGCGGCAAGGTGCATATTGTGAACGTACGCTGCTTACACGCCGAATGCTGGCGCGCAAATCGCGATACGATACAGAGAGCATGGAGGCGGGTCCATGAGGACTCCACGACCGTTTGGCGATGCGTGAGACCGATTGTCCAGGATGCGGGCGGGCGGTATGATCAGAACGGGTCCGAACAGGTGTTCAGGCCACTGGTGACCAGCGCCGGTGCCCCGCCCTCCATCCCCCGCTGTGAGTGAGACATCCGTGGCAGGCTTCCGTCATCGCATCGGCACGTTTCACGAGGTGCACACCCGGTACCGCTACCATCTGGGTGGTGACCCGGTCTTCGACCCGTTCCAGGTCCACCCGATCCGCCGCTCGGCGGCGACCGTTGTCGGCTGCGCGCTGGTCGTCGGCGGCCCGATGCTGATCAGCCCGGCGGCCGTGCAAGCGGTCATGCTCTCCGTTGGCTGGATGGCGCTGGCCGGGCTGATCTTCGCCGTCCCGGTGCTCGTCTGGAGCGTGATCGAATGGGCGGCCCGCGAGTGCCGGCACCGCCTCTCCCCTGGCCTGG
Organism: Thermomicrobiales bacterium; assembly: GCA_025928015.1. Lineage (GTDB taxonomy): Bacteria > Chloroflexota > Chloroflexia > Thermomicrobiales > UBA6265 > JAICKJ01. The sequence continues at coordinate 4,401 of JAICKJ010000099.1, forward strand.
ATCAGCTCTCGCTCTCGCCCCGGCTGCGCCACGTCCTCCAGCGGCACGGCTACGACACCATCGCCGATGTCGAGCGCACCTCGGACGTCACGTTGCTCCTGCTCTCCAACAGCACCGCCCGCGACGTCCACGAACTGCGCCGCGCCATCTTCCTCTGGAAATACCGTCGCTGGCAGGAGAAGGGCTTCCCCGCGACGGGCATGGAGTAAGCTCCCTCCGGCCGCTCCTCCACGTCGTCATCCCGAGCGCAGTCGAGGAGCCTGCCCGGAGCCTGTCGAAGGGAGCTCCCGCCGCCGCGGCGTCCTCGTTCAGGACCAATCCGCTTCGCGCTTGCCGATCCCCTCCCCCGTCATGCTGAGTGGGAGAAGCCCCGAAGCATCCCCCGGCGAAGCCGGTCCGCCGCCGCAGACGACTGCTGCGGCAGGAGATGCTTCGACACGCTCAGCATGACGACCAAGGAAAGCGCTTCGCGCGGGGATGCTTCCCGTAGTCAGCATGACGGCGAGGCGGGATTGCCTCTCCTCAGCGCTCGTCCGGCATGGCGGCACTCGCATCCGCTCGGAGAGAGATTTCCTTCGGCAAGCTCAGGACAGGCGCTCGATCCGCTCGGAATGACGGGGGAGGAGATCGGGAAGAGGAAAATGGAGTGAAGGCGAGACGCGGGCGCTCGCCATGCGCCCCTACAGTCGCCAGCGTGCGGGGAGCAGAACGGTGATGTTGCCTACTGCAGGTAGTAGGTCATGCTCTGGAGGGCGCTGACCGGGTCGACCTCGCGCACCGTCACGTTCGCCGGCACGCGCAGGATCACCGGCGCGTAGTTGAGGATCGCTTCGATGCCGCCTTCGATCATCCGCTCGGCCACCTCCTGCGCGTAGGGCGCGCGAACGGAGATGATGCCGATCTTGATGCCTTCCCGCTGCACGACGTCGGCGATCAGCTCGTTGGGCAGGATCTCCAGGCCGTTGACGATGTCGCCGATGTGCCGCGGGCTACCGTCGAAGAGCGCGGCGATCTTGAAGGACGAGGGGGCGAATCCCTGGTAGTTGGCGATCGCCAGCCCGAGCTTGCCGACGCCCGCCAGCGCGACCGGCCAGAGGCGGTCGAGCCGCAGGATTGTGCCGATCGAGGCGGCGAGATACTCCGTGTCGTAGCCCTTGCCCTGCTTGCCGAATTTCCCGAAATAGGAAAGATCGCGCCGGATTTGGGCGGCGGAGACGCCGATCGTCGACGCCAGCTCCTCGGACGAGACGGATCCGACATCCTGCTCACGCAAGGCGTTGAGCGTGCGGACGTAGATGGGCAACCGCCGGATCACGATGTCCGGGATTTGATGGTCGGTGCCGGCCGGCGCGCCATTGGCGCCCAGCGCCGCTTCCAGCAGGGTGGCGGTGGGCAGCGAGCCGGCGCGGTGGCTCGCGCTCATGATTCTGCCATGCTCTTGCTTGATCGCCATGGTTCCTTCATTCGCTCGCGCTGTGCGGTTATCCCGGCGGTTCCAGCCGCCGGGCGAGGTTCGTGTGCGCTTTCACAATTGTACGGTCTCGGGCGATCTTTTTCACAATTGCCGCACTGGCGGGCGGGGAACGCGACGCGCAGGAATCGGGCTTGCTCGCGACCCGTGTTGATGCAAGAGATTGATGAAAAGGGCTCCTGTGGCGCTACTCGCCGTCCCAGAAGACGCGCTGAAACTCGTTGCTGTCGTAATAGCCGACCAGGCTGACGATCTTCCCCTGGTTGACGCGGACGATCGCGACCTGCTCGGAGATCAGCTCCCGGCCATGCCGGGCGGAGTATTCGCGCACGACGAACTGGATCGCGCCACGGTCGGGCGCGGCGATCACGTCGCTGACATCCCAATGGGCGTTGGGATAGGAGGAGACGACGGTGCCGAAATAGGCGACGATCTCGTCCGCCGGCCGGATCGGCGCGGAATGGGGATGGGCGCGGAACGTGGCATTGGCGGCCAGCGTGTGCCGCAAGCGCCGAGGGTCGCGGGCATCGAGGGCGGCGAAGAACTCCCGGCCCAGCGCCTCGACGATCTCCAGGGGCGACAGTCCGCCGGCGCTCGGCCGGCCCACGGCGGGCGATGGGGTCGGCCCGCCCGCGCCGGCGTTGCCGTCCCGGCCCGCGGGCTCGGCATTCGGCTCAGTCGTCGGCTTTTCCACCGTCCACACCCCTTTCAACCGCGATCGACACCACCGGGGGTGGGACTAGACCTCGACCTTCTCCGGCACGAGTTTGAGCAGCTCATCGAGATGCACCTTCTGGATCTTCGCCAGTCCCTCGCGGGCGCCGGTGCGATCGAGCGTCTCATCCATCACCCGGAGATATTGTATGTCATGAACGGCCAGGTGCTCGGCAAACTGGCGGATGCTGGCGTTCTGCCCGCGCCGGCTGACCCCGACCAGGTCCCAGGCGTCGTCCGGCATGCCGCGCAGGAGCGAGCAGGTGCTCTGCCGGAGCTGGCGAAATTGCGACATCAACGCGATCGTCGTCCGCTGCCGGTCCTCCGCCTCCTGCTGGGCGGACTCGACCGGCGCCGGGATCTTGTCCAGATCGGCGCGGTTCTTGACCGAGATGGCGAACATGAGCGGAAAGATGCGCCGCTCCTCGTCCCGCATGCCGATCACCAGGTCCTTGACCGTCGGCTCGCCGTGATAGACCGCCCGCTCGAGCTTCTCGGGGTCATGGATCGGCGAGAGCCAGCGCGAGAGGTGATTGGTCGCGAATTGCAGCCGGATGATCAGCGCGTTGTTGTTCATCCGCTTGATCGCCTGCCGCTCGGCGGCCGGTATCGGCGTCGTCACGGTGACGGTCGCTCGCGTTCCTGCACCCAACGTCATGCCTGCCCTTCTCGTTTCACTCACGCCGCCAGCCTCGCTCCTGTGTCCGGCCCTGGCCGCCGCTATCCGAGGACGTCCTTTACCTGCTGCACATGCCTGGCATCATGATCGCACACCCGGTCCATCAGCGCGTGCAGCGAGATCACGCCCAGGCGCGGATGCACGGCTGTCCGCGCCCATTCATCCTCGTCCAGCTCGTCCAGACGGCTCACGAGCGCCTCGCGCAGGTGCCGGAACTCGCGCAGGGCCGCATGGGTGTCCTGCTCGCGATAGTTCCGCTCGATCGCCCAGAGCGAGTCGTCCTGCTCCTCGATGCGTGGCTGCTCCTCGCCCAGGATGCGATCGACCCGCTCGGCGTGGATCTGCTCCCAATCGCGCGCGAGCGGCACCAGCTCGACGATGCCCCACCCGCCATCCTGCGCGGGCTGCATGAGCGTTTCGGTCGATTTGCCATCGACGAGCCGCTCCAGATCGTCCGGGGTATTGGCCAGCACCCGGACGATGGAATCGGTCGAGCGCGCGGGCGATGCGCCGTTGGCCATGTGTGATGTCCCATCCGGCTCCGGCGGCGCGTCATCCTGCCGGGAGGCAGGCGACCCGTCGGCTCCGGCTTCCGTGGCGCTCAACAGCGGTCTCTGTCCAAAGCCAAATCGGGGGTCTGCTACCATCTACCCCTATCCTCTGAGATCCGATGCGGGTTCCGGCATTCGACCAGGCCCACGCTCGATGTGGATCGGTCCCACCCGTCCCCCATTATTCCATACCCCGCCCGGCGACGATCGGCACTTCGCCGACGACGGCAGCCGGCTTGGCGCCGTCCAGCGCGATCCGCCAGGCGCGCAGCGCGGGCGGCTCCTCGGCGAATGTGGCGATCACCATCAGGGCCTCCGGATAGCGCGCCTCGCGCAAGTCGGTCACCGATGGCGTGGCGGGACTGCGCACGTGCGAATGGACGATCGCGCCCAGTGTCCAATCCCGCTTCGCGATGTCGCGCAGGGCCTCGAGCACCTCCGCCGGATCCATGGTGTAGCGGGTCGCGGAGCGGTCGATATTGGTGCCCGGGTAGAAGGCGGTCGCGATGATCGTGCCGTTTTGCGATGGCGCCGTCGCCAGCAAGCCGACCCCTTCGGCCGGCGCCGCGGCGAGCAGGTGCGTGACCACGCGCCGGCGCAGCTCGGCCGGCAGCACCAGGCGCTCCCGCCTGCCGCGGTCAGATGTCGCGATCTCGTCCTCCGCTTGCTGTCGCATCTCTGGCACCATCCGCGTCCGGAGTACAATCCTCACGTCCGTTCGCCGCGTGACCGGCGCGGCGCGCCGGTCGGGCTCGCGCGCATTCTACCTAACGTGGCGAGAACGGCGCAGCATCGCCCGGCTCGGCCGGTCCTGACCACCACGCCGGCATCGCGCAGGAGCGCCGTGTGTTCGCCACTCCACCCCAGACGTTCGCCCGGCTACGCCGGATGACGCGCGGCATCGCGCTCGGCTGGCTCATCGCCCTGCTGATCGCCTGCGCCGCCCCGGCCGCCGCCGCGCCGGTCGCGACACCGTCGCCCGCGGCAACGGCGACATCCGCCTACGCCTCGGTCAAGCCGGACCAGCAGGCGAGCATCATCGCGGCGACACAGGGACGCCTTCCCACCTACCGAATCGAGACGACGCTCGATCCATCGAACCCCCTCCAGCCGCGCATCGAAGGCAAGGTTCACCTTGATTACGTCAATACCACCGGCACGCCACTGACCGCGCTACCCTTCCGCCTCTACGCGAACAATCCCAAGGCCAATGCCGGCAGCATGCGGCTCGCCACGGCCGCGGTGGCCGGCCAAGCCGTGGCGCCGGCCCTCTCGGTCGCGGACACCGTCGCCACGTTGCCGCTCGGCACCACGCTCGCCCCCGGAGCCTCGCTCGCGATCGACCTGACCTATGTCGCCACTGTCCCGGTCGACTCCAGCAGTGATTACGGAATCTTCAGCGTCGACAAGCTCAGCGGCACCTGGGCGCTCGCGTTCTGGTATCCGGTCGTCGCCGGGTGGGACCCGGCGCACGGGTTCGAGCTCGATCCGGTCAGCCGCAACGGCGACCCGATCTTCTCCACCACCGCCTTCTACGACGTGACGATCCGCGCGCCGGCATCCTGGCGGCTGGTCACGTCCGGCATCGAGATCGGCCGCCGGATCGCCGGCGAGACACAGATCACCCGCTTCTCCGCCGGCCCCGTGCGTGATTTCAACATCGTCGCCGACAACGATTTCGGCAACGTGCGCGTCGAGGTCGACGGCACCCGCATCGTCTCCTGGTTCCAGCCGGGCCGGGAGGGGATCGCCAACGCGGCCGCGAAGAACGCGGCCCAGGCGCTGCGGCTCTTCAATCAGCTCTTCGGCGCCTATCCCTATGTCGAGCTGGATCTCGTGCCGGTCGAGATCTACAACGCCGCCGGCGTTGAATTCCCGCAGCTCGTCTACCTTGACGCCAGGTACTACTCGCCAGATCGAGCCGCCAATGAAGCCGGTGGGCAACAACGGGAACCACCGGATGACTTCAACTTCACGATCGCGCACGAAGTGATGCATCAGTGGTGGTATGGACTGATCGGCAACAATCAGTACCTGCACGCCTTCATGGACGAGGGCTTGACGAACTACATCTCCTGTCAGGTCTACTTCGAGAAGGAATACGGCCCCGTCGTGGGGGCGAAAATGACCGGCAGCTACCTCGTTGGGCCGTACCAGCGGATGCTCGACCGGAAGGATGACCGGGTCGTCGATCAGCCGACCGATGCGTTCCCGCAGCGGAGCGACTACGACACGGCGATCTACAGCAAGGCGGCGCTCGGCTTCGGCGCGATCCGGCAGGCGATCGGCGACGATGCCTTCTTCGCCGCGCTGCGTGACTACGCCGCCCGCGAGCGGTTCCAGGTGGCGCAACCCGACGACCTGAAGCAGGCGTTCGAGCGCGCCTCCGGCAAGAATCTCGACGCGCTGTGGGAGAAGTGGTTTGAATCGGCGCATCGGAAGTGACGTGAGACAACGCGGGGCTAAAGACCCCGCGCTCAACCCAGGAAGCCGGCTCAAGCCGGCTGGCAACCCAGCGATCGCAGTCAATTGGGACCTGCGAGGGCCAGGAATCACGGTAGATGCGGACCGCCGTGTCCGCCTGCCTCGCCACCAAATCCGTTGTTCTCTGCCAATCCCCTCGGGTGTCATTCTGACGCAGGAAGCATCTCCCGCCGCAGCGGCGTCCTCGTTCGGGGCACCTCCGTTACCTCGCGCCACGCCCCGCCGCCGTCATGCTGAGCTTGTCGAAGCATCTCCCGGCGAAGCCGCTCCGCCGCCGCGGACAGCTGCTGCGGCAGGAGATGGTTCGACTGCCCTCACCATGACGACGAGGGCAAGCGCTTCGCGCCGGGATGGCCATTCGGTGCCGCAGGCCAGGCTTTCGGGGCTTCGCCCGCTCAGCAGGACGGGCGCGTGAACAGCGAATCAGCACATGGAGCAAGGCGTGTCCGCTAGCACCCACCTGACCCACGTCGACACGACGCCCCCGCCGGAGACCGCCACGACGGCGCCGGCGACCGGACCGCGCCAGCGCCTCTTCGGCTCGCTGACCATCCAGGCGCTGCTGATTCTCGGCGTCACGCGGCTGGTGCTGGCCGGGGTGAGCTGGTTCACGCTCCGCGTCTTCCCCACCCTTCCACTCTATCCGGAGCAGCTCCCCGACACCTTCCTGCCCAAGCACCTCTGGCTGGATGGGTGGGCCCGGTGGGACGCCGCACATTATGTCACGATCGCACTGCATAACTACGGCGGCGCGGGCAACCTGAGCCACAACGGCGGCCTCGGCTTCTTCCCGCTCTACCCGATGCTCATGCGCTGGCCGCTCCAGATCCTCGGGATCGGACTGACCGAGGCGCGGCTGGCGGTCGTCTCGATACTCCTGGCCAACCTCTGCTTCATCGTGCTCGTGCCGCTCTTCGCGCACTTCGTCGCCCGCGATTTCGGCGCGGAGACCGCCCGCATCTCGGTGCTGCTCCTCTGTATCTCGCCCTTCAGCTTCTTCTTCTCGGCGGGCTACAGCGAGTCGCTCTTCCTGCTACTCGTCATCCTCAGCTTCGTCTTCGCCGAGCGGCGCTGGTGGATTCCGGCCGCGCTCTGCTCGGCGCTGCTGACCGCGACGCGGCTGGTCGGGCTGGCGATGCCGCCCTCGTTGCTGCTGCTCGCCTGGCGGCGGAAGTCGAGTTGGCGCGAGCTGCTCTCGATCGCGATCCTCTCGCCGCTCGGCGTCGTCGCCTTCTTCGGGTACACCTGGGCGAAATTCAATGATCCGCTGGCCTATTTCCACGCGCAGGCGAACTGGGGCGGCTGGTCGGATCACGTCTGGTACTGGTTCAAGCTCTTCACGCTCCACCCGCGCGAGACGCTGACCAGCGACCCGCGCAACCTGATCATCGTCCTGAACGTCGCGCTGGCGCTCGCCTGTCTCGCGACCCTGCCTTGGTGCTGGAAGCGGCTCAACGCCGGCGTCGCCCTGTTCACGACGCTGATGGTCGTCGTCCACCTGGCGATGACGTGGGTCTCGCTTGGCCGCTACCTGCTGCCGGCGATCGGCGCCTACATCGCCGTCGCTGTCCTGCTCCAGCGCCCGGCCTGGCGCGGCTGGCCACGGGACGTCCTGATCGTCGTCTCGACGCTGCTCCTGGCGATGCTGACGATCCTCTTCGCCCACAACTTCTGGGTCGTGTGAGGCGTGGAGACAAATGGGCCGAGGAACGCCAGATTGAAATCAGGCGCTCAACGTACGAAGTCTCTCCGAGACTGAACACGGAGCGTCCTTAACCTCGAAGAGGTTTCGTAGGTTGAGCGCGGAAATTCATCCCCGCGGGCCGGGCGCGTGTTTCTGCCGCAGCGCGAGCGCGGCGCAGGCGGCGCGGCCCTCCGGGGTGTCGAGGGTGCAGCCCCGGTAGGGGTCGGCGGTTGCCTCGTCCTGGCGTTCGGGCTGGAGCGTGATGTGCGCGATGCCGAACGAGCGCAGGATGTCGCCGAGGTCGGGCAGCACATCGGCCCACGGCCGCGCGCCAGTCAGCTCGATGTGCGCGCTCATGGCGATGAGGCCCGATGTGACGGTCCAAATGTGCAGGTCGTGGACATCCTGGACCCCAGCCACCTTGCACAGGGAGGTCGCGACCGCTGGCGCGTCGATCCCCTCCGGCGTCGCTTCGAGCAGGACGTCGACCGTCTCCCGCAGCAGCCGCCAGGCGCTCCAGAGAATCAGCAGGCCGATGAGCGCGGAGAGAATCGGGTCGGCGAGGTACCAGCCGGTGGCGAGCATGATCAACGCGGCGACGACCGCGGCCAGCGAGCCGAGCAGGTCGCTGAGGACGTGCAGAAACGCGCCGCGGGTGTTCAGGTTGTGCCGGTGGCCGCCACCGCGCGAGAGCACCCAGGCGGACGCGGCGTTCGCGATCAGGCCCGCGATCGCGACGATCAGCATCGGACCGCTATCGACCGACGGCGGGCTGAGCAACCGCCGCGCGGCCTCCCAGTAGATGACGAGCGAGATGGCGATGAGCGCGGCGGCGTTGACCGCGGCCGCCAGCACCTCCGCCCGGTGGAACCCGAACGAGTATTCGGGCGTCGCGGGACGCCGCGCCAGCCGGATGGCGAGCAGCGAGAGCCCGAGCGCGCCGACGTCGGTCAGCATATGGCCGGCGTCCGCCAGCAGCGCCAGCGATCCGGTGATCCAGCCGCCGACCGCCTCGACGATGAGGAAGACGACGGTGATGACGAAGGCGACCAGCAGCGGCCGCAGTTTCGCCTCGCTCGCGGGCCGGTCGCTGTCGGCGGGCGCATGCCCGCCGTGGCTATGCATGCGTCCCGCTCGCAGCCATCTCGCGGCTCGCCGTAGCGGCGGCCGCGAACCGCGCGACGGCCTCCTCGGTGAAGGGGTAGACGTTGGCGATGACGTGCTGGACACCGAGCGCCGCATACTCGGCGAGCCGGGCGCCGACGGTATCCGCCGGGCCGGAGAAATAGCTTGACGGGTCGGCCCGCATCCAGCCGGGCAGCGGGCCGAGATCGGGGTAGCCGATCGTCACCCCGCCGGTGATGCCGAGCGTCGCCGGGTCGCGCCCCTCTGCCGCGCAGGCGGCGTCGAGCGCCGCGCGACGCTCGGCCAGGTGCGCGGCCGGTCCGA
>JAICKJ010000058.1 GCA_025928015.1 Thermomicrobiales bacterium
CTGAGCGCGACCGGGCTGTTCAGCGCGGCCGCGGCGCCCGCCGTTGCCGCGCCCGCTAAGGCGGCGCAGGCGACGTGCTCGGCCGACTGGCCGACGAGCAACCTGCAGGTCATGGCGCCGGCCGGACCCGGCGGCGGCTGGGACACGACCGCGCGGGAGATCCAGCGCGTCCTGCAGGAGCAGAAGCTGGTCAACAAGAGCGTCGAGGTCTTCAACGTGCCCGGCGCGGCCGGCACGGTCGGCCTGGCCGAGCTGACCAGCAAGGACAAGGGCGACGAGAACATGATGATGGTCATGGGGCTCGTGATGGTCGGCGGCATCGAGCTGAACGACTCGCCGGTCGGGCTCGACCCGGGGACGCCGTTCGCCCGGCTGACGACCGAGTACGAGGTCGTCGTCGTGCCGAAAGAATCGCCGTACCAGACGCTGGACGACCTGATCCAGGCGTTCAAGAAGGACCCGGGCAGCGTCTCGTGGGGCGGTGGGTCGGCCGGTGGCACCGACCATATCCTGGCCGGGCTAATCGCCAAGGACGCCGGCGTCGACCCGACGAAGGTGAACTACGTCGCCTTCTCCGGCGGCGGCGAGGCGCTGGCCGCCATCCTCGGCGGCCAGGTCACGGCCGGCATCTCCGGACTGAGCGAGTGGGAGTCGCAGATCGAGAGCGGCGACCTGCGGGCGCTGGCCGTCTCCGGCCGGGCGGAAGCACAGGCTGGCGGCGACGCCACACCGGCCGCCGCGTTCGGCAGCGACATCAAGACGCTGAAGGAGCAGGGCATCGACGTCGAGCTGGCCAACTGGCGCGGCATCGTCGCGCCACCGGGCATCTCGGACGACGCGAAGAACTGCATGACCGCGACGATGGACAAGCTCTCCACCTCGCCGGGGTGGCAGGAGGCGCTGGCCAAGAACGGCTGGACCGGTTTCTATCTCTCGGGCGATGAGTACGCGACCTATCTCCAGTCGGAGGCACAGAAGACCAAGGGAATCCTGAGCGATCTCGGGCTCATCTGATCCGGACCAGTCCGAGGGGCGGCCGCGCGGTCGCCCCTCGGACCGCCAGATTGAAATCCGGCGCTCAACCGACAAAGCCTCTCCGAGGCTGAGAACGAAACCGCTCCACCAGCTCCGGGGCTTCGGGACATCACCATGGCAAACAATGCAAAGATCGGGAACGACACGCCTGAAGCATCCGAGGCGACGAAACCGTCGAAGATCGCCGAGTTCGCGGAGCTGATCGTCGCGGCGGTCGTCGTCATCCTCGGCATCGTCATCCTGATCGAGACGCAGGACATCCGCGTGCCGCGCGCCTACACGAAGGTGGGACCGCGGGTGATCCCGGAGATCATCGGCTGGGCGTTGATCATCGTCGGCGCCTGGTACGTGATCGACATCTTGCGCACGGGAGGCGCGGCGCCTTCGGCGGAATCGGAGGATGTCGATGTGACGTTGCCGACCGACTGGTGGACGGTCGGCATCCTCGCGCTCGCGCTCATCATCTTCGTGCTGCTCATCGAACGGGCCGGATTCGTCGTCGCCAGCGCGGTGATGTTCGAGGTCGCGGCCTACGCGATGGGCAGCCGGCGCTATCTCCGCGACATCCCGATCGCCATCGTGCTCTCGCTCGCGGTCTATCTCGTCTTCACGCGCGGTCTCGAAGTCCGGCTGCCGGCCGGCTGGCTCGCCGGCGTGCTCTGAGCCAGCGGGGGCACTTATGGACGTTTTCAGCAACCTGGCGCACGGCTTCAGCGTCGCGCTGACGCCGGAGAACCTCCTCTGGGCGCTGCTCGGCGTCTTCCTCGGCACCTTCGTCGGCGTGTTGCCGGGGATCGGGCCGGCGCTGACGGTCGCGCTGCTGCTGCCGGTGACCTACTCGCTCAACCCGATCAGCGCCTTCATCATGTTCGCCGGCATCTACTACGGCGGCATGTACGGCGGCTCGACGACCTCGATCTTGCTCAACACGCCGGGCGAGTCGGCCTCGATCATCACTGCGCTGGAAGGCAATTTGATGGCCAAGCGCGGCCGGGGCGGGGCAGCGCTGGCGACGGCGGCGATCGGGTCGTTCGTCGCCGGCACGATCGCGACGGTCGGGTTGACGGTGATGGCGCCGATCATGGTCCGGGTCGCGCTGAAGTTCGGTCCGGCCGAGTATCTGGCGCTGATCGTCCTCGCCTTCACGACGATCACCGCGCTGCTCGGCTCGTCGCTCGTGCGCGGCTTCGTCAGCCTCTTCTTCGGGCTGGCGATCGGGCTGGTCGGCATCGACGGGCTGACCGGGCAGCCCCGGTTCACCTTCGGCAACCAGCATCTGCTCAACGGGATCGACGTGGTGACGGTCGCCGTCGGGCTCTTCGCCGTCGGCGAGACATTCTGGGTGGCGGCGCGGATGCGGCACGACCCGGACAACGTCGTGCCGGTGCGCGGGTCGCTCTGGATGACGAAGCAGGAGTGGGCGCGGTCATGGAAGCCGTGGCTGCGCGGCGTGCTGCTCGGCTTCCCGATCGGCAGCCTGCCGGCCGGCGGCGCGGAGATCCCGACCTTCCTCTCCTATTCGATCGAGAAGCGGTTGACGAAGCACCCGGAGGAGTTCGGCAAGGGCGCGATCGAGGGGGTCGCCGGGCCGGAGGCGGCGAACAACGCCTCGGCGGCCGGCGTGCTGGTACCGCTGCTGACGCTCGGGTTGCCGACGTCGGCGACGGCGGCGATCATGCTCGCCGCCTTCCAGCGCTACAACCTGAACCCCGGCCCGCAGCTCTTCGACAAGAGCCCCGATCTCGTCTGGGGGCTGATCGCCAGCCTCTACATCGGCAATATCATGTTGCTGGTGCTGAACCTGCCGCTGGTCGGGCTCTGGGTGCGGCTGCTTTCGATCCCGCGTCCTCTCCTCTACGCCGGCATCCTCGTCTTCGCCGGTCTGGGCACCTGGTCGCAGAGCCAGTCGGTGACCGGATTGATCGTGCTCTACGCAATCGGCGTCGTCGGCTTTCTGATGCGGCGGTTCGACATCCCGGTCGGGCCGGCGGTAGTGGCGGTGATTCTCGGGCCGGAGGCGGAATTGCAGTTCCGGCGGGCATTGCAGATCAGCCAGGGGGATTACGGGACGTTCATCACGCGGCCGATCGCGGCGGCGATCTTCGCATTCGCGCTGTTGACCTTCCTCGGCCCGCGGCTGTGGCGGCTGCTCCGGCCGTCCGGGGGCGTCGAAATGCCGGAGATGACGACGTAGCGAGGGCGTGGGCGGGAAACGGAACGGTATGCCCGGCTACGCCGCCCGGCCGTCAACGGACCGGGTCAGGGCGACGAAGCCCGGTGCCGGAGAGACGTCAGATTGAAATCAGGCGCTCAACGTACGAAACCTTTTCGAGGTTGAGCACGACACTGGATGAAGGGGGCGCACGGCGTGCGTCCGTCGTCGCGAATCCATCTGTTTTGCTCTTCCCGATCGCTTCATCGTCATTCCGAGCGGATCGGGAGCCTGTCCTGAGATTGCCGAAGGCAATCTCTCTGACGAGCAGATGCGAGTGCTGGCCACGCTGGACGATCACGGAAGGTTGGCAAACCTGCCTGGCCCGTCATGCTGACCGAAGGGAAGCATGCCTGTGCGAAGCGCTTGCCCGCAGGCAACACATGTCACCCACGCAGCTGTCCGCGGCGGCGGACCGGCGTCGCCGGGGGATGCTTCCCTCCGGTCAGCATGACAGCGTTGGGGAGCGACAGGGGCGGACGGAGTGATTGGCTGCGCAAGCCGCTGCGACGGGAGATTTCTCCTTCGTCGAAATGACACGCGAGGCGGCGTAGCATCATGATGCACCGTTGTCATTGACTTTGACGTCCGCGATGCGTTGCCAGTCAACGAAAGGATGCGCAGTTGGGTTGCTTGCGTCGGGTGGTGCTGCTCTGCTGTCTCGGGTTCGATCTGCTGGCGTTCGCGTTCACCGTGCTGGCGCTGCTCAACGCCGCGGCTCATGACGAGATGACGATGATCGGGCAAACGGACGCGACGGTCATGCTCGTGCTCTCGATCATCGGGCTGCTGGCCACGCTGCTGCTCGGGCTGATCCTCTGGCTCATCGGCAGTGGTGGACGAGGACCGGCAAGGGCGCGCATCCAGGAGCTGGAGCGGCAGAACCAGCGGCTGCGGGATGCCTTGCATGGCACCGTCCCCGTGGACGAGACGCGAACCGTCCCGTGAACGTCATCGCGGACGCGTCGGACCTTCTCGCCACGAAACCGCACACAAGGTCCGGAGCTATGGCGCGATAGATCCGCCGGCCCTTCCGCCTGATCAGCCGATGGCGGAGCCGATGAGCTTGCCGACGACGAAGGTGATGGCGGCGGCGGCGATGCCGATAACGACCTGGCGGCTGCCGGAGAACCAGGCGTTGCGGCCCGTCATGACGGTGATCAGGGCGCCGAGGACGAAGAGGGCGATCACGCTCAGGGCGATGCTCACGCCGACCGCCGTCCAGCCGCTCAGCGCGAAGTAGGGCGCGACCGGGAAGATCGCGCCGACCGAGAAGAGGACGAACGAGGTGATCGCGGCCTCCCAGGCGGAGCCGCCCAGCTCCTCCGGGTCGATGCCCAGCTCCTCGCGGGCCAGCGTGTCGAGCGCGGCGGCGCGGTCGCTGATGATCCGCGCGGCCATCGCCTTCGCCTCGCCGGCCGGCACGCCCTTGGCGCGATAGATCAGCTCCAGCTCGGTCGCCTCCTCTTCCGGGAAGGCCGCGAGCTCCTCCGCTTCCAACCCGATCTGCTTGCGGTTCAACTCGCGGGCGCTCTGGACGGAGAGCCACTCGCCGAGGGCCATGGAGAGCGAGCCGGCGAGGAGGCCGGAGAGGCCGGTGAGCAGGATCGACGTGGCCGCCAGCTTCGCGCCGGCCACGCCCATGACGAGACTGGCGTTGGAGACGAGCCCGTCGTTCGCGCCCAGCACCGCCGCCCGCAAGGCGTTACCGCCGGCGCGATGGCGGCGCCCCTCCAGCTTGGCGACGGCGCTGCCCTCCAGCCCGCCGCGGGGGCTCTCGGCGATGGCGGCGAAGACCCGGGCGTGGGAGCGTTCCACCGCCGGCAGCCCGGCGGCGGTCGCCTCGGGCTGGTTGTCGTACACGCCGCTGTCGGCCTCCTCCTGCTCCATGAGCGTGGGCAGGATCAGCCCCGGGCCGAAACGCCGCGCCAGCCAGATCAGGACGCGCGTCCGCCAGCCCGGATGGCCGGGGACTGAGGCCGGGTCACCGCCCGCCTCACGCAGCTTCGTCCGCCAGAGATCGGCGTGGCGGCGCTCCTCGGCGGCGAGGCGTTGATAGACCTCGGCGAGCTCCGGTTGCGCCGTCATGGCGGCCAGCGCCTCGTAGGTCGCGATGCTGTCGATCTCACCCTGGAGGTTGGCGCGGAATCGCCGCGCATCCGCTTCATTGCCCATCGCCAGCCGCTCCTCGACCGGGCATTTGGCCCGTAATTGCAAGCCAATCTGTGACGATCAGAGCAGAACAGAACTTGCGTTCTATTCGCAATTATGGTAAGATGGAACCCTAGAATGCGGCGCTGGAACGGCCATGTGGAACGCGGTTTCGGCGCCAGGGAGAGGACGTATGACGAACCGAATCACACTCCGCGAAAGCACCCCGGACCGCTGGCAGGCGGCTTTGCGCCGCGCCATTGCCGAAGGTGTCCAGGTCCGCCAGCTCGCCGGTTCCGGGCTCTGGGTCGCCACCAGCAGCCACGACCCGGGCATGGCCTACGAAGTGACACCGTGGTCGTGCGAATGCACGGCCGGGCAGTTCGACGACCCGGTGTGCAAGCACCGCGCCGCGCTGTTGCACCGCCTGGGGCACCTCGCGCTGGACGACGAATCGCTCGACATCCTGCGCGCGACGCTGACCCGGCACGCGCGCAGGGCGGAGACCCGCCACGAGGCACGCGCCGCCTGATTCCGACCACTTCCCGATTCCCTCCTTCGTTGCCCCCGCGTCCCTGACCTTCCCGGGCGCGGGGGCTTTTTGTGGCCTCCGGTCGCCACCTCCCGGTCACCGGCCGCGGCCTTCAGGAGCCCGGCGCGGCCATGGTGGTGGTGTAGTATGGAGGTGATGGATCCCTGCTCGCACTCAATGACGAGCGCGGCGCGCGGAGTTGGACATGCATTCACGACCCCGGCCGGCCTGGGCTGCAGCCGATATCCCGCTCAACCGCCCAAGCCTGGCCCGAATGTACGACTATTACCTGGGCGGCAACCACAACTTCGAGGTGGACCGGCGGGCCGCCGAAGAGGCGATCGCGTTCTACCCCGACATTCCGAACATGATGCGCGCGAACCGTGCCTTCCTCCGGCGAACGGTCGAATACGCGGCGCGGCAGGGCATCGACCAGTTCCTGGACCTCGGCTCCGGCATCCCGACCGTCGGCCATGTCCATGAGATCGTCCGGCGCGTCCAGCCCGGGGCGCGGGTCGTGTACGTCGATTTCGACCCGATCACGATCGCCCACAGCGCGCCGCTGCTCGCCGGCGATCCGCGTACGGTGGCGATCGAGGAGGATATCCGCAACTCGGCGGCGATCCTCACCCATCCCGAGGTCCGCGCCCGGCTCGACTTCGCCCGCCCCATCGCCGTGCTGTTCCTGCTGGTGCTGCACAGCATCCTCGATGACGCGGAGGCGCTGCGAACCGTGCGCGCCTACAAGCAGGCGATGGCCCCCGGCAGCTATCTGCTCCTCTCGCACGCGACGCTCGGCGACACCGGGCTCGAGCTGCCGCCGCCGGACACCTCGGTTGGCCGACTGGCAAGTCTGATGCACTTCCGCTCCTACGACGCCATCACCCCGTACTTCGAAGGGCTCACGCTGGAGGAGCCCGGCCTCGTCGCGCTACCACGGTGGCATCCGGAAGGTCTCGACGATTTGTTTTACGATGAGCCAGACCGGGCGATGGCGTTCGGTGGTGTCGCGAAGAAGCCGGCAGTACCGGCAAGAGGCTAGATGATGCCCCCGTCCAGCGAGTCCACGTTGCCTTCCAGCCGGGCGGCGTTGATCAACGGAGCGCCGTCACGCGACGACGTCGAGGCGCGGCTCCGGGCATACGAGGAGGCCACCAGCAGCGCGTGGCTACGCCAGATCGTGCCGATCAGCGCGCCGGCATTCAGCCACGCGGAAATGCAGACGCGCATCGCCGCGCTGGTTGGACGGCTCATTCCGCTGCTCGCCCGGGGCGATGCGGAGGCGCAGGCCGGGGCCCGGCAGCTCGGCACGGATCTGGCCGATCTCCTCTACATGAGCGGCGATGGGCTGGCCCGATCACACGCCGTCTTGACCGACCTACTGATCCAGGCCCTGCCCGGCCAGTGGCAGGACGCGCACCGCCGGGCGATGGGTGTCCTGGCATCGCTGATTCACGGCTATCAGGATCGCACGCGGGTGGTCATTCTCCACGAGCAGGAGACGATCCTCGCCGCGCTCGTCACGCGGTTGGAGCGGACCCGCGCCGACCTGTGGGACAGCCAGGCCCGCTTCCAGTCCCTCTTCCTCGAATCGGGGATCGGGATCTGGGTCGCCGACATGACGGGCGAGACGCTGGAGGCGAACCCGGCGCTGCTGGCCATGCTCGGGTTCACCCAGGACGAGCTTCGCGCGATCGATGCCTCCTCGCTCCTCCACGAAGGCGACCGGACGCGGTTGGCCTTGCTCTGGCAGCAGCTTGCCGGGGGGCAGGTCGAGTCGTTTCAGGCCGAGGCACGCTACCGCCACAAGTATGGCCACACGATCTGGGGGCATCTCACCGTCTCGCTGGTTCGCGATACCGAGGGACAGGCGGAGTATGTGGTCGCCATGCTGCAGGACATCGATGAGCAGCGACGGGCGGCCGAGGCCCTGCGCAACTCGGACGAGCACCTGCGGGCCCTGATCCAGAACTCGGCCGACGTCATCGCCGTCGTGAATGCCTGGGGCGAATTCACCTATCTCAGCCCGGCCGTCCGATCGGTCCTCGGCTACGAGCCCAGGGAATTGCTCAGGGAGCAGATGTGGCACCTCTTCGACGAGGAGGATTTGCCGCTCGTCAAGACGTTCTGGGATGATCTGCGCGAGAATCCCGGGCAGCCGCAATATCGCTCGATTCGCGTCCGGCACAAGAGCGGCGCCTGGCGCTGGATCGGCGCGACCTGCGCGAACCGGCTCGACGAGCCCGGGATTCAGGGAATCGTCATCAACGGCCGCGACGTGACCGCCCAGATCGAGCTCGAAGACCGCCTGTCCTCGATGGCCTTCACGGATCATCTGACCGGGCTGGCGAGCCGCCTCGCCTTCCAGAACCGGCTGCGGGAAGCGCTGGAGGCCGGGCGCGGGGTGGCGGTGCTCTTCGCCGATCTCGACCGGTTCAAGGTCGTCAATGACAGCCTCGGCCACGACGCCGGCGACCAGGCGCTGAAAGCGCTGGCCCGGCGTTTCCAGACCTGCGTCGGGCCGGATGACGTGGTCGCGCGGCTCGGCGGGGACGAGTTCGCGATCATGCTCACCGGTGCCGACGAGCACGATGCGCTGGCGACCGCCCAGTGCATGCTCGAGTCAATGCGCGAGCCGGTCACGCTGCAACAGCGCCAGACCGTGCTCAATACCAGCATCGGGATCGCGCTGAGCGGGCCGCGGCTCGGCGAACCGGGGGAGCTGCTGCGGGCAGCCGACCTGGCGCTGTATCGGGCCAAGGCGAGCGGCCGGGCGAGCGTCGCGCTCTACGAGCCCGAGATGCACGGCATCGCCGTGCGGCGCCTGGAGCTGGAAGCCGATCTTCAGACCGCGCTCGAACGTGGCGAGCTGGCGATTGTCTATCTGCCGGAAGTCGATCTGCACACCGGCGCGGTGGTGGGTCTGGAGGCGATGGTGCGCTGGCATCGGCCGGGACACGGGCTGGTGCCGCAGGATGACTTAATCCAGATCGCCGAGGAGACCGGACTGATCGAGCCGATCGGTCGGTGGGCGATGAACGAAGCCTGCGGGCAGATGCGCCAGTGGCGTGACGCCGGGCTGATGATCGCGCCGCTCGTGCTGAGCCTCAATATCTCCGGCCGCGAGCTGACCGGCGACGACCTGATCGGGTATCTCGAAGGCTGTCTGGAAACCAGCGGCCTGGAGGCCCGGCAGCTCTGCCTGGAGGTGAGCGAGCGCATCCTGCTCGACGACGTGATCGCCGCCGCGCCGATACTGACGACGCTGCGGGACCTCGGCGTGCAGATCGCGATCGACGACTTCGGCACCGGCCAGACCTCCATCGCCGCCTTGCCGCGGCTCAAGGCCAACCGACTGAAGATCGATCGTGAGCTCATCGCCCCGCTCGGCGAGAACCCGGCGGACCTGGCGATCATCAAGGTCATCGCGACGCTGGCCCACACGCTGAACATGCGGGTTTGCGCCGGAGGCGTCGAAACGGAGACCCAGCTCGAATACGCCCGCCTGGCTGGCTGCGCCCGCGGCCAGGGCGCGCTCTTCTCCCCGCCCCTGACCGCCGACGAGGTACCCGCCTACCTCGCCCGCGTCTGAACGTCACGCGCCGCAATCCGCATCGTCGCCACCCGCCCCTGTCAACGGGTTGACAGGGGCGCCCACGGAGCGCTCAATAGCGGGAATCAACGAGGGCGTGCAGGCGGGATGACGAAAGGGGTGAACCGTGGCCGAGGAGGTGGTGACGGCCGGAGTGCCAGAGGTGGTGGTCGATGCGCCGAGCGAGATCGGGGAAGGGCCGCTCTGGCACGAGGAAGAGCAGGTGCTCTACTGGCTCGATATCGCCAACGGGCAGCTCAACCGCTACGACCCGGCGACGGGCGCCAACGAGCGCGCGCACACGCACGCCGGCATGATCGGCGGGTTCACGATCCAGGACGACGGCGCACTGCTCCTCTTCTGCTCTGGCGGCAGGATCCTGCGCTGGCGCGACGGGGAGACGGCGACCATCGTCGAGGAGATCCCGGCCGAGCGTGAGGGCCGCTTCAACGACGTCATCGCCGACCCCGAGGGGCGCGTCTATTGCGGCACGATGCCCGATCCGAAGGGGCTGGCGCGGCTCTACCGGCTCGACACCGACGGATCGCTCTCCTTGCTCTACGACGACATCGGGCTCTCCAACGGCATGGGATTCAGCCCGGATTTGACGACCTTCTATCACACCGACACCAATCATTATGTCATCTATCGCCTCGATTACGACCGGGGCACCGGGCTGGTCGGCAACCGGTCGGTGCTGGTGCGGTCGCCGAAGGAGAACGGCACGCCGGATGGCATGGCGGTCGACCGGGCGGGCACGATCTGGTCGGCGCACTGGGGCGGCGGCGCGATCTACCATTTCGCGGCCGATGGCGCGCCGCTCGGGTCGGTCCGCTTCCCGGTGGCGCAGGTCTCCAGCGTCACGTTCGGCGGACCGCGCTACGACGTCGCCTACGCGACGACCGCCGGTGGCCATCAGCGGGGGCCGGAGCTCGGCGCGCTGGCCGGCTCGCTCTTTCGGGTCGATCTCGGTGCCATCGGCACGCCGCCCTTCCGTTCGCGCGTAAAGGTGTAGACGGCGACAACACCAGATCAGCGAGGCACACCGTGACTTTGGACACCATCGACTCGGCGGCATGGTACGACCGGCACACGGAATCGTTCATCGCGCGCACCGCATCCGTCGATCTGTCGCACCTGCATCAGCGGTTTCTGCGCTACCTGCCGGCCGGCAGCCGCATCCTCGATGCCGGATGCGGTTCCGGCCGTGACAGTCTGGTCTTTCAGCAGCTCGGGTATGACGTCGTGGCGATGGACGCGTCGATCGCGATGGTCGAGCACGTGCGCCGGACGCTGCCGGTCACGGCGCTCCATCTGCGTCACCAGGACGTCGCGTTCCACGAGGAATTCGACGGCGTGTGGTCATGTGCCGCGCTGCTCCACGTGCCCCACGCCGAACTGCCGGGCGTGCTGCGGCGCTACCGCCAGGCGCTGGTGCCCAACGGCATCCTGTTCGCCTCGTTCAAGCACGGCGATGGCGAGCATTACCGGGATGAGCGGCTCTTCGCCAATCAGAACGACGCGTCGTTCCGCGTGGTCCTCGCGAGCGTGCCCGGACTGGTGCTGCTCGAGACCGCGATCGACGTGGGGCGCCAACCGGGCAAGGAGCGCGAGGAATGGTTCAGCGTGCTTTGTCGCAAGGATGCGGGGGATTGGTAGCAGGTGACCCGACGCCACCGGAGATGCGGCGCGAGCAAAGCGGCACGATCGGCCAAAATGTGGTATGTTTGCATAACGTCAGGGATGCGCGGAATCGTCCGCGCGACAGTACGCCAATGTCCCTCTGCGACGCGCGCAGCCACTGGGTCGTCGAGCCGTACTGACCGGCTCGGCCGTTTGCCCTTACATGTCCCATCGCCTCACGCTGCGCGAAGAAGGTTCACAACTTTTTGATTGCACTTGCTCCTGAAGAAGCGGTGACCGAGGCAGACGCCTCGTTCGCCAGTATGCGCGTGAGCGCTGATACGCTCGCCGCACTCGCCCGCATGGGCATCGACACGCCGACGCCGATCCAGGCCGAGGCGCTTCCCGCGCTCCTCGATGGGCGCGATCTCATCGGTCAGGCCCGGACCGGCTCCGGCAAGACCCTCGCCTTCGGCATTCCCGCGATCGAGCTGGTCGAAACGCGCCAGCGCCACGTCCAGGTGCTCGTCCTGACCCCGACCCGCGAGCTCGCGGTCCAGGTCGGCGGCGTGCTGGAGGAGCTCGGCGCGGCCAAGGGCATCAAGGTCGGCCTGCTCTTCGGCGGCCGCGCCCCGGGCCCGCAACGCGAGATGCTGAAACGCGGCGCGCAGATCATCGTCGGGACGCCCGGTCGGGTGCTCGACTTCCTGCAGCAGGGCGCGCTCTGGCTCGACAAGATCCGGCTGCTCGTCCTCGACGAGGCTGACGAGATGCTCGATTTCGGCTTCGCGCCGGACGTCGAGCGGATCATGAGCCGCGCCACGCCCGACCGACAGACCGTCCTCTTCTCGGCAACCGTGCCCGACTGGGTGCGGAAGACCGCTGACCGGCACCTCGACCGCCCGATCACCGTCACGGTTGACCCGAACCCCGAGGACGCGGCGCCGATCGAGCACATCGCCTACGACGTGGCCGACGGCAACAAGATCGAGGCATTGAAGGATTTGCTCGACCACCGGGGCGACGGCTCGGTGATCGTCTTCGGCCGCACCAAGCACGGCGTGCGCAAGCTCGCCCGCAAGCTGGCCGGCGACGGCTACCCGGTCGCCGACCTGCAGGGCAACCTCTCCCAGAACGCGCGCGATCGCGTGATGGCCGATTTCCGCTCCGGCGACGTGCCGATCCTGCTGGCGACGAATGTCGCCGCGCGGGGTCTGGACGTCACCCATGTCGCCCAGGTCATCAATGTCGAATTGCCGGAGTCGTCGCAGCTTCTGACCCACCGCATCGGCCGCACGGGCCGGATGGGACGGCAGGGGCAGGCGATCACGCTGCTCGGGCCGGACGACGGCAAGAAGTGGCGCCAGCTCGAGCGCAGCCTCGGCCGGCGCGTCCCGCGCGCTCCGTGGCGAGGCGCCATCGCGGCGCTTGACAGCGAGGCTGAGGAGCCGTCGACGCTCGTGGCGCGGCCGCGGCCGCCGGCGCCGGCCAGCACGTCCGAGGGCACGGTCAGCGGCCGTCCGCGGCGGTCTCGCCGGGGCGGACGCGACCGGCTGAGCGCGCCGGTGGGGCAACCGCACCGGGTGCAATGCTCGGCGTGCGGGCAAACCGCCGAGGTGCCGTTCGAGCCCGACCCGACCCGGCCCGTCTATTGCGCGGACTGCTACCGGCAGAAGCACGCCCGCCGGAGCGGCGGCACACGGCGTCCGGTGACGCGGCCCGATTACGGGCAAGCGGCCGGTTTCGTGGAGCGAGATCAGTAATGGTGCACACACTGGAAGTCGTCGACGAGCGATCGCCCAGCGGCATGGGATTTTTCATCAAGGTCCCGTCCACCGGGCGAATGTACCGGGTCGAGCCCGCGCGCGACCCGGCGCAGCCGCGCTTCTGGTGCATCCGAATCCGGCGGTGCACGCGCGCGGGCGTGCCTGATCCTATCGAACGCCCCTGGCTGGGTGAGGGCGGCATGAGCCGCGAGGACCTGCCAGACGCGTTGCGGATGATCCAGGAGAATGTGAGCGGCTGGCTGAGCCAGGCAGGCCGTCACAAGCTCCGTGGTTGGCTGCTGGAGGGGGTCGACGAGACCTCGCCGGCGGTGGCCGCGAGCGATCCGGCGTCCGCGCCGGCGGGAACACCACCAACGGTTCCCGCCGCAGTACTCGAACACGCCAGAGAGGAGGCGACGGACGGACAACGCGGGTGAGGACACGGCCGAGGCATGGCTCCTCACCTGAATCGCGGGCGCGCGGTCGGCGGCGGTTACCGGCGCTGGCACGCGGCCAAACGCGACACCGATCATGGTCCCATCGTGGGAGCGTGACCGGGCCGCAGACAACCCGAGGGCGGACCGGCATGAGCCGGGACACTCCTCCTCTATGTACCAGGTGGTCACGGCGCAACGCCGGCCACGGAAAATCAAAGGAACCTCAGATCATGAGCGATCGAACCATTGTCTGCCGCGACTGCGGCCAGGAATTCACCTTCACCGCCGGCGAGCAGGCGTTCTACCAGGAGCGCGGCTATTCCGATCCCATGCGGTGCCCGTCCTGCCGCGCCGCCCGCAAGGCGCAGCGCAACAGCGGCGGCGACAGCTACAGCAGCGGCGGTAGCAGCGGCGGCGGATACAGCTCTGGCCCGCGCCAGATGTACCCGGCGGTCTGCAGCGCCTGCGGCAAGGAGACGGAAGTGCCGTTCAAGCCGAGCGGCGACAAGCCGGTCTACTGCCGCGAGTGCTTCCAGGAACGCCGCTCCCACCGCTCGTCCTACTCCTACTAGGACAAACGACAACCACGTCGCAACACGACAGCGGGGCGTCCGGAAATCCGGACGCCCCGTCGTCATGTCCATGCGCGCGTCGCGGTGCCGTCGCGCCGCCGGTCGTGCAATCGATTGTGTGCAAATCGGACCGCACCCGCCCGCCGGGCAGCGTTGACAGCGGTACCCGCCGGGTGCTAGCTTGAAACCGATTGCAGAGAATCCAACGGTCGGCGGCGACGATTGGCAGGCAGCGCGCAACGGGGCGAGTCGATTGCCCGCCGTAGGCACGAAAGGAGACGGGAGGACCGGGATCAGTCGACGTGACAGCTCGTTCGGAAGGGATCGGATGGCGCTGCCCGCGCGCACCACGCGGCAGGCCGGAGAGGAGCGATTCGCGATGGCACGGACATGGACTCGTCGGGATCTCGTCAAGGCCGGAGGCGGACTGGCGGCAACGCTGCCCCTGGCCAGGCCGCTGACCACGTTCGCCGCGCCCCGCGCGGGCGGAGCCACCAGCCGGCAGGCCGCTCAGAATCTCGAGCCCGCCGAGCTCAACTTCTTCTTCGGCGCCAACGCCGAGGAGGCGAAGACCCGCCAGAAGATCATCGACGCCTTCATGCAGAAGTTCCCGCAGATCAAGATCAAGGCTCAGGTCGCCAAGAACGACCCGGTGCAGGAGATCCAGACCCAGTTCGCGGGCGGAAAGGGCCCGGACATCATGATGTCCTGGGAGCTGACCTACTCCGGGCTGGCGGACCGCAACATCTTCGCCGACCTGAACGACTTCATCAAGGAAGACGCCGACTTCCAGCAGGTCATTGAGACGGATTCCGTCCCCGACCTGATGGACATGTTCAAGTACAAGGACAAGCAGTACGTGCTGCCTGAGCAGTACACCGGCGTCGTCATCTACTACAACAAGAAGCTCTTCAAAGACGCGGACGTGCAGCCGCCCCCAGCGGACTGGACGGACAAGTCCTGGAACTGGGACGCGTTCCTCGATACCGCCACAAAGCTGACCAAGAAATCGGGCAGCCGCGTCACGCAGTTCGGCTTCGCGGACGCCTGGTGGTGGCCGCTGAGCGCGACCGTGCTCGGGACCGGGAATGGCGGTCAGTGGTTCGACCGGTATGTCAACCCGACCAAGAGCACCATCACCGACCCCAAGATCTCGGCGGCCATCCAGTGGTATGCCGATCTGGCGAACGTGCATCACGTGGCGCCGACGGCCGAGCAGGTCGCAACCCAGGCCGGTGCCGACATGTTCCAGGGCGGCCGCGCGGCCATGGCGCTGACCGGCCACTGGTTCTACCCCGCGTTTTCGAGCCAGAAGGATCTGGACTTCGATATCGCGCCGCTGCCGGTGGGACCGGACGGCACGACCGCGAAGACCGACATGGGCTCGACCGGGCTCTCGGTGAGCGCCAAGACCAAGTTCCAGAAGCAGGCGTGGGAGTTCGTCAAGTTCTCCTGCGGGCCCGAGGGGCAGAAGGTGATCGCCGAGTCCGGGCTCTTCGTGCCGGTGCTGAAGTCGGTCCAGAAGTCGCCCGCCTTCCTCGATGCGCACAAGGCGATCGAGCGACCGCAGGTCTTCACCGACGCGATCGAGAACTCGGTCCAGTTGCCGATCACGCCGGCCTGGAACGAGCTTTCGGCCGAGTGGGCGCGCGAGGAGGACAAGGTGAACCGCGGCAAGGAGACAGCCGCCGACGCGGCCAAGGTGCTCGAGCCGAAGATCGACGGGTTCCTCAAGAAGCACAGCAGCTAGCAACCGGCAGGAGACGCCGGGCGGACCGCGGTCAGGGTGGTGACCGCGGTCCGCACCGGCGCCATCGCACGGGATAACACCGACGATGCTCAAGACGCTGAAAAAGACGTGGACGTGCTATCTCTTCATCCTGCCAAACCTGATCGGCGTCCTCGTCTTCCTCGCCTTTCCGGTCGTCTTCGCGTTCTACATGAGTCTGACCGAGTGGGACTTGCTGACGCCGCCCAAGTTCATCGGCGTCCAGAACTACGTGACCATGTTCACCAAGGACGACCTGTTCTGGGTCAGCGTCAAGAACACGGTCTACTACGTGATCCTGACGGTGCCGCCGAGCATCGTGATCGGGCTGGCGCTGGCGTCGGCGATGAACCAGGCGGTGCGGGGCATCGCCTTCTTCCGGGCCGCGATGTACGTCCCGGTCCTGACTTCGGCGGTGGCGGTCGCGTTCATCTGGCAGTGGATCTTCAATCCGGACGTCGGCGTCCTCGACGCCATCCTCGGCGTCTTCGGCGTCCCGCCGATCGGCTGGCTGACCGACACGCGCTGGGCGATGCCGGCATTGGCGATCATGTCCGTCTGGAAGTCGGCCGGCTACTACGCCGTGATCCTGTTCGCCGCGCTGCAGGGCGTGCCGAAGGTCCTCTATGAGGCGGCGGCACTGGACGGCGCAACCCGCTGGCGGCGGTTCCTGAACATCACCATCCCGATGATCGCGCCGGCGCTGCTCTTCGTGACCGTCATCTCCGTCATCGGCTCATTTCAGGTCTTCGACCAGGTCTTCCTGGTCACCAACAACGGTGGCCCCGGCACCTCCACCTACGTCTACAATCTCCATCTCTACAACAACGCCTTCCAGTATTTCCGGATGGGATACGCATCGGCGATGGCCTACTTCCTCTTCGCGGTCCTGTTCGTCATCACCTATCTCCAGCTTCGCGTCGGACGGTCGCGCGCGAGCGGCTATGAATTCGTGTAGGGAATCGAAACGGAATCCGAATGAAGATTGCGCCCGCTGGCGACGGGAACCGCCGCGGCGGGAGATTCTTCCCTCCGGTCAGAATGACAGCGCAGGAGATTGGCAGAGACGACCCAGGTTGGTCGGGACGAGAGCTGAGCAGTTCTGCCATCGTCCATGTCATCAGATTTCGGGAGAGGCAAGCATGACCGAGAACGCCGCGACGGCGACCACTACACAGCAGATCATCGTCCCCGGCCGGTCACGGCTGCGGCATGTCGTCCGGACGGTCGGCGGACCGATGGTCGCCTACATCGTCCTGACGGCGATGGCGATCGTCTCCATCTTCCCCTTCGTCTGGATGATCTCGACCTCGCTCAAGGGCGCCGGCCAGATCTTCGCCTGGCCGCCGCAGCTCATCCCCAGCCCGGTCCAATGGCACAACTACATCCACGTCTTTCAATTGATGCCGTTCGGGCGGTTCTTCGCCAACACGGTCTTCTACGCGGTCTGCGTCACCGCGGGCCAGCTCTTCTTCTGCTCGCTGGCCGGGTTCGCCTTCGCGCGGCTGCGCTTTCCCGGCCGCGATCTCATCTTCATGCTCTACCTCGGGACGCTCATGATCCCGGCGACGGTCACGCTGGTGCCGAGCTTCATCCTCATGCGCTGGTTCCATTGGGTGGACACGATCTGGGC
>JAICKJ010000200.1 GCA_025928015.1 Thermomicrobiales bacterium
GCGGCGGGAGATTCCTCCTGCGTCGGAATGACAGCGGGGCGTATTGGCGACAGGGAGCCGTCGTGGTGGCGGCGAGGGCGACTACGCGGGGTCGCCCCGACATCCTGCGAAGCCATCCTTCCGGACTCATGAACGGCCTCCGGAGGACGTAGTGGATAAATACGTAATGGTCGAATATCTCAATGTCTCTTAGGCCGTGCGCCCAAGATGCGACGTGCGGGGTGGACAACACCGGACATGATTGGATGAAATCGATCACGAACCGGGGTTGACGGGAGCGCGATCGCCCGGTATTGTCTGAACCCAACAACCGAAGACGTCACCACTTCTCATCCAGAGGGGCAGAGGGAACGGCCCGATGAAGCCCCAGCAACCACCCCGATCCGGACAATGAGTGTCCCGGGACAGGTGCTAATGCCGTCAGCAACGAGCTGGACGATGAGGGGGAGCAGCGAGGCGCCGCACGCGCCGCGCTGGTGGTGGATCCGCTGATCGCCGCACCCTCATCGACCGATGAGGGTTTTTCGTTGTCCCGCCAGGAGCGGGTAACGAGCGCGAGAGGGATCGCCGACGTGGCACTTCCGGTTTCCGTCACCTCGATCAGCAAGCACTTCGGCCCCGCGCGGGCGTCCCTGCCGGTCATCGATCGCGTCTCGCTGGCGATCCAGCCAGGCGAGTTCCTGGCGCTGCTCGGACCGAGCGGCTGCGGCAAATCGACGCTGTTGCGGCTGCTGGCGGGACTCGACCGGCCGACGCACGGGTCGGTCGCGCTGGGCGATGAGCCGGTACGTGGGGTCGATTCGCGCTGTTCGGTCGTCTTCCAGGAGCCGCGGCTGCTCCCCTGGCGCACGGTCGCCAGCAATGTCGCGCTCGGCGTTCGGCGGCGCGGCCAGCGCGACGGCATCGGGACGATCATCGACCGGGTCGGCCTGACCGGCTTCGAGCGCGCCTACCCGCACCAGCTCTCCGGCGGCATGGCGCAACGGGCGGCGCTGGCGCGCGGACTCGTCGGCGAGCCGGAGGTGCTGTTGCTCGACGAGCCGTTCGCCGCCCTCGATGCATTGACCCGGATGCGGATGCAGGACTTGCTGCTGCAGGCGAGCGCGGTGCGGCAGCCGACCGTCGTGCTGGTCACGCACGACGTGGACGAAGCGCTCTATCTCGCCGATCGGATCGTCATCCTTGGCAGCCGGCCCGCGACCGTCGCCGCCACGATCCCGGTCGGCATCCCGCGGCCACGCCGGCGGGATGACCCGGCACTGCTCCCCCTGCGCGGTGCGATCCTCGCCCACTTCGGCATCTCGCCGGTCGCCGGCGCATCCGGTCAGCGGCCGGATGGCCACCCCTTGATCGCCGGAGACGTTTCGTGTCCGGCCTGACCACCGGGCCGGCGATGCCGGGACATCGCTAGCCCATCACGGATATTCAAGAGTACGGAGAAACATAGAAGCGTCGGTCCATGGTGGGCCGACGCCCGTGAGGCGTTTGCCCCAACGACAGCGCGGTGGCGCTACGGAGGATAACGGTATGGAGAACACGACGATTGGCACGCGGACGGGAAGCGGCGTGGCCGCACTGGCGCTTCCTGTGTCGCGCCGGCAACTCCTCGGATTCGGCGCGGTCGCGGCGGGCACGCTGGCGTTCCGCTCGCGCGGTGGCGCTCTGGCCGGGGACGACAAGCCGGACAAGATCCGGCTCGACTACGCCTACTACAACCCGAGCAGCCTCGTGCTGAAGAAGTTCGCCTGGCTGGAGGAGGACCTCAAGGCGGACGGGATCGAGGTGACCTGGACGCTCAGCGCCGGCAGCAACAAGGCAAACGAGTTCCTGCGCTCGGACGCGGTCGATTTCGGTTCCACGGCGGGATCGGCGGCGTTGCTGGCGAAGGCGAACGGCTCGGACATCGAGGCGGTCTACATCTACTCCCGCCCGGAGTGGACCGCCCTGGTCGTGGCGAAAGACTCACCGCTCACTGCGGCCAGCCAGGTCAAGGGCAAGAAGATCGCCGCGACGAAAGGGACCGATCCGTACTTCTTCCTGCTCCAGACACTGCACGCCAACGGCCTGCGGCAGTCGGATGTCGAGATCGTCAACCTCCAGCACAGCGACGGCAAGAACGCGCTGGAGCGGGGACAGGTCGATGCCTGGGCGGGGCTCGACCCGTTCATGGCCCAGACCGAGATCCAGAGCGGATCCCGGCTGATCTACCGCAACATCGATTTCAACACCTACGGATTTCTCAACGGCCGGCGCAAGTTCACGACGAAGTACCCGTCCTACACACAACGCGTGCTGACGCAGTACGAGCGGGCGCGGACGTGGATCCTGGCCAACCCGGAGCCGGCGGCGCAAATCCTCGCCGACGCGGCGAAGCTGCCGCTCGACATCGCGACGAAGGAGCTCCGCGAGCGGACGAAGCTCGACATCAACCCGGTGCCCGGTCCGGACCAGGCGAAGGTGCTGGAGCGAATCATCCCGATCTTCCAGGACGAGCATCAGCTCACGCCGGGCGCGAACCCGGAGCAGGCGCTGAAGGATCTGATCGCCCCGACCTACATCGCCGCCGTGGTGAAGAAGTAGCGCGGCATGGAGGTATTAAGGCAAGGCGCGAATGGTGCAGCGAGCGCGCCTCGGCGCGGGGCTCAAGCCCCGCGCTCAACCCACGAAGCCGGCTCAAGCCGGCTGCCGGCGCCGGCGAACGGAGTGGCTATGCCGGCGTTCTCAGCCTCGAAGAGGCTTCGCAAGTTGAGCGCTGGGTTTCAACCCTGCGTCACCCGGCCGAATGATCGCCAAGATTGCGACGAAACCGACTGGCAACGGAAAGACGCAGCATGAGTGACCTATCGATGACGGTGCCCACCTCCTCCGCGCCGACGCGGACCGCGAGTGGTGTCGGGCCAGCAAGCGAGCCTTTGAGCCGGCGAATGCGGCGCCTGCCGCGCCTGGCGGCCGGGTTTCTCGTGCCGATCGGCCTGCTTCTCTTCTGGCAATGGCTCGTCGGGCAGGGCGTCTACACCCGGGCGCAACTCCCTGCGCCGGCGGACGTCTGGCGCGCCGCCGAGCAATTGAACGCGGCCGGCGAACTGTGGGGCAATGTCTCGATCAGCCTGCAGCGGGTCGCGCAGGGCTTCCTCGCCGGCGCGCTGATCGCCATCGCCGTCGGACTGCTGGTCGGGCTCTCGCGCTGGGCCGACTGGCTGCTCGCGCCGACGATCCAGGCGGTGCGGGCGATCCCCTCGCTGGCCTGGGTGCCGTTGCTCATCCTCTGGATGGGGATCGATGAGCGGCCGAAGATTACGCTGGTCGCGATCGGCGTCTTCTTCCCGGTCTACACCAACCTCGTCGGCGCCATTCGCCGCATCGACCGTCACCTGATCGAGGTGGGGATCGCGTATGGGCTCCATGGAGTCACGCTCGCGCGGGGCATCCTGTTGCCGGCGGCGCTGCCCTCGCTCTTCACCGGACTGCGAATGGGGCTGGCGCAGGGCTGGCTCTTCCTCGTCGCGGCCGAGCTGATCGCGTCGTCAAAGGGGCTCGGCTTTCTCCTCATCGACAGCCAGAACACCGGCCGGGCCGACATCATCGTCATGAGCATCATCCTGCTGGCCGTCCTCGGCAAACTGACCGACACCCTGCTCGCGCTCCTCGAACGCCGGCTGCTCCGCTGGAGCGAGCGGCCGTAGCCCGGCGCTGGCAAGCAGGACACGCACGTGGCAGGAGTACCCCGGGAGAACACCATGGCACTTCCGCAGATCACGTCGAACCGCAGAACAAGGAGGGAAGAGACGCTCACCTCGTTACTGGAGCGCCGCCGCTCAGTGCGACGATTGCGCGGCGGCCCCTTCGACACGGACGCGCTCGTGCGCATCGCCATCGCCGCCCATCTCTGCCCGTCGGCCTACAACCAGCCGCCCTGGCACGTCGTGGTTCTCCGCGAACGGGCCGGCGAGTTCTGGGAGACGGTCGAGCGCGCCTTCCGGACCCGGCTGGAGGGTGATCGGCTGGAGCGATATCTCCACAGGCTGGACGGGTTCCGGGACGGCGTCGCCGTCGCGCTCGTCTATGAGGACCGCGCGGTGCTCGCCGCCCTGGAGGCCGCCTGGAGCATCAGTCCGGGCCAGGCATCAGCCTTTTCCGAGCAGGCGCTCGGGATGGTCCAGCTCTCGTTGTGGCTGGCGGTGGTCGAAGAAGGACTCGCGACATCGTTGCAGCACTGGGAGGCGCTGATCGAAGAGGACCTGGCCGCGTTTCTCGATCTGCCGGCCGGTCGCTATCGCCTCGCGGCGGCGATGCCGATCGGCTACGCGGATGAAGAGCCGAGAGCGGTCGAGCGGGCGGCGCCCCACGAGGTGGTCTCGCTGGATCGCTTCGCCCGCGGCGATCCGCGCGTCGCGGCGCTCTTGCGCTCTGGATTCGATCGTCACGGACACGCCGATGCACAGCCGTAGAGGCGCGTGCCATGTGCCCCGGCAAGGAGGAGCCGATAGAACACATTCCACTCTCCGGCCTTTCGCATTTGACCAATTGTCACGGGAGCAAAGATCATGACGCAAACACAATTCGCCTACTGGGTGCCTAACGTCAGCGGCGGGCTCGTGGTTTCCAAGGTGCCGCAAAAAACCGACTGGACGTTCGAGTACAACAAATGGCTGGCCCAGCAGGCCGAGGATGCGGGGTTCGACTATGCGCTCTCGCAGGCTCGCTTCTTCGCCAGCTATGGCGCCGAATACCAGCTCGAAGCCCTGACGTTGACCGCCGCGCTGGCCAGCGTGACCACGCGGCTGAACCTCATCTCCGCGTTGCATCCCGGCCTCTGGCATCCGGGCGTCATCGCCAAGGCGGTGGCGACGATCGATCAGATCAGCCATGGACGCGCGGCGGTCAACATTGTCTCCGGCTGGTTCAAGGGCGAGTTCACCGGCTACGGCGAACCCTGGCTCGATCACGACGAGCGCTACCGCCGCTCCGAGGAGTTCATCCGGGTGCTGAAGGGGCTCTGGACCGAAGCGGAGTTCACGTTCAAGGGCGACTTCTACCGCATCAATGGCGCGCCGCTCAAGCCGAAGCCGGTACGCAAGCCCCACCCGCCGGTCTTCCAGGGCGGCAACTCGCACGCGGCGCGGGCGATGGCCGCGCGCGTCTCCGACTGGTACTTCATGAATGGCAACAGCGTCGAAAAGGTGGCCGAGCAGATCGACGAGATCCGCACACTGGCAGAAACCAACGGACGCGACCCCGACGAGATCAGCTTCGGCCTCAACGCATTCGTCGTCAGCCGGCCGACCGAGGCGGAAGCGCAGGCGACCCTGCGCGAGATCATCGCCAACGCCGACCGCCCGGCCGTCGAGGGGTTCGCCGCCGCGGTCAAGCAGGCGGGGCAAGCCTCGCCGGAGAAGCAGGGCATGTGGGCCGATTCGACCTTCGAGGATCTGGTCCAGTACAACGACGGGTTCAAGACCGGCCTGATCGGCACGCCGGAGCAGATCGCCGAGCGGATCGCCGCCTACGAGGCGGTCGGCGTCGACCTCATCCTCTGCGGCTTCCTCCACTTCAGCGAGGATTTGCCGGCCTTCGGTCGCGACGTGATTCCGCTGGTACGCCAGCAACCAGGCCGGCGTCTCACGCGGACCGAGGCATTGGTCGGATGAGACTGCTCGGCATCAACGGTAGCCTGACACCGTCCTCCCGCACGCGCGAGGTGGTTCGCCTGGTCCTCGACCAGGCGGCC
Source organism: Thermomicrobiales bacterium (assembly GCA_025928015.1). GTDB lineage: Bacteria > Chloroflexota > Chloroflexia > Thermomicrobiales > UBA6265 > JAICKJ01. The sequence goes on from JAICKJ010000200.1 coordinate 5,729, forward strand.
ACCGACCCGGCGGTCGAGCCGGAACTGCTCGACCTGGGCGCCTATGACATCGCGTTCTGCGACGGCCGCGACCCGGACGGGTACACTGGCGACACGCGAGCGGTGATCGACAAGATCGCCGCCGCGGACGCCTATGTCGTCGGCACGCCCTCGTATCGAGGCAGCTATACGGGGGCCTTGAAGAATCTGTTCGACCTGGTGCCCAACGAGGCACCGCGCGGCAAGGTCGCCGGCATCGTGCTCACCGCCGGCAGCGATCATCACTTCCTGGCGATCGAGCATCAACTCCGGCCCCTGCTCTCGTTCTTTCAGATGCAGACCGTGCCGGGCGCGGTCTACGCTCAGAACATCCACTTCACGGACGGCGAGCTCACCGATCCCGCCATCCGGGAGAGCTGCCGCCGTCTGGGCGCCGAGATCGTCCGCTTGTGGCGGGCGGCCGGGGCCGGCGACACTGGCCCGGCCTATCCGGTCATCACCCGAAAGCCGGGCGACGGCGTGAGACCGACAAGTGCGAGGAACTGATCACTCATGAGTGTCTCCGAAACGCCAACCCTGCGCGAGCGGCAGGCGCCGCTCAAGGCCCGATTCCAGGAGGATCCGGCCTCTGCCCGGACCACCCTCGCCGTTCACAGCGTCACCGGATCCGGCGACGATCCGACCCGGGTCCGCATCGCCTCCGGCTCGGTGCCGGGCGTCGTCTGGGACGCCGGCGCCCATCCGCTTGCCGCCGGCGAGGGCGATCGCGCCTGCTCCGGCGATCTCCTGCTCGGCGCCCTGGCGGCCTGCCAGGAGATCACGATCCGGATGGTCGCCGCCGCGATGGGCATCACGATCGACCGGCTCGACCTGACCGTGACCGGCGATCTCGACTTCCGGGGCACGATGGGCATGGACCGTGAGACGCCGGTCGGCTTCACCGCGATCCGGGTCAACGCGCACATCGTCGCCGACGCCCCAGCCGACCGGCTGCAGCGCCTCACCCAGCGCGCCGAGCAGTACTGCGTCGTCTCCGCCACGCTGCACGAGCCGCCAACGATCGAGACGACCTTCACCGTGGGGTAATTCGCGTCTTCTTCGCCGGATCCCCTCGCTGTCATTCTGAGCTCCGCAGAGCGAAGAATCTCTCGTCGTTGCTCCAATGGCCAATTGTGTTGGCATCGGAAACCGCTGCGGCGGGAGATTCTTCCTTCGTCAGAATGACAGCGAGGGGATTGGCACCGCCGCCACGCTGTGCTCCGGTCAGTGTGACGGGCAGGAGGATTGGCCCCAACGAGAGAACCTCTTCCCTGGCTCATCTCGAAGCCGTGTTCCGGATAAGCTACCGCTAATTGCTGGCCGGACGACGCGCACGGTGGAGGCGGGATGAAGATCGGGTTGATGGTGCCGCTGGCGGAGGACGAGTGGGGGCACGCCGAATCCTGGGCGAGCCTGCGGGCGCGGGCCGAGGAGGCGGAGGCGGCCGGGCTCGATTCAGTCTGGGTCTACGATCACCTGCTGCATCGCTTCGAGGGCAAGCCGGTCGTCGGGTTCCAGGAGTCGTGGACGGTGCTGAGCGCGCTCGCCGCGGCAACGTCCCGGGTCGAGCTGGGCACGACCGTCCTCTGCGCTGGCTTCCGCAATCCGGCGCTGCTCGCCAGGATGGCGGTCACGCTCGATGCTGTCAGCGGCGGCCGGCTCATTCTCGGACTCGGCGCCGGCTGGCATGAGCCGGAGTTCGACGCCTTCGGGTTCCCCTTCGATCACCGCGTCTCCCGCTTCGCGGAGGCGTTGCAGATCATCCGGCCGCTGCTCCGCACTGGCGAGGTGGACGTCGAGGGGACGTATCACCGGGCAAAGGAGTGTGTTCTCCAGCCACGTGGCCCCCGGACGGACATCCCCCTGCTGATCGCCTCGTTCGGACCGCGGATGATGCGGTTGACTGCCCGCTACGCCGACCTGTGGAACACCGACTGGCTCGGACCGGCCGCGCACCTGGTCGAGCGTCGCGCGGCGCTCGACGC
>JAICKJ010000104.1 GCA_025928015.1 Thermomicrobiales bacterium
AAAGTGCCTAAGAACGACGTGGACATAGCACAAGATTACCGGGTGGTCTTTCAGTTTCAGGACGAACAGGCGCGGGCAGAGACGGAAGCACTGTGCACCCATCCTAACCTGCCCTGTTGGCCAATGCTCCACCACGCGGCCCTCGCGCTCGCAGACGAACGATTTTGGCCAGACCATCTCTGTGACGCGGTGATCCGCCGATCGCTGGAACATTGGCGATTCTGGGCGAGTGACCGACATCTTGGCATGGGGAGGGATGGCATTCGCTACCGCCTCTCGCTCCCTCCTGGAGAGGACCATACACTTGATCGGCTTCTTGCCTACCAAGTGCAGCCAGTCGTTCTCCCCTACGGAAACCGGGCGCTCTTCATTGCCTCGCTGATTGTCGACGACACTCTTGTCGAGGCGTTCTTTCTGGCGCACAACCCCCCGGGGAGCGTGTGCGTCGAGATCGGAGATGCTGTCCGGTTTCGGGTTACTGGTGATCCTTTCCACCCCGACGTGCAGGCGTTCTGCCGAACTGCTGGCCGTTGGTGGAAGCGCCTTCCTCAACCCGGTAAGCCAAAAGGGCGCTACGCCTTTAGGTTGCTGACTATATCGAGCTTGGTCAATGACTACATCGATGCCACCGGCAACGAGGCGCCGACCCTTGACGCCTTCGTGCAGTGGCTCGAAGAGGCGCGTGACGCTGGCATGATCTCCGACATTCCATCGGTTCGTACGATACAGAACCGGCTCAGGGAGGCGCAGCTTCGATGGCGTGAATTTGTCGACGAGTCGCGGAAAAGCGAACTGCTGCGCCGGGCGGAATGGCCATGGCACGGTACGGTACCATCGCGGCCTCGGTAGTTTCCTGCACCTTTCTTTCGTGGTTTGCACCGCGCGCACCTTCTAGTCTGTATGTAGTTGCCTGGGATTGACCCGGACTACATGTCCACAGGAGGTCGCAGCTCATGACACCGGATGCCGCCCTCTTCGACCCTGAGGCGATCAACCTGAGCATTGGGCCATATGCTCTGGGGTTCAGAGATCATTTGGTCCGCGCATCGCATGGCCACTCACCTTTGTGCGCATTCGCCACGGCAGATGGCGAATGCGCACTTATGGTCCTGACCGGGTACCACTCGAGTAGGTGTGTGGGCATTCATGCTGAGATGCGGGAAGTGGTTCGGTCAGGGGAAGTTGCGGCGTTCAACAGTCGTATCACCAAGATAAGGGGGCCAACTGTTCAGGCAGCGCCGATGAGGACCGAAATTGATTTGCACCTCTCAGCGGTTCGCTACAGTGGTCTTGGCGCCAAAGGCAAACGCTCCCGGCTCACACCAGGAGCGTTTGGACGGCCTATTCGTCCTCGCGTTGCTGCGCGAGTTCGTGCGGAAAGGAGGTGAAAAGTTGCATCGCCCTCCCGAATTGCTCTGGAACCTGATGACCGGCATTGCGGCGGGTCTGATCGTCGCGTTGATCGTCTGGTTCCTGGCCGTCGTGTTCTAGTCTAGCAGCGGCGAGGCGTTCGGTGTTGTTCGGACGCCTCGCCGGTAGCTCGGAAGCCCTATGCGCCGTAGCGGCGCAGGCTGCTTTATGACAGCCGAACGCGATCGCAGGGTCTCACGGAACGCGGATTGGCGGCGGAGCGAACCACCCAGCCGACCATGCGAGAAGAGGGTCTCGAGCCCCGGCGATCACCGATGCCTGACGTTCCGGAATCCATCAAAAGCCATCCGAAATCCGGGGCGCGGAATCATAGTATTCCCGGTCCGGACGGACTATCCTTAGTGCGGGGATTGCACTGAGGGATGGCAGGGTTCGACTTGGGGTGATCGTGGTGAACGCTTCGAAGCATGGAACAACCGTGGCGGTCGATTTGACGACACCGTCACACATTGCAGCCGAAAACGAGGCCGCGCCGGTGCCGCCATCAGACGGCTATGACCTACCGAACAGCATGATGGCGAGGGCGCTCTTCGCCTTCTTCACGCGCCGCCGCCGCAATACCTGGCGCGACGCGACGACGCTCGTCAACGGCATGGATCCACAGCCCGTCGTCCAGGGCATCAGCAACGTGCCGCAGAGCGGGCCGTTCGTCATCATGCCCAATCACTATGAGCGCAAGGACAAGGTCTGGGTCGGCTGGGGCGCGATGGTCATCACCGCCGCCATCGCCCGCGAGCGGGACGTGCGCAACGTCCCGATGATCCGCTGGGTGATGACCGACACCTGGGCCGACTGCTTCATCGGGCCGATCCACGTCAGTCCGGGCCTCCTCGGCTGGGTGCTGCAGGGCTTCTCCGACGTCTACGGCATCATCCGCATGCCGGCCCACGACCTGCCGGACCACGACGCCCGCCGCGCCCAGAGCGGCATGGCGCTGCGCCAGATGTTGAAGGCGCTCGACAAGGGGCAGATCGTCGCCGTCCACCCGGAAGCCGGCGGCTTCGAGACGATGATCGAGCCGAAGCCGGGCGCGGGCCGCGTTCTGTCCGCCTTCGACCGCCGCGGCGTGCCGATCATCCCGGTCGGCGTCTTCGAGCAGGATGGCCGCCTGACGGTCCGCTTCGGTTCCCGGATGGAGCAAGGCACCCTCGCCCGCCTCGACGACGCGACCGCCGGTCGCACCGCGATGACGACGATCGCCGCCCTCGTGCCGCCGGCCAACCGCGGCTGCTACACCGTCCCGGACGAGTAGCGCGTCATTGGCATCGCCGCGTGACAATACGCGCCTGGCCGTGGCGATTCCCCGTCCGGCAGGGTGACGGTATCGCATCGGTATGCCCTTCAACGAGGACGCCGCTGCGGCGGGAGATGCTTCCTGCGTCAGAATGACAGCGTGGGGGATTGGCAGAACGGGATGGGATTGGTGGCGAGGCAGGCGGACACGCCGGTCCGCCCCTCCATCGGTTCTTCGCCTCCGAACGCCTCAAAGGATGACGGCCGCGTCGCCGCCAGCCGGTCTTCAGCCGGCTTTCGTTTGGAGTGAGCGCGGGGCGTTTACCCCCGCGCCCGGCGACCCACGGTTCGATCAGGGCCGCGTCGCCTCGCGCTCCGGCGAGGTGGCGAGCACGATCGTCGGCTGCGCCGTCGGCACAGCCGACGGCTGCGCCGGGAGCTGGGTCGCAGGCTGGGCCTCGTTCTCCATCACCTTCGCGTCGTGCAGGAAGCAGGCGGCGTGCTGGCCCTTGCCGGCCGCGTACATCGGCGGCCGTTGCTCCCAGCAGACCGGCATCACGTAGGGGCAGCGCTCGGCGAAGAGGCAGCGCCGCCGCGTCGTCCGCGTTTGCAGCGACTTGTCCAGCTCCTCGGGCGCCACCTCCTCGCGCGACCACCGCTCGTCCGGGTCGGGGGAGGGGATCGACTGCAAGAGCAGCTTCGTGTAGGGGTGCTGCGGGTCGTCCATCACCTGCGCCGACGAGCCGGTCTCGACCACCCGCCCACGCTGCATCACCATGATGTCGCCGCCAAGATAATAGGCCGCTGAGAGGTCGTGGGTGATGAAGAGCGTCGAGATGCCGAGCTGATCCTTGAAGTCGATCAGGATGTTCATGATCACCGCCCGCACGGCGACATCGAGCATCGAGATCGCCTCGTCGGCGACGATCACCTTCGGCTTCAGCAGGTAGGCCCGCGCCAGCATCACCCGCTGGCGCTCGCCGCCGCTGAGCTGGTGCGGGTAACGGCCGAGCACGTCGGGCGGCCGCAGGTTGACCGCCTTCAGCGCCTCCTCGATCAGCTCCTGCTTCTCCGCCTTGCCCTTCGCCAGCTTGAACTTCTTGATCGTCAGGTCGAAGACGCGGTTGATCTTGTAGTACGGGTTATAGATGCCGTAGGGGTCCTGGAAGACCGCCTGCACCTCGCGCCGGAAGGCGATCTTCTCGCCCCGGCCGAGCTTGTAGATGTCCTTGCCGCGCCAGCGCGCCTGCCCGGCCGTCGGCTTCTGCAGGCCCAGCAGTGTCCGCGCCGCCGTCGTCTTGCCGGAGCCGGATTCGCCGACGATGTTCAGCAGCCGCGGCGGACTCTCCGCGACGGTCAGCGACACATCGTCGTTGGCGACCGTCGCCGCCTCGCCGCTGCCGAAGACGGTGGTGACGTTCCGCATCTCGAGCAAGGGCGGCTCACCGGAGGCGGCGCGGTCGATCTGGTTACTCATGGGTCCCTCCGGTCTGCGGCGTCGATTCCGGGTAGAGGTGGCAGGCGACGAGGTGGTCCGGCCCGATCGTGCGCGTCAGGTCGTCCACCTGGCGCGTGCCCGGCTCCGGTTGGGCGAGCAGCGGCGGCACGTGGGTGCAGACATCCATCACGTATGGGCAGCGGTTGTGGAAGCGGCAGCCGTCCGGCCAGTTGAGCGGGCTCGGCGTGGCCCCCTGGATGCCCTCCAGCCGCTCGCGCGAGCCGCCGATCGACGGCACCGAGGCCATCAGCCCCATCGCGTAAGGATGCAGCGGCTCTTTCACCGCCGGCCGGATCGCGCCCGATTCGACGATCTGCCCGGCGTACATCACGCCGATCCGGTCGACGAGCTGGGCGTGGACCGGCAGGTCGTGGCTGACGATGAGGATGGCGACGCCCATCTCCTCGCGCAGCGTCTTCAGCGTCTCCAGGATGAGGCGCTGGACGTTCACGTCGAGCGCGGTCGTCGGCTCGTCGGCGACGATCAGCTCGGGCTCCATCGAGATCGCGATGGCGATGATCACGCGCTGCTTCATGCCGCCGGAGAGCTCGTGCGGGTAGAGGTGCGCGACCTTCCCCTCCAGCCCGACCTTCGTCAGCAACTCCGGCACTTTCGCCTTCGCCTGCCGCTCGCTGATGCCGTGCGCGACCATGCCGTCGACGATCTGATCACCGGTCCGCTGCACCGGGTTGAGCGAGTTCTGCGACCCCTGCGGGATGTAGGCGATGTGCTCGCCCCGGTAGCGGCGCATCTCCGCCTGCGAGAGCGACATCAAATCGACCGGCGGCTTGCCCGGCGGGGAGAAGAGCACCCGGCCGTGCGTGACGCGGTTCGGGAAGCGGATGATCTGCAGGATCGCCTCGACCAGCGTCGTCTTGCCGCAGCCGGACTCGCCGGCGATGCCGAAGATCTCGTTGTGGTGCACCGTCAGGTTGCACTGGTCGACGACCCGCGCCGCGCCGCGCTGGGTCACGAAGTGGATGTCGAGGTTCTCGATCTGCAGCAGCGGCTCCTGCCGCAGTTCCTGTTGCGCGACGGGCGCGACCTGGGTTCGCGTCGTGACCTGGGCCATGGCCGGATCCTCCCTGCTTGCCTACGACATGCCGCGCAGGCGCGGGTTGTAGAAGTCTTCCAGGCCCTGGTTGATCAGTGCCACGCCCATGAAGAGCAAGGTCAGGATGCCCATCGGCGCGACGAAGAGCCACCACTTGCCGAGGCTCAGCACGCCCCACTGGTTGGCGTTGTTGATCAGCGTGCCGAGGTCGAGGATGCCGCTCGGCGCCAGCCCGAGCACCGTCAGACCGACCAGCGCGAACGCCGCGCCGATCGACGCCTGGGCCAGACCGATGCCGAGATAGGGCAGCATGTTCGGGAAGATGTCCTGCCAGATGATCTCCCACGCCGAGAGGTTCGTCATCCGCGAGAGCTCGACGTAAGGCCGCTCGCGCAGGCTCAGCACCTGGCTGCGGATGACCCGGGCCGCGAACGGCCAGGAGAAGACGGAGAGGACGAGCGACAGCTCGATCACCCCCAGTCCCTTGGCGTAGGCGGCGAGGATGAGGATCAGGGGCAGCGTCGGGATGACGAGGAACATGTCGGTGATCGTGAAGAGGATGGTGTCGCCGAGCCGGCCGCCGTTGTAGCCGGCGACGAAGCCGATGATCGCCCCGAGCGCGGTCGAGATCACGCCGGCCAGCGCGGCGACCTCCAGCGTGATCGGCAGGCCGCTGAGCAGCAGCCCGACCATGTCCCGCCCGTAGCGGTCGGTGCCGAGCAGATGGTCCCGGCTCGGATCGAGAAAGATGCCGCCGCCGGTGCCGATCTCCAGCGGGTCGATGTCGCCGAGCAGCCAGCGGATGAGGAGCCGGTGGAAGACGCCGAGCAGGATGAGGATGGCGAGCATGGTGAAGCCGATCCGGAACTTCATGCTCATCTTCCAGATACCGATGAAGGCTTTCATCGCGGTCCCTCCTCCCTACTTGCCGCTGTAGCTGATGCGCGGGTCGAAGAGCGGTAGCAGCAGGTCGACGATCAGGTTGGCGGTCAGCGTCATCACGATCAGGATGGTGACGATCGCCATCATCGTGTTGACGTCCTTCTGTTGGGTGGACATGACCAACAGCTGGCCGACGCCCGGGTAGCGGAAGAGCTGCTCGACCAGCACGTTGCCGTTGATGATCGCGCCGAGCGAGAGCGCCAGCGCCGAGATTTGCGGCAGCCAGGCGTTCTTCATCACGTAACCGAGCAGGATTTGCCGGTTCTTCAGCCCCTTCGCGCTGGCGAAGGTCAGGTAATCCTCGCCGAGGATCTGGATGACCAGCGCCCGCGTGCCGTTGAGCCAGCTCGCCGCGAAGACGAGCACGGTCGCGATCACTGGCAGGGCCATGTGCTGGATCACGCTCCAGAGGAAGGCGAAGGACCAGCCGGGTTTGATCGAGGCGTCGTAGGCGCTGTTGGCCGGGAAGATCGGAAAGTTATAGGCGAAGATGAAGAGGAGGACGACGGCGACGAAGTAGGCCGGGATGTGGGAGAGACCGAGGGAGATGTTGTTGATCGTGTCGGCCCATCTGGATTTCCGCGCCCAGCCGACCAGCGCGCCGACGACGACGCCGAGGATCCAGGAGATGACCAGCGAGGTGCCGACCAGCGCCATGGTCCAGGGCAGGCCGCGCTTGACGAGGTCCATCGCCGGGTTGGGGTAGCTCAGCAGCGACGGGCCGAAGTCGAGGTGGAGCAAGACCCGGTTCATGTAGTGGAGGTATTGCTGGAGCAGGTTGCCGTTGAGCCCGAACTGCTTCTCGTAGAAGTCCGACATGCTCTGGCTGGTGGAGATCGTGTTGTAGCCCCCTTGGAGCTGCATCTGGGCGACCATCGCCCGGATCGGGTCGCCGGGGATGAGCCGGATGAAGATGAACGAGGCGGTGATCGAGCCCCAGAGGGTGATCAGGTAGAGCCCGATCCGGCGCAGGACGTAGCGCATGGCCGGGCTGAGCAGCATCTTCTTTTCGAGCAGCCGCTCCTGCTGGACTTCCTGCCCTTCGAATTCCTCGAAGGTGGTGGACGGTATCTGGGTTGCCATCGCATCCCTCCGCGTGTTGTCAGGCGCGACTCGCACCCGGTCTCTCCAATGCCTCCTGATGATGGACGTATATTACCTATAGACTTCATACCGATTGTGTCAGGCAAATCTCGCACGCTGTCATGCTGAGCGGAGCGAAGCATGACAGCGATGAGGATTGGCAAGAGCGAGCGTGATCACTGGTTGATGAGAGATCCGTTACCTGTTGATCAATCTCCCCGCCTGTCATTCTGAGCGCACGAAGAATCTCTCGTTCATTCGCCAATCACGCCTCCGCTCACCAGTCGGCGCTCAAATCCAGCCACCGCGGGTTCTCCGCTTCGATCAACGCCACCTTCTTCTCACGCAGTCAGCCCTTGATCTCCTTCTCGCGGGCGATCGCGTCGTCGATGTGCCCAAAGGTCTCGATGTGGACCAGCATCGTCAAAGTTGTAGCGGCGGGTGAAGCCGTCGTGCGTCTTCTGCTTGTGCTCGGCCACGCGGCGTTCCAGGTTATTGGTGACGCCGGTGTAGATGCGCCGCGAGGCGTTGGCCATGATGTAGACGAAGTAGTCGCGCACCCTGCTCATCCTCAACACGGACGGTCGGCAACGAACGCCGCTGCGGCGGGAGATTCTTCGTTCCTCAGAATGACAGGCTGGGTGTTTGACGACAGGAGACACATCGTCGTTCAACCGACGATCACACTCGCTCCTGCCAATCCCCACCGCTGTCATTCTGAGCGCACGAAGAATCTCTCGTTCGGGACCGATCCCGCTCCCCTACCTCCAGTTCGGCAGGGGGCAAGGAGGGGCGGCGCGGTTCCGCGCCGCCCCCCAAACGCTACGACGACTTCGCGCCGGTCGGCTGCAGCTTCCCGTAAACGAACAGGAACTGCCCCCACCAGCAGGCGCCGATGGTGTACTGGTTGTCCTGCGTCGGCCAACCGCTCCAGTACTTCGTGCTGTAGAGGAACGGGTAGGTCGTCTGGATGATCGGCGTCGACGGCAGGTATTGCATGTACGCTTCGAGCCCCTGGTTGAACGCCGGCATGTTCTTCGGATCCTTCGGGTCCAGGTTCTCCAGCTTGAGGGCAATGTCGTTCAGCGCCTTGTCGTCGGTCCGCGTCTCATTGTGCCCCCCCTGCGTACGCGTGCCGATCGGCTTGAAGTCTCGCTCAAGATATTGCTGATACAGTTGGAACGGGTCGAAGACGTTGCCGCAAATCCAGTGGTCACTGATGTCGAACTGGCCGGTTTGGTAGGCGTCCGACCAGGTCTGCAGGTAGCGCAGATTGATCTTCAGCCCGATCTTGCCCGCCTCGCGGGCGATCGTGTCGCCGATCTGGTACTCCGCGCCGGTCGGGATTTGCGGGGTGATCATGTTCAGCTCGAGCTTCTTGCCGTTGAAGACGCGGGTGTCGCCCTCCTTCTTGGCGCCGATGCTGTCGAGCAGCTGCGCGGCCTTGTCCGGGTCGTACGTCAGTGCGTACTTGTCCCCGATCGCCTTGTCGCTCCACTTCTCGTTCGACTTCCAGTTCGCCCAGGGGAAGGCGGCGGCGGGAGACGGCGGCTGCCAGATCGTCTTGCCGATCTTGTCGCGGTCGATCAGGTAGGAGAGCGCCCAGTGCGCCTCCGCTTTCTCGAAGAGCCCGTTGGCGGTCGGCCCCTTCGAGTTGATGTAGAGCCCGCGCGGGCAGGGATCGGCGAAGAAGAGCTGCACGTTGTCCTTGTCCTGCGCCATGATCTGCTGCTGGCTCAGGTAGTTGACCGTGTCCTGGTTCGGGATGTCGATGTTTCCGCGCAGGAACTCCTGCACCGCCGCGTCGGTTGGGAGGCGTTCGCGGACGATGATGAAGTTCGGCTTCGGGTCGAAGCTCGCCTTCTGCCAGTAGTTCGGGTTCTTTTTCCAGACGTACATCTTCTGGGTCGCGTTGGCTTCCTGCAGCATGTACGACCCGGTCCAGACCGGCGGGTTGTTCTTGAAGGTGATCGGATCCTGCTTCTCCCAGATGTGCTTCGGCACGATCTTGAAGGTCGTGCCGATGATGCCGGCGACGAAGAAGTAGTGGAAGCGCGGATTCGCCTTCTTGAGCGTGAACTTGACGTTCAGGTCGTCGATCGCCTCGACCTTGGCGATCCAGATGTTGACGATGTCATTGCCGGACAGGCCGGCGTTCTTGCCGAGCATCTCGCTCGTGAAGACGACGTCGGCCGAGGTCATCGGCTTGCCGTCGCTAAAGGTGACGCCCTTCTTCAAGGTCAGCGTGAACTCGGTGAAGTCCGGGTTGTAGGCGTACTTCTCGCCGGTCCAGGCGACTTCCTCGTTGGTCGCGAAGTTCTGGTAGAAGAGGTACTCGAGGCAGATCTGCTCATTGCCCCAGTGGTAGGCCCAGCCGTTCGGAGTGAAGGGGTTGAAGGAGTCGTAGATCGTGATCGGCTCTTTCTCGATCACGACCGTCTGCTCACGCGGCGTCGGGATGTTGGCGGCCTGCCCATAGGTGCGCACATATGCGGGCGCCCGGCCGCCGGTCGCGAACGCGGCCTTGCCGCCGACGGCCAGCACGGCGCCACCGGCGGCCGCCCCGGAGATGAGTTGTCGCCGGTTCACGGAACGGAAATCGGACATCGTTTCCTCCTCTGGGTTTCCGGCTGTTCGCGCTCCGGCGACCCGGTTGCCTCCCGGTCGGCCTGGCGGTTGGCTTGTGCGGGCCGGTTCGCGGTCCCTGCGGAACGGCCCATCGATGAACCATCACACCAGACTCTTGCGGGATGCGAGGGGTTGCCTCGGCTGCGACGACGTGAGATTTGCCCGGATTATACGCTTTGGCGTGCCCTGACAAATACCCAGGGCCCCGCCCGCGGGGCTGAACGACCCCGCCAGCCCCCCACTTGTCATTTCGACGAAGGAGAAATCTCTTCAGGAGGTCCGCAGACCGACGAAACCGCCGCCGGGGCGGCGGGGCCGGCGCTCGCATCGCTCGCAAAGAGATGTCTCGACTCGGCTCGAAATGACGAGAGCGCTATGAGCCGGCCGGTTGCAGCTTGCCAATCACGAAGCGGAACTGACTCCACCAGTTGGCCGCCACTGTGTAGCGATTGTCGTTCGTCGGCCAGCCGGTCCAGTACTTGGTCCCGAACATGAACGGGTAGGTGGTCTGGATGATCGGCACGTACGGGAGCCATTGCATGAACTGCTCCAGCCCCTTGGCAAACTCTGGCAGGTTCGCGTCGTCGGTCGGGCTGAGCGTGGCCAGCTTCAAGGAGATGTCGTTCAGCTCCTGGACGTTCGTCCGCGTCTCGTTGCCGTCCAGCGCGCGGGTGCCGACCGGCCGGATCTTCTCGGTCAGGAAGTCGCCGTACATCTCGTTCGGGTCGCGCACCGGGCTGTGCAGCCAGTGGCAGCTCACGTCGCACTGGCCGGTCTCCCAGGCATCGATCCACGTCTGGAGATAGCGCATGGTGATGTTGAGGCCGATCTTCTTGGCCTCGCGGATGAGCGTGTCGCCGATCTGGTATTCGGCCTGGGTGTTTTTCGCGGGCGTGATCATGTTGATGTTGATCTCTTTGCCCTCGAACGTGCGGGTGTCGCCCTCCCGCCTGGCGCCGATGCTGTCGAGCAGCTGTGCAGCCTTGTCCGGGTCGTAGGTCAGGTTGTACTTCTGCTGGATCTCCGGCACTTCCCAGCGCTTGTTGGACGCGTAACTGGCCCACGGGTACATGGCCGGCGGCGTCTCCGGCTGCCAGATGGTCTTGCCGATCTTCTCCCGGTCGAGCAGATAGGAGAGCGCCCAGGCGGCCTCCTTGTGCTTGAACAGCCCGGAGGGAGCGGCCATGTTGATCGTCAGGCCGCGCGGGTTGGGATCGGCGAAGAAATACTGGATCGCACCCTGGTCCTGCTGCAGCACGACTTGCTGATTGAGGTAGTCGATGGCGGTGCTGTCCATCCCGCCCCGCAGAAACTCCTGCACCGCCGCGTCAACCGGCAACGCCTCGAGGAAGAGGACGTAGGTCGGTTTCGGGTCGAAGTTGGCTTTGTCCCAGTAGTTCGGGTTCTTTTTCCAGACGTACATCTTCTGGGTCGCGTTGGCATGATCCAGCATGTACGCGCCCGACCAGACCGGCGGCGCGTTCTTGAAGGTGAGCGGATCCTGCTTCTCCCAGATGTGCTTCGGCACCACCTTCAGGTCCGTGCCGATGACGCCGGCGACGAAGGCGTAGTGATAGCGCGGATTGGGCTTCTTGAGCGTGTATTTGGCGTTGAGCTCGTCGACCGCCTCGATCTTGGCGACATCACGGTTGACATTCTCGTGGCTGCTCAAACCTTCATGTTTGCCCAGCATCTCGACGGTGAAGACGACATCCGCCGAGGTAAGCGGCTGCCCGTCGCTCCAGGTGATGCCAGGCCGCAGCGTCAGCGTCACCTCGGTGAAGTCGGCGTTGTAGGTCCACTTCTCTCCGATCCCCTTGACCGTCTCGCCGGTCTCCAGGTTCAGGTAGAAGGGATACTCGAGGGCGATGACCTCATTGCCCCAGTTGTAGGCCCAGCCGTTGGGGATGTAGGGGTTGAACGAATCGTAGACGGTGGTCTGGGAGGCTTCGATGACGACCGTCTGCTCGCGCGGCGTCGGGATGTTCGCGCCTTGGGAGCGGAGCAATGCAGGCGCGTAGCCCCGGCCGCCGCCTGCCGCGAAGCCGGTCTGGTTGCCGACCGCGAAGGCTGTCGCTGCCGCCGCGCCGCCGATGAGCTGGCGCCGGTTGAACCCGCGTGTCGTGCCCATACTGGTCCTCACTTCCGCGTGTCGCCGGGTGGCGTTCGCGCCCGTGTCGTCACTCTGGATCGCCACCGACACCCTGCCAGAAGCGGGGCAAGCTGCCGGGCCAAACGGTCGGGTCACGTCGCGGGCAGGCTCACGGTGAGCCGTCCACCTCGTAGCGATGCTGCGTACCGGTCCAGCATTCACCGCGCGTCGATGCGGCGTCAATGGGCCGTAGTGGTCATGCCGTTGGACAGTCGGTGGAAAAGGGGCGCCCGTCTGGACGCCCCCGATGGTCTCCGTGGTCGATTGCCGGTCGCTATTTCGTCGCGTTGATGATGATCTTGTCGCCCTGGACCTGCAGGCTCGTCATCTTCAGGTTGTTGGCGCTGAAGAAGTCATTGACGCCATTCTCGATCGCGTTGCCCAGCTTGTCGGCCGGCATGAAGAAGCCGAGCGTGCTGTTGCTGGTCTGCATGTCCGCCATCACCAGCCGGCCGTTCTGGACCGTCGGCGTGCCGGTGTAGCTGACCTTGTTGTTGCCGCTCGTCTCGATCGACAGCTCGAGCTGCTGCCCGCGCGAGGCGAGCGTGATGCCGTTGACCCCGTTGGAGTTGACCGAGCCGGTCAGCTTCTGCTGCAGCTCCGCCAGCGAGATGGTGTAGGTGCCGCCGCCGAGCTGGCTGTCCGGCACTTGCACGGCCACTTCCGTGCTCAACGCGTGCGCCATCTCGTTCTTGAGCGAGTTCTGGAATCGCGGCACGCCGACGAACAGGAGCACCAGACAGCAGACAAAAATCAGGACCACGAAGACCCCGGTCGAAATCAGACAGCCACGCGCCCTCACGCATCCTCCTCTTCGGCAACGTCAATCGCCCCGCGCAGCGCGGAGACACACGGCGGCAATCATAACGGGTGCGAGCAGACCATGAATGCGTCATGTCTGTACGCTTTGCCTCTGCCAATCCCTTTGGCTGTCATTCCGACGAAGGAGGAATCTCCTGCCGCAGCAGCATCCTCGTCGCCAACCGCTTCGCTTCATTATTGCCAATCCCTGCATCGTCATGCTGACCAACGGGAAGCATCTCCCGGCGAAGCCGGTCCGCCGCCGCGGACAGCTGCTGC
>JAICKJ010000089.1 GCA_025928015.1 Thermomicrobiales bacterium
ATTGCCGGTTCGGAAGCTGGACGGTCTCATACGCGACGGCCTCGATCCGCTTCTCCATCAGGATGCGGGTCAGGCGCTCGTTGGCGGCGAGGTGGAGGTAGGTAAAGAGGAGCTGGCCCTGGCGGAGCAGGTCGTATTCGGCCGGGACCGGCTCCTTGACCTTGACGATCATCTCGGCTCGGGCGAAAACCTCGTCGTGGCTGTCGATCAGCTCCGCGCCGGCCGCCTCGTACTCGTCATCGGCAAAACCGCTGCCCTGCCCGGCCGATCGCTCGACCAGCACCTCGTGACCGTGACTTCCGTACTCGTGAACCCCGGCGGGCGTCGTCGAGACGCGGAATTCGCGGTCCTTGACCTCTTTCGGCACGCCAACAATCATCGGATCGTCCCTTTCGCGGATCGCCCATCGTCGGGTCGCCGTGCATCCTGCGGGGTGGTGGTTGCGGGGCCTCGTGACCAGCGGGCATGTCCCGGGGCGGAGGCATTCTAGCACGTTCGCGCCGCGCGTTATGTCCGGCTGGTGGCCGTAGTACCATACCACCAGACGAGCGGCAGGCACGCGCGTGCGCGATGGCCGCCGGTCATGGCGTGAGCTGGAGAAGCCAACTTCGTGTTCCACATCTCGGAAGGGTTCGCCCTCGGTCTCTGGATCATCCCGATCCTTGCATTCCTGATCCTCATCCACGAGGCCGGCCACTTCTTCGCGGCGCGCAGCGTCGGTGTAAAAGTCGAGGAATTCGGCATCGGTATCCCGCCCCGGATCAAGGGCTGGATGCACAATGGCGTCCTCTGGTCGATCAACTGGATTCCGTTCGGTGGCTTCGTGCGCGTCCTCGGCGAGGACGGGGCGAACATGGAACCCGGCTCGATGAATACGAAGGGGCCGTATCAGCGCGCCTTCTTCCTCGTCGCCGGCTCGGGCATGAACTTCCTCGCCGCCATCGTCCTCTCGATCGTCCTCATCGGTATCCAGGGGGTGCCGCCGGCGACCGACAGCGTCTACATCAACCGGGTCGAGCCGAGCTCGCCAGCCGAAGCGGCCGGCTGGCACGCCGGCGACCGTATCGTCTCGATCGACGGCCACACGGTCACCTCATCGACCGGCCTCGGCGGCTACATTTCCGATTTCGCCGGTCACAGCGTGCCGGTCACGATCGAGCGCGACGGCAAGGAGGTCACGACCCACGTCACGCCGCGCCAGAACCCGCCCAAGGATCAGGGCGCCACGGGGATCATCATCACCGAGGGCCGCGCTTCCACGGTGCGCATCACCGACGTGCGGCCGGGCAGCATCGCCGCGCAGGCGGGCTGGCAGGGCGGCGACACCATCGTGGCCGTCAACGGCGTCACGGTCCATTCCGGGGTCCAGGTCCAGGCCGCGCTCGATGACGCCCAGCAGCCGGTCACGGTGACGCTCATGCGGGGCGACAAGACGATCGACACCCAGGTGAGCGTCCCGGTGCGGGGCATCAAGATCACCGGCGTGGCCAAGGGCAGCCCGGCGGCCGACGCCTCGCTCTACCCGACCGACGAGATCACCAGGATCGGCGACACGCCGGTGACGAACGACCTGACGCTCTACCGGGCGCTCGACGCCGCGAAGGGAAAGACTGCCGAGGTCACCTACCTCCGGAACGACACGAGCTACACGACCAGGCTGGCGGTGCCGGACTATCAGGAGACGACCGACGCGCTCAACGCGATCGGCATCAATGCCGCGCTCATCAGCCCGTACACGGCGATGGGCGCCGACGGCAAGCTGGTGCCGACCTACACCAAGGTCTCCGCGCTCGAGATCGTGCCGCAGGGCGTCGCGCAGTTCTGGGACATCACCGGCGCCACATTCGCGGGGATCAAGCAGATCATCACCGGTGGCGTGTCCCCGAGCCAGATCGCCGGTCCTGTCGGCATGGGACAGATGACGAGCGAGCTGCTGCAGGAGGCCGGCGTGCCGCAGTGGGTCGTCCTCTTCCAGATCACGGTCATCATCTCGCTCAACCTCGGCATCCTGAACCTGCTGCCGCTGCCCGCTCTCGATGGCGGCCGGTTGCTCTTCGTGCTGATCGAAATCCTGCGCGGCGGCAAGCGGATTGCGCCGGAGAAGGAAGGTCTCGTCCACCTGACCGGGCTCGTCCTGTTGCTCGGCCTGATGTTCCTCGTCATGTTCGGGGATGTCAGCCGCCTGCTGAACGGCCAGTCGTTCATTCCGTAAGACCTGGCACACACGCGTCCAGGTGAATCTATGCAGCCGGAGTTGTCGTTGGATCAGCGGTATTATGTCCAACGTGTGACCGCTCTGCGGCAATTGGAGGTGAACGGATCATGGCAACCGCAAAGGCCGTCAAGGTGGGGCCTGATAGCGAACTGAGCCGGCGGCTCAGAGCCGCCGAGACGAGCGGGGAACCCGTGCTGGTCGACACCGGCGAGGGCGTCTACACGCTCCTCGTCAGCCAGATCGACCGAGCGCCCGAGGACATCTTCGCCAACTACGATCCCCAGCGGGCGCTCGAGGCGCTGCGCGCGAGCCGCGGCGTACTTAAGGGTGTCGATACCGCGCAACTACTGGCCGATCTGGCAGAGCAGCGTGAGCAGGATAGCCACGGCCGGCCGGAGCACTGACTTGGCATACTTGTTGGACTCCAACATCATCATCCCCTATCTGGCCGACGATCTGGCCACCGTCCCGTTGGTGGAACGGCTCGCCCTGGAGGGCATCACGATCAGCATCATCACCTACCTTGAAGCCTATCAGGGCATCTTGCGCAGCCCCGATCCCGCTGCGGCGCAGGAGCGGTTTGACCGCATGCTAGCGGTGGTGCCGGTGCTCCCTCTCTCCCTCGCGGTTGCCCGCCGATGTGCCGAGCTACGGGAAGCTCTGCGGCAACAGGGGAGGCGGGTGCGGGCGCGTGCCTTCGATTTGGTGATTGCGGCCACCGCCCTCTAGCATGGCTACACGCTCGTCACCCACAACCGCAAGGACTACGACGACATTCTCGAGCTAGCGCTCTACCAGGAGACACTGTGACGATCGTGCTGATTCGGTCCTAATCCCGTCTCCTGGTGTGGACATTTTCCCGTCAGGATTCCGAATGACTCAGCACACCGCGTCCAGTGCCTCTTTGCACGATGTCCACCCCTGGCACAAGCTCAAACCATCGAATTCGTCGTACCATGGACAGCGTATGGGTCAGACCGTCCGCTGGACCATTTGCCGCCTCCGGCCTGACATTGTGTTCCGGCATCATCGAAGGAGCCTCCCTTCCCATGTCTCTTCTCGCCCCTCGTCGCAAGACCCGCGTCGTCAACGTCGGTGGTGTTGGCATCGGCGGCAACAACCCGATCCGCGTTCAGTCGATGACGACCGCCGACACGCGTGATCCGGCCGCCACGCTCAAGCAAATCCAGGAGCTGGCCGACGTCGGGTGCGAGATCGTCCGCGTCGCCGTGCCCGATCGCAAGGCAGCGGCGGCGCTGCCGGACATCGTGCCGTACTCGCCGGTGCCGCTGATCGCCGACATCCACTTCGAGCACACACTGGCGCTGAAGGCGCTCGACGCGGGGATTCACGGGCTGCGGCTCAATCCAGGCAACATCCGCAAGGCGGAGGACGTGCGCGAGGTCGTCGCCAAGGCGAAGGAGCGGCACGTCCCGATCCGGATCGGCGTCAATTTCGGCTCCGTCGCGCCGATGACGAAGGAATTCGTCGACGAGATGGCCGAGAAGCACGCGACCCAGGTCGAGCTGCGGGCCGAGTGGCTGGTCCGCTCGGCGCTCGGGCACATCAAGATCCTCGAAGCCCTCGATTTCTACGACACGAAGGTGAGCCTGAAGGCGTTCGAGATTCCCGTCCTGCTGGAGGCCTACCAGCGCTTCGCCAGGCTGCCGAACGACTACCCGCTGCACCTCGGCGTGACCGAGGCCGGCACCCCGCGCGCCGGCAGCGTCCGCTCGGCGATCGGCATCGGCACCCTGTTGGCGATGGGCATCGGCGACACGATCCGCGTCTCGCTGACGACCGATCCCCGCGAAGAGGTCTTCGTCGCCTATGAGATCCTCAAGAGCCTCGAGCTGCGGCAGAAGGGCGCGACGATGATCGCCTGCCCGACCTGTGGCCGCGTCGAGGTCGATCTTTTCAAGCTCGCCAACCAGGTGGACAAGGTGCTGGAGACGGTGCAGGAGCCGATCCGCGTGGCGGTGATGGGCTGCGTCGTCAACGGCCCCGGCGAGGCGCGCGACGCCGACGTCGGCGTGGCCTCCGGCAATGGCAAGGGCGTCATCTTCCGCAAGGGCAAGATCGTCAAGACCGTGCTGGAAGAGGATATGCTCGACGAGCTGACGAAAGAGATCAACCAGGTCATCGAGGACCGCAAGAACGGCATCGTCGACGAGGTCGAGGACCACAGTTACAAGCCGATGATCTCCCTGACGGCCGTGCCGTAATCCGGCAGCCGTGCGGGGGGCGAGCTTGCTCTCGGCCCAATGGACGGACAACAAGGTCTGCTCCTACACGATCTCGTCCGTGCGTTTCTTCACGAGCGCGGTACCGCGTCCCGTATACTGGGCTGCATGACGCGGGCCATCCACGGCCCCAGCACGCCTCACGTGTGGAGGGAACAATGCCGCGAACTCAGTGCGGAGTGTCGCACCGGGTCCTGGTCTTCCCCTTGTCGTTGTTGCTCATGCTCACGCTTGCCGGTGGTTTCTTCGCCGCCGCGCCTGCCGCGGCGCAGGACAGGCCGCTGAGCTGCGCGCCGCTCGTCCACGCGACGCCGGCGGCGGAGCAGCCGAAAACGGTCGACATCCCGCCGGTGAAGGTGCCGGACGGCGCGACGAAGGTCGTGATGGGCTACGTCCCGGCCTCGATCTTCGCGCCGGTCTTCGTCGCCAAGGAGAAGGGCTACTTCGCCGAGCAGGGGCTGGACGTCGACTTGCAACCGCTGCCCGGCGGCTCGGATATGGTCGTGCTGACCGCGACCGGCAAGTTCGACGCCGGCATCGGCGGCATCGGCCCGGCCTACTGGAACGCGGCCCACCAGGGCTTGCCGCTGAAGATCATCGCGCCGGGGCACGCCGAGGGCTCGCCGGTCGCGACCCCGCTCATGATCTCGAAGAAGAACTGCGAATCGGGCGCGATCAAAAGCGTCAAGGACCTCAAGGGCAAGAAGGTCTCGGTCAACGCGCGCGGCGCGACCGAGTACTGGCTCGATCAGGCGCTGCGAACCGGGGGGCTGACGATCAACGACATCGATCTGCGGACGCTTCCCTTCCCGGACGCGGTGACCGCGCTCAATTCGGGCGCGATCGACGCCGCGATGGTCGGCGAGCCGCTGGCGACGAAGGCCGAGCAAGACGGCTTCGCCGTGCGCTTGCTCTCCGACTTTCCGGTCCAGAACATCCAGCCGACGATGATCTTCGCCAACGATTCGTTCCTGCAGAAGCATCCGGAGGCGGCGGTCGGGCTCGTCGCGGGCTACCTGAAGGCGGCGCGCGACCTGACGCAGAATTTCAATGACCCGCTCAATCTGGCGATCATCCAGAAGTACACGAACGTCCCGGCGGCGCTGGTCGCCGACTCGGTCAAGCCGGTCTACTCGACGAGCGGCGAGATCGACCTGAAGAGCCTCTCGACCCTGCAGACCTTTTTCCGCAACCGCGGCCAGCTCGATTACGACACGGACATCGATCCCGCGAAGCTGGTCGATACCCAGTACGTCGAGAAGGCGAAGCAGAAGCTGGGCGGATGATGGGTCGGCGTCGATGGGCCGGGAGCAAGCTCGGCCCCAGCGTAAACGCGACTGCTCGGGGGAGCGCGCTGCGTGGCTGAGGCAGCCTTGCCCCGCTCCCGCGCCGCCTCCCGCGATGTCGTGGCCGGGGCCACGGCCGCGACCGGCGCCCGTGTGGTCGCGCAGGGGCTCGGGCGACGGTTCCAGACGCCGCACGGGCCGGTCGATGCGTTGCGGGATGTCTCGGTGACCGTCGAGCCCGGCACCTTTTGCGTCATCGTTGGGCCGTCGGGGTGCGGCAAATCGACGCTGCTGCGCCTCGTCGCCGCGCTCGACCGGCCGACATCCGGCGCGCTGACGATCAGCCGTCCGGACGGACGCCAACCGACCAACGCGATGGTCTTTCAGGGCCGGTCGGTCTTTCCCTGGCTGACGTTGCGACAGAACGTCGCCTACGGGCTCAAGCTGCGCGGCGTGCCGCGCCGTGAGCGAGGGGATCGCGCTGACGCGCTCCTGGCGATGGTCGGGCTAAAAGGGTTTGCCCGCGCCTATCCGCACCAAATCTCCGAAGGCATGCGGCAACGGGTGGCGATCGCGCGGGCGCTGGCCGTCGATCCGGACCTGCTGTTGATGGACGAGCCGTTCGGCGCGCTCGACGAACAGACTCGCTACCTGCTGCAGGAGGAGCTGCTGCGCATCTGGGACCGAACCGGCAAGACGGTGCTCTTCGTCACCCACTCGATCGACGAGGCGCTGATCCTCGCGGACCGGATCGTCGTGATGGCAGCCCAGCCGGGCACCGTGCGCGAAGTGATCGACGTGCCGTTCAGCCGGCCGCGGACGCTGACCGGCGTCCGCTCCGATCCGGTCTTCACCTCCCTCTTCGGCGATATCTGGGGGATGATCCGCGAGGAGGTGACGCGGTCCCGCGCCGCGCAGGAGGCGGAGCTTCCACGATGAGACCGCGCCGCGCCGCCGAGATCACGCTGACGATCGCCGCGCCACTCCTCCTGCTTGCCATCTGGGAGCTGCTCTCACGTGGCGGCGTGCTCAACCCGATCTTCTGGCCGCGCCCGTCCAGCCTGATCGACACATTCTGGCGGATGGTCACGAAGGAGGGGCTGATGACGGACATCCGCATCAGTCTCCTGCGGATCATCGGCGGATTCCTCCTCGGCGCCGTGCCGGCGGTCGTGCTCGGACTGGCGATGGGGCTCTTCTGGCCGGTCCGCGTCTTCTTCATGCCGCTGGCGTCGGCGATCTACGCGATCCCGAAGATCGCGGTGTTGCCGCTGGTGATCATCGCCTTTGGCATCGGCGAGGCGTCCAAGCTGGTCATCGTCGCCGTCTCCATCTTCTTCCTCGTCGCGTTGAACACGATGAGCGGCGTGCTGGAGATCGACCCGACCTACCGCGACGCGGCCCGCAACCTCGGCGCGAGCCGTTGGGAGCTCTTCTATTCCGTTGCGCTGCCCGGGGCGCTGCCGCAGATCTTCACCGGCTTGCGACTCGGGCTCGGGTTCGCCCTGATCGTCATCGTCGGCGCCGAGTTCCTCGCCGCCAAGCGCGGCATCGGCTACCAGATCTGGGAGGATTACCAGACCCTGCGCATCAAGCAGATGTTCGTCGGGCTGGTGGTGACGGCGATGATGGGCTGGGGACTGACGATGCTGCTGACCGGGCTGGAGCGGCTGGCGATGCCCTGGCGCCGGTCGGCATGAGCGTGCAGGCCGCGTCCCCGCCGCATCCATCGCTCTGGCAGGTCTGGTTTCGCGCCGTCCGGCCGTGGTCGTTCACGACCTCGACCATCCCGATCATTGCCGCCTCGGCGCTGGCGCTCTATGACCACGCGCTCGACCCGTTGGCGCTGATCGTCATGCTGCTTGCCTCGATGCTGACCCACGCCGGCTGCAACATGGCGAACGACTATTACGACCACCGCCGGGGCATTGACATGAGCGCGATCCACGGTCCCAGTGGTGTCATCCAGCACCAGTGGCTGACACCCGCGCAGGTGCTGGGCGGCGCCATCGTCAGCTTCGCCCTGGCGACGGTCCTCGGGCTCTGGATCGTCGCGATGGCCGGCTGGCCGATCTTCTGGCTGGCGCTGGCCAGTCTCGCGGCGGCGTACCTCTATACGGGCGGGCCCGCGCCGCTCGGCTACCTCGCGCTCGGCGAGGTGACGGTCTTCATCTTCATGGGTCCCGGCATGATCGGTGGCGCATATTACGTCAATACCGGGCACCTCACGGCGGCGTCGCTCCTGCTCGGCGCGGCGATTGGCTTCCTCGCCGCCGCGATCCTCCACGCCAACAATGTGCGGGACATCGAACGCGACCGGGGGAAGGGCAAGCGCACGATCGCGATCCTCACCGGCCGGCGTGGCTCGACGATCGAATATGCGCTGCTGCTGGCGCTGACGTATGCCTCCATCGTCGCCATGATCGCGGTGCAGCCGGGCGTCTGGCCCGTCGTCCTGGTCGGCGCGACGATCCCGGCGGCGTTGCGGCTCTACCGGAAGATCGCGTTCGGCGAGACGACTGCGGACCTGAATCTGGTGCTCCGCAAGACGGCCGGACTACACCTGCAGTTCGGCGCCCTGGCGATCGCCGGCTTGCTCGTGGCCACCGCGTTGGAGCGGTGGCGGTGACGCACCGCTGGCGTTGGCTCGCCCTGCTCCTGACTGCTCTTGGCGCGCTCATTGGGGGCGGCGTGGCGCTCTACGCTCGCCGGGTGCATCCCTACCGGCCGCGGATCGAGCCGGTGGAGATCCCGCTGCCGCCGGGCGCGGAGCGGCTCGACGGCGTCCGCATCGCCTTCGTCACCGACACGCACGTCGGACCGCACTTTCCGGCGGCGGCGCTGGACCGGAGCGTCGCGCTCGTGGAGCAGTCGCGCCCCGATCTCGTCCTCTTCGGCGGCGACTACATCTCCGAATCGCCGCGCTTCCTGCCCGCCGCCCGCGCCCAGCTCGACCGGATGGCGCGATCAGCGCGGTATGGCGCCTTCGCCATCCTCGGCAATCACGATGCCTCCAACATCATCGAACGGGCGGAGGAAGCCTTCGCGACCAGTTCCATTCGGCTGTTGCGCAACGAAGCCGCGCGCGTCGATCTGCGCGATGACTATCTCTGGATCGTCGGCATCGACGAGGGGCTGCTGGGCAGGCCGAATGTGGAGGCGGCGTTCGCGGAGGTGCCGGCCGGCGAGCCGGCGATCGCGCTCTGGCACGAGCCGGACTTCGCCCAGGCGGTCGCGCCCTACCGGCCGGCGCTGATGCTCTCGGGACACACGCATGGCGGTCAGGTCCGGCTGCCGGGCATCGGGCCGCTCGCGCTGCCGCTGGCCGGCCGTCGTTACCCGAGCGGCCGGTTCACGGTCGACGGGATGCCGCTCTATGTCTCCCGTGGCGTCGGCATGTACCGGCCACCGGTGCGGCTGAACTGTCCGCCCGAGGTCACCGTCATCACCTTGCGCGCCGATTGCCGGCGCGATTGACCCCGTGGCGTCAACAAGCTGTATGATGTCGCAAACCCATCCGTGGAAGGGAGGGATCCATGGGGTCCAAACGCAACTTCGATTCGCTTGTCGCCTCTCCGCGTTACAAGTCTCCGGTGCGCCGACTCAGCCACCGGTGCGCACGCGTCGTCGCGCTGGTCGTGCTCTGCCTCGCGTGGTGCTTGCCCGTAATGGCTGTGCATGCCGCCGAGACACCCGATCAGGGCGTCAACATCTTGCTGTTGGGCTCCGACGCGCGGCCGGGTGAGCAGATCGACCGGACGCGCTCCGACATCATCATGGTGATGCACTTCAACCCGAAGTCGGGCTCGTGTGGGCTGCTCAGCGTCCCACGTGATTCACGCGTCGAGGTTCCCGGCATCGGCCTGACCAAGATCAACCACGGCCTGATGATGGGCGGCATTCCGCTGGAGAAGGAGACCGTGTCGAATTATCTCGGACTTGCGATCGACCACTACGTCCTGATCGACTTCGTCGGCGCCCGGCAGGGCATCGACGCGCTCGGCGGCATCACCGTGCAGAACGACTACGACTTCTCGCTGGGCACGGATCATTTCCCGATCGGACCGGTCAAGCTGAACGGCACTCAAGCCGTCAAGTTCGCGCGCTTCCGTGGCGGTCCGGATGGCGATTTCGGCCGGATCAGGCGGCAGCACCTGGTCTTCCAGGGCGCGATGCTCAAGGTTCGCGCCATGTCGCTCTCGCCGCTTATCACGCAGAGCTGGACGGCGTTCGCCGGGCACTACATGACGGACATGACCGCGAAGCAGGTCATCGATCTGGCGACGCGCTACCGGTCAACCTGCACCTCCAAATCAATCAAGATGCTGACCATCAACGGCTCGGTCGCGAGCTTCGACGATCCGATCTTCAACGTCAGCCTCTCCTACGTCGTCAGCGACCCGGCGGAAGTGCAGCGAAAGGTCGACCAGCTCCTCGCCTCCTGACCTGAATCCCTTGCGGTTCGTTTCGGCGCGTGCCACCCTGCAGCGGGCAGATTTGAGGTCTGCAACGGCTGATGCGCGCACAAAGCGCGGAGGGAAGAGGACGGCCCCGTGCCAGAGGAGCAACTTCGGGTCGGCGTCATCGGGTGTGGCGCCGGCATCTTTCACCTGGAAGGCTACGCGCAGGAACCGCGCGTCAGGACTGTCGCGCTGGCCGGGCTCGACACCGACCGCTGCGACCAGCTCGCCACGCGCTTCGGTGTCGAACGGCGCTACGGCGACTACCACGAGCTGCTGGCCCAGGACGATATCGACGCCGTCAGCGTCGTCGTCCCCAACAACCTCCACCTGCCCGTCGTCACGGCGGCGCTGGAGGCGGGCAAGCATGTGCTGGTCGAGAAGCCGCTGGCGCGCAATACCGCCGAGGGCGAGGAGATGGTGGCGACGGCGAAGCGGACCGGCAAATTGCTCGGCATCGCCTTCCAGCGCCGCAACCGGCACGATGTGCGGATCGTCCGGGATTTGGTCGAACAGGGCGAGCTCGGCCGGGTCTACTACGGCAAGGCGTACTGGATTCGCCGCTCCGGCATCCCCGGCTGGGGGAGCTGGTTCACCTCGAAGGAGGCGGCCGGCGGCGGCCCGCTGATCGACCTCGGTGTCCATGTGCTCGACATGGCGCTCTACGCGATGGGGAACCCAACGGTGACGGCGGTGAGCGGCATCACCTTCGCCGAGATCGGGCCGCAAGGCAAGGGCAACTGGCCGGGCCGGCGCAGCAGCATGCCGGCCGGCGCCGGGCATCAGTACGAGGTCGAGGATCTGGCCGTCGCGCTGCTCCGGCTGGAGGATGGCCGCGCGCTGGAGCTGGAAGCCTCGTGGGCGACCTACACGGAGATGACCGACGAGTTCGGCATCCAGCTTTACGGCAGCAAGGGCGGCGCGAAAATCCACGCGAAGGACTATGCCGAGGTTGGCACGCTCCAGCTCTTCGGCGATATTGGCGACACCGCGGTCGACTCGACGCCGCGCCTCCGCGCGGCGCACGGGCACGCGGCGATCATCCATGACTTCGTGAGCGCCATCCGCGATGGCGCGCCGCTCTCGCCGAGTGGCGAGGAAGGGCTCGAACGCGTGCGCATCATCGACGCGATCTATCGCTCGGCGGAGTTGGGTCACGAGGTGCAGATCGGGTCATAGACGAGACGCCGGCAGGCACGACACGAGAAGGGGCGAACAGGCACATGGCGGACAGGATTCGCGTCACCGTCTGGAACGAGTTCCGGCACGAGCAGAAGGACGAAGAGATCGCCAAGGTCTATCCGAAGGGGATCCACGGCGCGATCGCCGAGGGCCTGGCCCAGCAGGGCGACATCACGCCGCGTACCGCGACGCTGGACGAGCCGGAGCACGGGCTGACCGAGCAGGCGCTGGACGAGACCGATGTCCTTATCTGGTGGGGGCACATGGCGCACGGCGAGGTGCAGGACGAGATCGTCGAGCGCGTCTATCGGCGAGTGATGGACGGCATGGGGTTGATCGTTCTCCACTCCGGCCATTTCTCGAAGATCTTCAAGAAGCTGATGGGCACGACCTGCAACCTGAAGTGGCGTGAGGCGGATGAGAAGGAGCGGCTCTGGGTCGTCGCGCCCGGCCACCCGATCGTCAAGGGCATCGGCGAGTACATCGAGCTGCCGCGGGAGGAGATGTACGGCGAGCACTTCGACATCCCGCAGCCGGATATCCAGGTCTTCGTGAGCTGGTTCCCCGGCGGCGAGCTCTTCCGCAGCGGCAATTGCTGGTACCGGGGCGCGGGCAAGGTCTTCTACTTCCGACCCGGCCACGAAACCTACCCGACCTACTACAATGAGCAAATCCGGACGGTGCTGGCCAACGCCGTGCGTTGGGCGGCGCCGATCGAGCGGCCCGGACGCTCGTTCGGGAACTTCGATCCGCTCGAGGATTTGCCCTGGTACGACAAGAAGAACAAGCCGACCGAGGGGTTCCGCTAGGAATCACCGGCGATTCACTCGACGTCAGCCACCGAATGCAAAGAGCCGCCCCGACGTTGCGTCGCCGGGGCGGCTCTTTGCCGCGACGATTTTCCGGCGCCAATGTTCTGGTCTGCCGAACGATCCTGCATAATATGGCATCGGTGGATGGCAACGCTTGGTGACGCTCGGACAGAGGGAACACAACATGGCAGTAGGACACGCGGAGGTCATCGTCATCGGTGGCGGCACGATGGGCACCGCCGCCGGCTGGGCGCTGGCGCGGATGGGCCGCGAGGTCATCGTGCTGGAGCAGTATGAGCACGTCCACGCGATGGGCAGCCACGGCGGCAATACGCGGATCATCCGCCATGCCTACGCCGAGGGTCCGGATTATGTGCCCCTCGTGCTCGAGGCGGACAATCTCTGGCAGAAGCTGGAGCAGGAGACCGGCCAGATCCTCCTGACGCGCACGGGTGCGCTCGATATATCCCGGATCGGCGGCACGCACGCCCGGTCGGCACGGGCCAGCGCCGAGAAGCACGGCATTGAATTCGAATGGCTCCCCGGCAGCGAGGTCAGCCGGCGCTGGCCGGTCTGGCGATTCGACGACGAATTCGAGGCCTGCTTCAGCCCTGGCGCCGGCTTCCTGAAGGTCGCGCCGGCCCTGCGGGCGATGGCCTCGGAGATGACGCGCTACGGCGGCCGCCTGCGGACCAACGAGCGGGTCAGCTCCTGGTCCGCCGATGAGCATGGCATCACCGTCAGCACCAGCGCCGGCGACTATTCCTGCGAGCGGCTCATTGTCGCGGCCGGCGCCTGGAACGGGAAGCTACTCGCCGGGCTAGGGCTGCCGCTGGAGGTCCGGCGCAAGCCGGTGCTCTGGTTCCAGGTCGACGATCGCGATGCCTTCGCGCCGGAACGGTTCCCCGTCTTCATGGTCCAGGATGGCGGCCACGAGCTCTACGGCTTGCCGATCACCGACGACCCGGGCTTGAAGGTGGGCGAGCACACCGGTGGCGACGTCGTCTCCCCCGATACCGTCGAGCGGAAGATCCGGCCCAGCGACGTGACGCACGCCGTCGGGCCGTTCATCAACGCGCATCTGAATGGCGTACGTGTCAACGTCGCGGACAGCTCCGTCTGCATGTACACCGTGACGCCGGATGAGGACTTCATCATCGACCGCGACCCACGCGATGACCGCGTGATCTTCGCGGCCGGGTTCAGCGGCCACGGCTTCAAGTTCGCGCCCGTGATCGGCCAGCACCTCGCGGCGCTGGCGACCGACCCGACCACGCAGCCCTATCCGGACTTCGCAGTGGCGCGCTTCCAGGCTGCGCCTGCGTAAGGAAGTACGGCGGGCAGCGAGCACGGAGCTGATTCAAGTCCCCGCGAGGGGCTCGGTGGGTCTCCGGTGCACCCTCTTACTGGCACGCGCGCGCAGGTAACCATCCGCCGTGGTTGCCGGTGCCCATTGGGCTGGTAGGTGCCACGGAGTCTGTCCATCTCGCCTTCCACGCCGGCAGGGGATGTATGTGATGCCTACCGACCCTCTCAAAGAGTGATGGAGAGAATGCCCATTCTCTCCACTCAGCACCGGTCGCCAACCCACTCGAATAGGTTTTCCGTCGCTCCCTAGCTCCAGGAAATACCCGTGAAGTTCGAGGCGAACGCCTGCCGGCTGGTGCGGACCGACTCGATTTCATCGAGGGCGGTGTGGTCCTGTTCGAGGATGAGGTAGTCGACCTTCGGGAGTGCTCCCGCGGCGTCGAGAATGCGCTGAATCGGGAGCACGCCCGTGCCGATCTCGGTGAAGCAGCGCTCG
>JAICKJ010000080.1 GCA_025928015.1 Thermomicrobiales bacterium
GCGACACTGGCGAAGGGACTGGCGGCGAACCTGCCGGGCGGTGGCGTGATGACGATCGTCGTCGCCGGGCTCGATACGCGCACGCCGGACGAACCGGAGAACACCGACGTGCTCAAGGTGGCGCGCATCGACCTCAACGCAAGCACCGTGCGGGTCATTTCGATTCCGCGCGACCTCTACGTCGAAATCCCGGATGTCGGCTACGACAAGATCAACCGGGCCTACGACTACGGCTCGAAGCCGGGCGTGCGCGACTGGAACGCCGGCGCGGCGCTGGTGCGGCGGACGATCGAGGTCAACTTCGGCGTCGAGACGCACGGCATGATCACGACCAACTTCGACGGTTACCAGAAGATCGTCAACGCCTTCGGCGGGGTCGATGTCCAGAATCCGTATGACATTTACGATGGGCAGTACCCGACCAACGACTACGGCACGAAGGAGATCTCCTTCGCGGCCGGGCCATTGCACCTGAATGGTGAGCAGGCGCTGGAGTTCTCGCGCACGCGCCATCAGGACGGCGACGACGGCCGGGTGATGCGCCAGCAGCTCGTGTTGCAGGGGTTGCTGGAGAAGGCACAGGAGTCGGGCATCGCCACGAAACTGCCGAGCCTGGTCAAGGCCGGTCGGAAGATGGTCCAGACCGACTTCAGCCAGGAGCAGGAGGCGGCGCTGGTCGCGGCGGTGCCGGACCTCCCGACGGACAACGTCGTCTTCGCGACGATGACGCAATATCTGTGGGGCGACACGCTGGACAACGGCATGTGGGTCTACCAGGGGAACTGGAACACGCTGCCGGGCTTCGTCCAGTCCTTCCTCGCCGGGTAGCCGCCCTTCCGGAACCACGTACAATGGGACACCGAGGCGGACGATCCGCCCGGTGTCCCTTTTGTGTCCTTGCCGGCGATCCCTCCGGAGGACGACACCAGGAACGGAGCCATGAGCAGTTCGAGCGTGACTGAGACCCCCAATCAGACGACGGATAAGCAGATGAGCGCGCCGGAATACGCGCGCGCGCAGGGGATCAACGCGCTCGACTATCTGATGAAGCGGGGCTTCGTGCAGGACGTCTCCGACGCCGAGGGGCTGCGCGCGGCGTTCGCGCACGGCCCGCTCACCGCCTACATCGGCTTCGACCCGACCGGCACCTCGCTCCACGCGGGCAGCATGGTCTCGATCATGATGCTCGCCACGATCCAGCGGTTCGGCCACCGGCCGATCGCGCTCGGCGGCGGCGGCACGGCGCTGGTCGGCGACCCGACCGGCAAAACCTCCGCGCGCGAATTGATCTCGGAGGCGGATCTCGACCGGAACCTGGCCGGCATCCTCACGCAGCTCGGCCACTACCTCGACTTCCAGGGTGGCCAGTTCGGCGCCAACCCGCCGGCGCTGTTGCTCAACAATGCCGACTGGCTCTTGCCGCTCCACTACATCCCCTTCCTGCGGGACATCGGCC
Organism: Thermomicrobiales bacterium; assembly: GCA_025928015.1. GTDB lineage: Bacteria > Chloroflexota > Chloroflexia > Thermomicrobiales > UBA6265 > JAICKJ01. Next base: position 1,457 of record JAICKJ010000080.1, read on the forward strand.
GCTACTTCTCGGTCAACGAGATGCTCGCCGCCGAGACCTACCGGACGCGGCTGGAGTCGACGGGCTTGAACTTCATCGAGTTCAACTACCGGCTGGTGCAGGCCTACGACTTCCTGCATCTCTTCCGGACGGAGGGCTGCGTCCTGCAGATGGGCGGCTCCGACCAGTGGGGGAACATCACCGCCGGCGTCGAGCTGATCCGCAAGGCGGATGGGGGCAAGGCGTTCGCGCTCGTCTCGCCGCTGCTGACGACCGCGACGGGCGAGAAGATGGGCAAGACCGGCGCCGGCCAGCGCATCTGGCTCGACCCGGCGCTGACGACGCCCTTCGACTACTACCAGTACTGGGTCAACACCGATGATCGCCAGGTCGCGCAATACCTGCGCTTCTTCACCTTCCTTCGCGAGGAGGTGATTGACGACCTGACGTCGGTGTCGGGCGAAGCGCTGCGCGAGGCGAAGCAGGTGCTCGCCTTCGAGGCGACCAAGCTGGCCCACGGGCTCGCCGCCGCGAAGCAGGCGCGCGACGCCGCGAAAGCGCTCTTCGCGAGCCGGCAGCACGTCTCGGCCGGCGACGCGACCCTGCCGACGACGGAAATCGCGCGACAGGCGCTCGATGACGGCCTGACGGTCGCGGACGCCTTCGTGACCGCCGGGCTGGCGACCTCGCGGGGCGACGCCCGGCGGCTGGCCCAGGGCGGCGGGCTGTCGATCGACGACGCCAAGGTCGTCGATGTCGATGGGCCGTTCGGCGACGTGCTGGGCGGCAAGGACGCCGTGCTCCTGCGCAAGGGGAAGAAGCAGTTCCGCCGCGTCGTCGTCACTGGCTAGCACACCCGGTCCGTGCAGCGTCCTTGTTCCGGTGAGGCGAGACATCTGCCCGTCCCGCCCATTGCGGTCCGGACGTTCCCGTGGATGTGCGTTCGTCCGGCGTCACAGATGACTGCAGACGTGAACGTGCCGGCGAGCGCGCGCTACGACCAGTTGCTCGTGACGTCCTCCATGAAGGTTACGATACGCTTCGCGTTGGTTGCCGCGGGGTCGAGATCGGGGTTATAGACGCCAAGGCTCCAACCACGGCAGCCCCCGGCTTGCCACGCTGATGTCACGACCGCGCCCAGCTCGGCCCACGTCAGCCCGCCCGGCATGGCGACGTCGCTGGCCGCGCCGCAGGCGTTGAACTCTTTCCTGTCCAGCACGTCCAGGTCGAGGTGCAACCACCAGCCAGGGACCTGCGAATTCAGGTATTGGGCGGCCTGACTTCCCGCTCGCCCCGGATGCCGATGAAGCTCGTCAGGTGAATGCATCTGCACCCGATCGGCGATCGAGGGGACGCGGATCTCGCGGCGATAGCGTTCGTCGCGCTGGCCGAGCATCACGATCTGCGCCGGGTCGAGCGCGGGCAACCGGCTGCTGAGTGGTTGCGGTGCTCGCTCACCGCTGAGTCCCGATAACAGGGCGATTTCCATGTTGGCGGCCTCGCCAGTGGTCGAGCGCTCCATCGGTGTGGCGTCTTCATGACCGTCGATGAACAGCAGGCCCGCCCCACCCAGGATGTTGGCAAGGGCTGGCACCGCGCCGAGCAGGACCGCGCAGTCCGCGCCGTAAGCCAGCGGGAAGCGGCGTTGTTGGAGCGTCGTTCGTACCCTCCCGTACACCGCGTCGACCATCGCCAGAAGGGCTGGCTCGTTCAAGAAGCCAGCGAGCCGGCCTCGCGTCGGGCTCGGATCCGGCAACGTGATATCCGGAGTGAGATGCGCGCGCCCACGGAGCGCCGCGGTGAGACCGGCCGCGCGGAGCGCGGCCGGTGCCCGGGCCTGCCCAACCAGGCGCCCTGAGCCATCGAAACAGATGCCGATGAGATCGACGGCATGCAGCCGGATTGCTGGTTGGGCCAGAGACATACTCTCATCCGATGCCGGACACCCGCTCGCTTGGGGGTGGTTCGTCCCCGCATTGCCTGCGTTTCGTGCCCTCAGGGTATCAAAGTCGTGCGCCAAACGGGCATCCGGTGTCCGCTCGGCAGGGCGCCATCGCTGCCATCGAGGCCGTCCGCGGGCCGGTGATCGAGGCGAACTTCTTTTGCGACAGCCAGGGCCGATCCACAGCGGCCGGTGCCAATCTGCAACTGGTGTTGCATAACCGCCCTCAGAAACGGCGAATTGCTCTCCTTGTACCGGCCCCACTGATCTGTCGCTTCACCACCGCCGCGTCGCTTCTGCGACGCGGCGGGCGCTCGCAGACGCCAGGACGCAAGTTCATCGATAATCTTGGAATGGACGGTGATGCTGGTTTGCGAAGAGGTTTAGAGGATGATGCTCCGCTCGTTTACCAGGACGTATCCCAACGGTGTCCTCACTCGTTTCGTCGCAGCCGGGTGAGCAACGTGAGCGTCGAACGGATCACGAACGCGATGGCGAACGTCGCTTCACGCCGCGCCTTCACCGGTCGCGCATTCGGGGCGGGCCGTGCAGCCCACCGGATCAAGCCCTTCGTCCGACCCAGCGGATCTCTTGCCCAAGCGTCGTCCCCGGCGCGGGCGCTGGGCGCCTTCGTGCATGGCGCTCCGCAGAACCCGGCTCTCCTCGACCAATTCACGACCGATATCGGCCGACAGCCCGCAATCGTCTCCTGGTACGAGGCCTGGGGGTCGCAGAATGCGGTGACGGGCGAGATCATTCGACTCGATCTCCTGCGCGCGGTGGCCGATCGCGGCGCGATCCCGCTGATCACCTGGGAACCGTGGGACCCGGGCGCCGGCGTCGATCAGCCGGGCTACCGTCTCGCGATCATCGCCCGCGGCGACTTCGACGCCTACATCAACTCGTGGGCCTATCGCCTGGCCGCCTACGGTGGTCCCGTCTGGCTGCGATTTGGGCACGAGATGAATGCGCCCTGGTATCCCTGGGGCGTCGCGGTCAATGGCAACACGCCCGCGGATTATGTTGCCGCCTGGCATCATCTCCGCGCGCGATTTCTGGCCGCGGGCGCGACCAACGTCCGTTGGGTGTGGTGCGTGGACGCTCCCTCGATCGATGCCCATCCAGCCGATGCCGCCTACCCCGGCGATGACTCCGTCGACCTCGTCGCCCTCGACGGATACAACTGGGGCACGAGTACTCCCGGTTCAACCTGGCAGACGCTGCCGCAACTCTTCGCCAGTGCCTATGAGCGAACCGGCGCGCAGGCGAATCGGCCAGTGATCATCGCGGAGACCGCCTGCGCCGAGCAGGGAGGGGACAAGGCGGATTGGATCCGGCAAGGGTTCGCCGCGATCCAGGCGGACTTCCCGCGGCTCACGGCCGTTTGCTGGTTCAACGAGATCGCCAGCGCGGCCGACTGGCGGGTCGAGTCCTCGCCAGCGTCGCTGGCTGCCTTCAAGGAGGTTGCGTCCCAAACCGTGTGGCACGGTCAACCAGAAACATGAATGGACTGCAGAAGAGCGGCACCCGTCGAGGTGGCCGCTCTTCCCTTTCTCGATCGATGAAGTCGTTGCCGAATGTGGAGCACGCCCACCGGGCTGCCGTCAGTCAGCAAATCCCCGATGGAGCTCGATCACGGCGTTCCCCGGCATGGGTGTGTAGTTGGTCGTGCCGTCGGTGACCGTGCCGGTCGCCACCGCGCTGCAAGCGATGTCCTTCACGCCTTCCGGGGGCGGCACCGGGCCCTCGGTCGAACTGCAATCACCCTTGCCGCCGACCCGCTCGTAGACGAGATCGATGTAGAGCGGATACGAGGCGCCGGAGACCGAGTCGACCACGGTGACCGTCGCGTGCAGCTCGGCCTTCGAGAGCCCGGGATTGACCGTCAAGGCGTCGTCTGGCTGGATCTGTCCCTGCCCGGTAAAGGCGTCCAGCAACAGCGTTGGTGGATCGGTGCAGATGTCGCGCTGCACGATCTCCGCGCCGACGGATGTAAAGGCGGCCGCAAAGACGAAGACCTGGGTTTCGACACACCCCTCCGTGTAGTTCCAGAAGGCATCGACCCCGTAGCCGCGGTCAAGGCCCTCCTGGCTCGCAGCGGCGACGGGACGAGCGAGCACGGCGAAGCTCAGGACAAGAAGGACGGTGATGAACTGGCGAAGGTTGCGCCTCAATATGGAGGCGCGCGACGCGGTGAACATGACAACTCTCCTCGCTCATTCGCTGAATGACTGCGGTGTCTGGATCGTGCGTGTCGGTGTGTCCCGTCGCGGTGGCGCTCTGTCACCGTGTTTGCAGTCTCGGTGCTGGACTGTTGGATGGCCACGAAGCATCCACGTAAACACCCACGTGTTCGCCCACGTCTCACCGATAGGATCGAGGAACCAACACTGCCCGCGTGCTATGATGTGGCCATCGTTTGGGACTCGCTATGAAACGGCCGTGCGCGATCGGCATGAGCCATGGTCGACACCGCGTCCCCCGGGTTTGGGGACTCCCTTCGGCGCTTCCGCCTCGCGGCCGGCCTGACCCAGGAGCAGTTGGCCGAGCAGGCTGGACTCAGCGCGCGGGGCATCAGTGATCTCGAACGAGGCGTGAACCGCGCGCCTCGCAGGGATACGCTCGATCTCTTGCTGGAGGCGCTCGGGCTGTCGGCCGATGAACGAATAGCGCTCATCGCCTCGACGCGGCACCGACGAGGCCCACCTTCTCGGGCCGGCCCTAATCCAATGCCTGCGCCGTTGACCCCGCTCCTCGGGCGGGAGCGAGAGCTTGCCGCCGCGTGCGCGCTCATTCGCCAGGCAGATGTTCGCCTTCTCACACTGGTGGGAACCGGCGGTGTCGGAAAGACCCGCCTCGCCATCGAAGTAGCGAATGACTTGCGCGACGACTTTCCGGATGGTGTGGTGTTCGTCGCCCTCGCCCACCTCCGCGATCCGCGGTTGGTCGCGTCGACGATCGCGCAGACGCTCGGGGTACGGGAGGCTGGTGGCCGGTCGCTCACCAGCCGGTTGCACGTAGTCCTGCGCGACAAGCGGCACCTGCTCATCCTCGATAACTTCGAGCAGGTGTCCTCAGCAGCCCCGGTCGTGGGCAACCTGCTCTCTACCTGCCCAGCGCTGAAGGTCCTGATCACCAGTCGGGCGGTCCTTCACCTGTCCGGTGAATACGACCTCCTGGTTGCACCGCTCGGCCTTCCCTCGCTGACGGAGACCGACTCGCCAGCGGGCGTGGCGCAGTCCGCCGCCGTTCAGCTTTTCGCCGCCCGAGCACGGGCCGCACGCTCCGACTTCGCCTTGACACCGGAGAACGCCGCAACGGTAGGGGCAATCTGCGCACGGCTCGAAGGGCTGCCGCTTGCGGTCGAGCTCGCCGCCGCGCGGATCGGGCACCTCTCTCCCGGCGCGTTGCTGGCGCGGCTCGACCGGCGTCTGCCGCTGCTCTCCGGTGGTGCGTGCGACCACCCACCGCGGCTGCGCTCGATGCGGGACGCGATCGCCTGGAGCTACGACCTGCTGAACCCGGCGGAACAGGCGCTCTTCCGTCGCCTCGCCGTCTTCGCCGGGGGATTCTCTCTTGAGGCGGCCGAGGCGATCGAACGAAGCGCGACGAGGGGCATGGGCAACGCCGCCCTCGATGAGCTGGCTTCCCTGGTCGACAAGAGCCTGCTCGAGCGGTCGGAGTCCGCCGGCGACGAGCCACGCTTCGTTATGCTCGAGACGATCCGCGAGTTCGCGCTGGAGCAGTTGGATTCTAACCATGAGGGGCCGGTCACGCGTGATGCTCACGCCGGGTACTTCCTGACACTCGGCGAACGTGCCGCCAGAGAATTGACCGGGCACCGACAGGTGGAGTGGCTGGACCGGTTGGAGACCGAACTCGGCAACCTTCGCGCGGCGATGGAGTGGCTGTTGGTCCGCGACGATGCGGAAGGGTTATTGCGACTTGTCGTGTCGCTGGCCCGTTTCTGGGACTATCACAGTCATTTGAGCGAAGGACGACGCTGGCTGGCAACGGCGCTGGCACAGGACGGCACGGAAGCGTTGCCTGCGCGCTTGCGGGGGCAGGCGCTCCACACGGCCGGCCTTCTCGCCCGGTGTCAGGGCGACTATCAGTGTGCCCAGGCGTTCCTGAGTGGCGCCCTTGAGCTGTTCCGGCAAGAGGGCGATGCGCACGGGATGGCCTTCTCCCTGAACAGCCTGGGTACCGTTGCGCACTATGAGGGCGATCTCGACCATGCGAGGTCGCTCCATATGGAAGGCTTGGCCCTGATGCGCGCGGTGGGCGATCCGGACGGCATTGCCGCGCTCCTCGCGAATCTCAGCTATGGAGCGCTCTTGCGCGGCGATTACACAGGGGCCATCGCGCACGGCGAGGAGAGCCTGGTGTTGTATCGGGAACTCGGCAGCAAGCTGGGAAGCGCGAATGTACTTGGCATCCTCGGGCGCGCCGCGTTCGAACGGGGCGACCATGCGCGCGCCACATCGCTCCTGCGAGAAGGTCTTGCCCTGAACCGGGAAGTTGGCAACAAATGGTACCTCGTCGAGTGCCTGGAGGGGTTGGCAGGGGCGGCGGTCGCTGATCAGCCGGTGCGAGCGGTGCGGCTGCTCGCGGCCGCCGCCGCGCTCTGCGACCGGATCGGCGTCGAACTGCCAACCTTCGACCGGACGACCAATCAACGGTATCTGGCGCAGGCACGAGTCCTGCTCGGACGCCAAACGCTTGCCGCCGCGTGGGACGCGGGCCGGTCTGCGCCGCTGGAGGAGATCATCGGCGAAGCACTGAGCGACCATACATGACCGGCACACCGTGTGCCCGGCAGCTTCTGCCGGGATGTGGACACGGTCCAGGGTAAGGGCTAGCCCATCGCCCGCCGGGCGGCGGTCAGTTCCTGCTCCCAGTTGCCCTCGGTGACCGCGCGGACGTCCCAGTGGATCAGACGCATTGAGGGAACCAGGAACGCGCGAGTCGGTCGTCGCGTCGAATCACGACGGGCGCCAGGATCAGACGGGTAGAATGCCATCATTGGCGACCAGCGTGACGCGATGGGTAGAGCGACTCGATGAAAGATGATCAGAACCGTGGATTGACGCATTTCGACCAGTCCGGGCGGGCGCGGATGGTCGATGTCGGGGCGAAGGCGGAGACGCGCCGGGCCGCGGTCGCCAGCGGGCGGGTGACGATGCGGCCGGAGACGGCGACGGTGATCCGCGAGGGACGCGCCGCCAAGGGCGATGTCCTCGCCGTCGCGCAGGTCGCGGCGATCATGGCCGCGAAGAAGACGCACGAGATCATCCCGATGTGCCACCCGCTGCTGCTGACGCGGATCGAGGTCGGGTTCCAGGTCGAGGAAGAGGCCGTCGCGATCACGGCGCGGGTCGAGAACCGGGGCCAGACCGGGGTCGAGATGGAGGCGCTGACGGCAGTTTCGGCTGCCGCGCTGACGATCTACGACATGGTCAAGGCGATCGACCGGGGCATGGTCATCGAGGCGGTGCGGCTCGAGGAGAAGCATGGAGGACGGTCCGGTGACTGGCAGCGAACGGCGCATTAATCCGGATGGCATCTGGTATCCGCTGATCGATCTGGCGACGGACCGCGTCGTCGGCGCGATCCGGCGCGATGGCGAGGTGCGGAGCGATGACCCCGAGGTCGTGGCGCGCGTCGAAGGCGCGTACCGGCGCGAGCTGCTCACGCGGAATGGCGAAGTGATCGAGGAACTCGGTGTCTGCTACGCCGATGTGGTCACCCTGTCGCCCGGCGCGCCGGACCACGATGATCTCGTCTTTCGCAATCTCGCCCTCCTGACCGGCTATCTCCCCGGCGACCCGGACTCCGCCTCGCCTCAGGGCGCATAGATTTTCTCGCCAATCCAATCCAACCTCCCACTCCCGGTGTACTGAGTGCTGAGCGGGAACGACGCCATCGGGGCGCCGGCCGCCAGATTCAGGAGGTCATCAGGATGGGAGCTCAATGATGGAGCACGGTGCTCCGCGCACGGGACCGGAGACACGCGCCTCCCGGCGCTGGCTACTGGCCGGACTGGCGGGCATGACCGCCTTTTTCGGCGCGGCGGTGGCTGAACGGGCGACGTCCAGCCACGCCTCGACGGCGGGCACGCCGGCCGTGGTCGCCACGCCGAGCCCGCAGGCAAGCCCGGCGGCCAGTCCCATGGCCAGCCCCGCCGTCGCGAACCGGGTCACGATCAGCAATTTCGCGTTCACGCCGGCGACCATCGAGATCGCGGCCGGCACCGAGGTGACGTGGACAAACCAGGACGACATTCCCCACACGGCGACGAGCAACGATGGGAAAACCTTCACCTCGCCGTTGCTCGATACAGGCGACGAGTTCCACCAACGCTTCACGAAACCGGGCACGTACCCCTATCACTGCGCCCTGCACCCGTTCATGACCGCCAAGGTCATCGCGCGGTGACGCCAGGAGAACGATCATGGCGGATGAGATCATTCACGACCACCATCACGACGGCATCGACCGTCGCGGCTTCCTCAAATGCATGGCCTGGGCGGGCACCGGGGTGGCGCTGACCTTCAGCGGCGGCGTCGTCACGTCCCACATCCTGGGCCAGGGTGTGGCCGCGGCGCCGGCTACGGGCGACTTCACGTTCGTCCAGATCAGCGACAGCCACATCGGCTTCCACAAGGCGCCGAACACCGACGTCACCGCGACCTTTCAGCAGGCTGTCGACAAGATCAACCGGCTCCCGACGCCGCCCGCGTTCACGCTCCACACCGGCGACCTCAGCCATCTGCAGAAACTGGACGAGTGGGACACGCTCGACCAGCTCCTCAAAGGGGCCAAGGGGGGCGAGGTCTTCTTCACGCCGGGCGAGCACGACGTCGCCGTCGATAACGGCAAGAGCTACCTGACGCGTTACGGCAAGGGCACGACCGGCGAGGGCTGGCGCAGCTTCGACTACAAGGGTGTCCATTTCGTCGGGCTCGTCAACGTCCTGAACCTGAAGGCCGGCGGGCTGGGCTACCTCGGCCCGGAGCAGATCGACTGGCTGAAGCAGGATTTGGCCGGCCTCTCGAGCAGCACGCCGGTCGTCGTCTACGCGCACATCCCCCTCTGGGCGGTCTACCCGAAGTGGGGCTGGGGCACGGACGACAGCGAGCAGGCGCTCGCGCTGCTGCGCCGGTTCGGCTCGGTGACGGTGCTGAACGGACACATCCACCAGGTGCTACACAAGATCGAGGGCAACATCACCTTCCATACCGCCTACTCGACCGCCTTCCCGCAGCCGGCGCCGGGCACGGCGCCCGCGCCGGGGCCGCTGGTCGTGCCCGCCGGCAAGCTGAAGCAGATGCTCGGCATCCACGAGGTCAGCTATCGCGTCAGCCAGAACGCCCTCGCGATCGTCGACAGCACGCTCGGCTGATCGCGTGACGCACGTAGACATTGCACCGGGCGACCGCTAGATTCTAGGACGCAGACGACAATGAGCACGATCAGGCTGGTCAAGCCGATGGACGACCTCACGGATCAGGAGCTGATGCTGGCGCTGGCCGCGGGCCAGGAGGAGGCGCTGGCGCCCCTCCACCGCCGCTACGCCGCGCTGGTTTTCAACCTCGCCGCGCAGAGTCTCGATCTCGCCGCCGCCGAGGAGATCGTGCAGGATGTCTTCGTCGCCGTCTGGAGGAGCGCCCGAACCTATGACCCAGCTCGTGGCCCGGTCCGGCCCTGGCTGCTGCAGATCGCGCACCTGCGCGTGCTCAACGAGCTGCGCCGGCGCGGGCGCCGGCCAGCGATGGTGCCCGATCCGGAGGGGGCCGTGCTCGGCTCCGTGCCCGACCAGGGGCCGCAGCCGGATGAAGCGGCCTGGCGCGAGTTCCGCCGGGCGGCGATCCAGGACGCGGTCACGCACCTGCCGCCGCCGCAGCAACAGGCGCTCAGCCTCGCCTACTTCGACGACCTCACGCACGAGCAGATCGCGGCCTACCTGGGGCTCCCGCTTGGAACGGTCAAGACCCGCATCCGGGCCGGCATGCAGAAACTGCGCGTCTCCCTGGTCGCCGTGGTGGCCCTGATCCTGGCGTTGAGCGGCGGATTCGGCGCCTTGCTGCTCCATTACCAGCAGCAGCAAGCGGATCTGAACCGGACGAATGACGCGCTGCAAATGGCATCCGAGAGCAACGTCACCGAGGTCCGGCTCGTCAACCGGCCCGGTGTGCCGACCGCGACGCACGGCGAATACCACACGAGTCCGACATCGGACCTCGCGATCCTGACGCTGTCCCACTTCCAACCCGCACCGGCTGGCAAGGTCTACCAGGCTTGGGCGCGGTACAACGGGACCTGGGTCTCCCTCGGTGTGATCAAGCTCGACAAGACTGGCCACACGCTTGTCATTCTCAACAAGAACGGCCGCGGCGCACCTCAGGCGCTTGAGGTCACGCTCGAACCGGCGGGCGGTAGCGACACGCCGACCGGGCAGGTGATCGTCGCCTGGCCCGGACCGTAGGCAGCTAGCCGTTGGTCTGACATCTCCGCAAGCAGCCGTTGCTCCCTTGTGGCGCTCCAGCAGGCGCGCCCCGGGTCCGGCTCGTCCCAAAAAGGAGGCACAGATGTGACTCAGGAACGGATCTCCATCTCGCCACGCGGCGAATCGACCGATGAAACGGAACGCAATCAGATCGAAAGGAAGCCATCATGGTTCATCGCACCCGACTCCTCGGACTCATGCTCATCCTGCTCCTTGGCGCGGTGCTGTCCGCGGTCCCGGCGCTCGCCGGAGCGCAAGGAAAGCCCGCCGCGGCCAACGGCATTACCCAGGTGACCCTGGGGAAAGACGCCACCGCGGTCGCGCCCGGGCGTGATCTGCTCCTCAACCGGCGCACCTTCGCGCCGGGCGCGGATAGCGGCGCGCACCCGGCGCCGGGTCCGGTCGTGCTCTACGTCGAGAGCGGCTATCTGGGCTTCACGGTCGTCAAGGGTGAGGCGCTCGTCACCTGGGGTACCTCGCACAAGACCGAGGGCGTCGCGGCCGGTTCGGAAGTGAAGCTGATGCCCGGCGACGAAGTCTCCTACGACCAGGGCGTCGTCCACGACGTGCGCAACATCGGCGTCACGCCGGCGGTCACGCTCGAATCCCGGCTCAATCCTGGCACGCCGTCCACGTAGCCGGCGTTGCGTCTGTTCTCCTCCTCTCTCGTGGGCGGCCCGGTTGCGACAGCAGCCGGGTCGCCCGTTTGGGGCACGCGCGATGCGGCATCCCATCCCCGGCACCGCGCCGCCGGTCGGGTGCAACGTTTACAATGCGGCCATGGAGTGACGTGCGCCGGTACGTGGTCGCGGGTGGCTTGCCACGCGCCGCTCGACACCGCGCCGGCGGGAGCAGGAGGGTAGGAAGAGGCATGGCCATTGCGTCGCGCGACCGCAGTCGATCGATTCTGGGCGCGATGTCGCAGGGATCGGAACGGGGATATTGGTATTTTCTGCGCGTCTCCGGCGTCTTGCTCGTCTTCCTGGCCCTGGGGCACATTTTCATCACGCACTACGCCAACGTTCCGTCCGAGACGACCTTCGACTTCGTCTCCGCCCGCTGGGCGAACCCGCTCTGGCGGATGTTCGACTGGATGCTGCTGCTCGCCGCGCTCTGGCACGGGCTGATCGGCATTCGCATCTCGATCACCGACTACCTGCCGGGGCCGCTCTGGAAGCAGGTCGCCTACGCGCTGGCCTGGATCGTCGGCCTCATCTTCTCGGTCGTCGGGTCGATCACAATCATCACGTTCAATGAGGAGATGTCACGCAACAACAGCGGGCCGCTCTCTGGCGACCTGTGGATCGCCGATGTGCTCGGCGCGTTGCTCTACGTCATTGCCGTCGGCACCTACCTCGGCATCATCGCCCTGGCGATCTGGGTCATTCGCGATTTCCAGGCGGGCCGGGCGCCGGTCTATCGGGGCGACCCCGGGCAGTATGCGTTCGTCTTCCACAAGGCGGCGGGGATCGGCATCCTCTTCTTCCTGATCATCCACATCGTCGATATCATGCTGATCGGGCTCGGGCGCGATGTCTACGACAAATCGGTCAACTTCTATGGTCAGCCGTTCCTGGTGCCAATGGAGATCCTGCTTGTCGGCGCGCTGCTCTACCATTCGTTCAACGGGCTCCGGATCATCGCCGTCGACTTCACGACCTCCGGCTCCTTCCGGCAGCGCAAGATGTTCTGGGTCGTCCTGATCGCGGCGGTCGTGCTGACGATCCCGAGTGCGATCATGATCATCGCCAAGGAGATCTTCTAGGCGGCCACTCATGAGCAGCGCTGAGGGCGAGATCAACCCGACGCCGGAGGAATCGGCGCACGAGGCGGGGCTACGCTACGTCACCGACGACACGCCGGGCATCACCCGGCGCGGCGCCGGCAAGGGGTTCTCCTACCGCAATCCGGACGGGAGCAAGGTCACCGACAAGCGCGTGCTGGCGCGGATCAAGGCGCTCGCCATCCCGCCGGCCTGGACGGACGTCTGGATTTGTCCCTCGCCGAACGGGCACCTGCAGGCGACCGGCCGCGATGACCGCGGTCGCAAACAGTACCGCTATCACCCGAAGTGGCGCGAGGTTCGCGATGAGGCCAAGTACGACCGGATGCTCGTCTTCGCCGCCGCGCTGCCGGCCATTCGGGAGCGGGTCGATCACGATCTGCGGCGGACCGGTCTGCCCCGCGAGCGCGTCCTCGCGACGGTCGTCCGTTTGCTGGAGACCACTCTGATCCGGGTCGGCAACGAGGAATACGCGAAGGAGAACCACTCCTTCGGGCTGACGACGATGCGCACGCGGCATGTCGATGTCGATGGCGCCGAGATCACCTTCAGCTTCCGGGGCAAATCGGGCATCAAGCATGAGGTGGACATCACGGACCGCCGGCTGGCGAACGTGATCCAGCAGATCGAGGAGTTGCCGGGCCAGGAGCTCTTCCAGTACGTCGACGAGCATGGCGAGCGGCACGACGTCAAGTCGGAGGACGTCAACGATTACCTGCGGGAGATCTCCGGCGAGCCGTTCACGGCCAAGGATTTCCGCACCTGGGCCGGGACGCTGATCGCGGCCGAGGCGCTGGCCGGGTTCAAGGAAGTCGATTCAGACGCCGAGGCGAACAAGCGCGTGATCGAGGCGATCGACGC
>JAICKJ010000142.1 GCA_025928015.1 Thermomicrobiales bacterium
GCCCGGGTCGGCGCGGCCAGGAAAGGGAGGCACCAGTGATCAGTCACTTCGGGTCCCGTCACCGAGCGACGCATCCCATGCTCACGCGGCTGCTCGTACTCCTCATGGCGCTCTCCGTCACCGGATTGGCGCCGCTCTTTGCCGTCACGCCGGCGGCGGCCGCGCAGAACCAGGTGACCGTCGGGTTGATCACCAAAACGGACACGAACCCGTTCTTCGTGAAAATGAAAGAGGGCTTCGAGAAGGAAGCGAAGGCGCTCGGCTTCAAGACGATGACCGCCGCCGGCAAGTTCGACGGCGATAACGCCAGCCAGGTTACTGCCATCGAGAACATGATCACCGCCGGCGTCAAGGGTATCCTGCTCGTGCCGAGCGACACCAAGGCGATCGTCCCGTCGGTCGAGAAGGCGCGCAAGGCCGGGATCATCGTCATCACGCTCGACACGCCGACGCAGCCGGAGGACGCGGCTGACGCCCTCTTCGCGACCGACAACTTCAAGGCCGGCCTGCTGATCGGCGAGTACGCGAAGCAGGCGATGGGCACCAAGCAGGCCAAGATCGCGATGCTCGACCTGAATCCGGGCATCTCGGTCGGCGTGCTGCGGCACAACGGCTTCCTGGCCGGGTACAACGGCACCGTGACCGCCGGCACTCCGACCGCCACCCAGGAGAACACGACCGCCAACACCGACCCGAAGGTCGTCTGCACGCAGGACACCCAGGGCAACCAGGCCAAGGGCCAGACGGCGATGGAGAACTGCCTGCAGAAGGACCCGGACATCAACCTCGTCTACACGATCAATGAGCCGGCCGCCTACGGCGCCTACACCGCGATCAAGAACGCCGGCAAGGAAAAGGACATCATGATCGTGACCATCGACGGCGGCTGCTCCGGCGTCCAGGCGGTCAAGGAGGGTAAGTTCGCGGCGACCTCGCAGCAATACCCGCTGAAGATGGCGACCGAGGGCGTGCAGGCGATCGACAAGTTCGTCAAGACGGGCGAGAAGGCCACCGGCTACCACGACACCGGCGTGACGCTGATCACGGACAAGCCGATCGAAGGCATCTCGTCGCAGGGCACGCAGTACGGTCTGGCGAACTGCTGGGGGTAGCGGCCCCCCGAACGACGCCAGATTGAAATCTGGCGCTCAACTGACAAAACCTCTTCGAGGTTGAGCACGAAGAGCGTTCTCAGCCTCGGAGAGGCTTCGCCGGTTGAGCGCGGGGATTGATCCCCGCGTTCGAGTCCAGCCGGCCGTTCCCAAGTGAGGGGGCAACGATGAGCAGCGTCGTCACAACCGAGCAACCGGGCGGCCGCCCCAAAACGGCGGGGCGCTCGTTCGTCGCCAGCAGCGGGATGCTCTCGACGCTCGGCCCGCTGGCCGCGCTGATCCTCGCCTGCGTCTTCTTCTCGCTCAAATCCGACCGGTTCTTCACCGGCTCCAACTTCTCGCTCATCTTCCAGCAGACGATGGTCGTCGGCGTCGAGGCGATCGGCCAGACGCTGATCATCCTCACCGCCGGGATCGACCTCTCCAACGGCGCGATCATGGCGCTGAGTGGCATTCTGATGAGCCGGCTGGCCGTCAACAACGGCGTCAATCCCTTCCTGGCGATCCTGCTGGGCTTTCTGCTGGCGGCGGCATTCGGGTTGCTGAACGGCGTGCTCGTCACCAGCATCCGGCTGCCACCCTTCATCGTCACCCTGGGCACGCTGAATATCGCCTTCGCCCTGACGCATATCTATTCACAGGAACAGACGGTCACGAACGTGCCGGGGGCATTGACCTGGCTCGGCAACACGTTCGACGTCGGGCAGACGGCGATCACCTACGGCACCGTGCTGATGCTCGTCCTCTACGCCTTCACCTGGTACATGCTCAGCCAGACGAAGACCGGGCGGCACATCTACGCGATCGGCAACAATCCGGAGGCCGTGCGCCTGGCTGGGATCAAGACGGACCGGCTGCTGCTGATCGTCTACACCGCCGCCGGGCTCTTCTACGGCATCGCCGCCCTGCTGCTCGTCGCGCGGACGAGCGTCGGCGACCCGAACGCCGGTCAGACCGACAACCTGGACAGCATCACCGCGGTCGTGCTCGGCGGCACGAGCCTCTTCGGCGGCCGCGGCTTGATCATCGGCACGCTGATCGGCGCCCTGATCGTCGGCGTCTTTCGCAACGGGCTGCAGCTGATCGGCGTCTCGTCGATCTACCAGGTGTTGATCACCGGCATCCTCGTGATCCTGGCCGTCGCCGTCGATCAGGTCGTGCGAAGGAGGTCGCGGTAATGGCCACGAACGGCGTCACGCCGGTGCTGGAGGCGCGCGGGCTGGTCAAGCGCTACGGGCAGGTGACCGCGCTCGACGGGGCCGATTTCGAACTGCTGCCGGGCGAGGTGCTGGCGGTGATCGGCGACAACGGCGCCGGCAAGTCGACCCTGATCAAGGCGCTCTCCGGCGCGATCCAGCCGGATGCCGGCGAGCTCCTGATGGAGGGCCAGCCGGTGCGTTTCGCCAACCCGCTCGACGCCCGCCGGCACGGCATCGAGACCGTCTACCAGGATTTGGCGGTCGCGCCGGCGCTCGATATCGCCGAGAACCTCTACCTCGGGCGCGAAATCCTGCGGCCCGGCATCCTCGGCTCCGTCTTCCGGATGCTCGACCGCAAGCGGATGGTCGCCGAGGCGGCCGATCACATGCAAAACCTGAAGATCGGCATCCAGTCGATGCGCCAGCCGGTGGAGACGCTCTCCGGCGGGCAGCGGCAGGGCGTGGCGGTGGCGCGGAGCGCGGCCTTCGCGACGCGGGTGATCATCATGGACGAGCCGACGGCGGCGCTGGGGGTGAAGGAGTCGCACATGGTGCTCGACCTCATCCGCGAGGTGCGCGACCGCGGGCTGCCGGTGATCCTGATCAGCCACAACATGCCGCAGGTCTTCGAGGTCGCCGACCGGGTCCATATCCAGCGGCTGGGGCGGCGCGTGGCCGTCGTCAACCCGCGCGAATTCAGCGCCTCGGACGCCGTCGCGATCATGACCGGCGCGATGGCCGGCGAGAAGGTCTCCGACGCGGCGTAATGAGTTGGTGAGCCGAACGCGAAAACGGGGGCGCGGACGCCGTTGTCCACGCCCCCGTTTGGTCATGCACCTACGTCGTCGGCGTGGCCGGCGTGGTCGGCGGCGCGGTCGGAGGCGCCGTTGGCGGCGCGGTCGGCGGGATGGTGGCGGTGCCGCCGCAGGCGTCGGCCGCGGCGCACATACCGGCGCCACCTGGGATGGAGGGGCCGTTCATCTGGCTCTGGCAGCAGACCAGGCCCGGCGCGCACGCGTTCTGCACCCCACCGTTGCACGGGCAGCCGATGCCGGTGCAGGGGGTCGCCGAGGCGGTCGCCGGCGGCGCGGTGGGGGACGCCGGCGCGACCGTCGGGGACGCCGGAACCACGGTCGGGGTGACCGGCGGCGGCGGGCAGATCTGCGCGCAGGAGGCGCCGAAGGCGACGACGTCGCCCTTCGTGGTCTCGTCCGGATTCGGCAGGTCGGGGAGATTCTGGTTCACCCAGTTGGAGGTCGACTGCTCGGTCGCGTCGAAATTCGCCTTGCTGGTGAAGACCGAGACGGTCGTGAGGACGTTATTGGGAGACTCGACGACGAAGTACTCGACGAATCCCTGCTCCTGCATGAGCTGCGGCAGCAGGCCGGTGCGGAGCATTTGCTCGGTGTTGCTGAGTGTCGAGCTGGAGAGCTGGTAGCGCCGGATGACGGAATACCAGTTGGTGGTGTTCAACTGAGCGGCGTCGCCACGGCTGCGGAACCCGGCGAACGCCAGCAGCGCGGCGGCGACGCCAGCCCCACCACGGGTCAGCGCCGAGCGGCGCGAGACGCTGCCCGCGAGCGTCTTGGAGAGGGCATCGAATCGATCGGGATTCATACGGTTCTTCCCCTTGCCATGCAATGTGCGCTGGCCGCTCGGGCCGCACACTGGCCATTGCCGGCGGTGAGACCTGTGGTTCCGACGTCTGCGCCACCGGCGTTCTCCATTACCCGACGCGGACGCACCTCCCTTCCCAATCATGACGACATGACGTATTTACCTGTCTGGTCCCACTATTCCACCGGACCAGTGTGGACCCAACGGCGAGCGTTCGCAAGACTATCGCCTCGCGATTGACACACCGCCATGGGCTGGGGCGACAAGCACGAGGCGGTGCGCGGGTGTGCCGATCGCCCGGTCGGCATGGTTCTTGCCGCGTGGAACCCGACCGACGCCGAACGCGCGGCGCCGCGAAACCGAAGGGACGAACCATGGATGCAGGCGACATGCGCGAGAAGCTGCGCGGCTACCTCAACGAGCTGGACTGGTCGCACGGCGCGACCAAAGACGACATCATGGAGAACGTGACCGAGCGCGACAACGACCTCCGCGAGATGGTCGACGAGTACATCGCCGAGGGCACCTACCCGAGCGTGGACGAAGTCCTCTTCCTGATCCCGGACCAGGCCTGGCAGTCGTCGCAGGGCGATCAGTGGCGCGGCCCGGAGATCCAGTACGTGGAGGACGTGGAGACCACCTTCGACGAGAGCCCGATCAGCCAGAGCTCGGGGCCGTCTGCCGGCCCGACGATGGGCAAGGCCAGCCCGCACGCGACGAAGGCCGCCAGCGCGGCCGGAGCCGGCCGCGCTGGCGGCGGCAACGCGCCGCGCGGCGGCATGCCGGGCGACGGCGCCGGCCGCACCTACGATCCCCGGTCGCGGCACGCCGGCGTCTGGCCAGTCTCCGGCCCGCCGCCCGATGACCCGAACGCGACGATGCAGGGCATGGCCTCGTTCGGGCAGGGCGACCGCGGCGCCGCCGGCTACCAGGACAGCGGCCGCTTCGAGGCCCAGACAGTGCCGCCCAAGGGCGGCGAGCCCGGCAAGAGTGGCGAGCAGCACTCGCAGCGGCACCTGCGACAGGGCGGCCAGCACGTCGGCGCGCCCGGCGCCAACACCGGCGAGGTCGACCCGATGGTCAGCGGCAGCGGCGAGACGACCGGGACGCCGCCGGTGTTCGCCGGCGGCGCGGGCTTCGGCAACGCCGCCGGCGGGGGCGAGCAAGGCGACGCGGCCGACACCGCCGACCGGACCCGCCAGTCACGCCCGTAACGCGCCTCGCCGGGTCGGCTGACCAACCCGGCGCGCATCAACGCCAAAGAAATCAGACCGTGGCCGGGATCGCGCCGAGCTGCTCGAGCATCCCGGCCATGTCCCGGCTCACTCAGTTCTCGACGATCTTGCCATCGACGACCCGGTCTATCGTGATGCCCAGCCAGCTCACGTGCTTGTGTGTCGGCGCGATGCTCATCAGCGGGCCGTCCCGCGAGCGGCTCATGAGACGCTGACTGCCGGCGAAGCGGCCGAGGCGGCGGGCACCATTTCCTTGGTCAACGACACCCGCTGGGATGGCATGATGAGCAGGAGCTTGGTGCCGGGAGCGACGATGAAATCGCCGTGCGGGGCGAGCCAGGGGGCGCCGTCCGGCCGGACGATGCCGGCCAGCACCGCGCCCTGGCGAGCCACCTGGCCGACGAGCGCCGCGAACGGATACGACGCGTCTCTTGGGCTGGTGAGCGTCGTGAGCCGGGTGTGCTGCGTGCCGAAGAGCTCGCCGTAGGCGGGCATGACCTCCGGCTGCAGGAGCGTCCAGGCCAGCGCCAGCCCGGCGAGCCGGTTGGCGCTGAGCAGGTTGCTACGCGGCAGGCTCTGCGTGAAGATGCCCGAGTATTCGCCGGAATAGGGCATCACCATCGTCGGGACCGTGTCGTTCAGGACCTGCTTGAGGGCGAGGTAGCTGAAGAGGATCTCCGTCTCCATGCGCTCCATGCCATCGGCGTTCCAGTCGCCGCTGACGACGACCGCGTCGGGTTGGGCGCTATGGAGCGCGCCGCGCAGCGTGTCGGCATTGGTCGGCACGCCCTCGATGAACTCCAGGGTCAGGCGCCGGGCCACCGGCCGGGGGATTTGCCGCCGGCGCTCAATCGGCGAGATGTGGCTGAGCGAGAGGATGCGGAAATGGGCGAACGGCAGCTCGGCCAGCTCGGTGAACAACGCGATGATCCGGTGATTGAAGCCGACGATCAGCAACGTGCGGTGGATGTCCGCCACGCTCGCCGCCATGTCGAGCGCCGGCATCCCGGCCCCGTTCCCGGCTGGCGCCGGGCCGGGCGCGGCGCCCTTCGCGCCGAGGACGGCGACCGTGTCGGTCGGGCCGACGATCGTCTCCGGCGGCGGCGCGAGCTGGACGCTCTGATCCGCCCGCACGATACCCAGCGGCACCGCCGTCGCGAAACGGGCCGGCAGGTCGGCGAAGCTCGTCCCGGTCAACGTCGCATCGCGGATCAGTTGCATCGTGACGCCGGCCTCATGCACCAGGAGCCGGTGCAACGCCTCGCGCCAGGCCGGCTCGGTCAAGCCGATCGCCATCAGGCCGGAGATCGTCCGGTCGATGATCAGGCCGTCGAAGCTGACCGGGAAGATGGACATCGCCGCGTCGGCATGTTCGCCCCAGAAGAGGGTGACGCCGACGTAAGGGCTCCGCGCCGTCGTGGGCGACTCGTGATCCGGATCGAGGTAGGTGGCGATCGCGAGCGCGGTGCGGACATTGGCGGCGTCGAGCGCCATCGGGTCGGGGATGCGGCCGGAGAGCATGGTGAAGTTGACGACGACGGCCCGCGCCGCGCGAGCCGAGACGAGATCGTAGGTATCCGGGCGGTCGAGGTCACCGAAGACGATCTGCGGATCGCGCCAGGCGCCACGCACGGCGTGGCGGACGTCGGCGAGCATGGTCGCCCGCCGGGGCCGCGCCTCGACCGGGACGAGCACGACGAGGGTACTGAAGGCGTGGCGCAGATCGGTGCCCACCCGGCTGGCCATGTCGGTGAGAAAACCGAGCGTCTCCGGCAGGTCATCGTTCCAGCCGGCGATGACCAGATGGCCGCGCGCGTCGATCGGCACGTCGCTCTCGCTCAGCCGCTCGAGTGAGCTGTCGATGACCTGGGTGAGGATTTCGAAGAGGATGCCGGCGAGAACGATCAGACCGGCGACGACGAGCAGGACGCCGATGATGCGCTGGTCGATATCCTCGTCCTCGCGGAGCGATGCCGGCTCCAGGAGGTGGAGGAAGGCCCACCAGGAGGCGGCGCCGAAGGTCCTGAAATGGCCCAGGCCGAAATGGACGATGGCGGCGCTGCCGAAGACGAGCGCGGCGACGATGGCGGCGAGCAGGACGAACTTGCCGACCAGCGTCTCCAGGCGCTCCTGCAGCCACCGGTCAAGCCGTTTTTCCTTCCTGGAGACCGGTCGCCGCATGGACCGCGCTCCTGCCGCCGCTCCGAATTCTCATCACAAGACCCATTTTCCACTATAGGCAGGGCGTCAAGCCTCGCGAAGTCATGGCGGAGGCGTTACAGGATCGTGTCAGGATGCGAGCACATGGTACCGCGTGGGGTTCAATGGTCCGGATGGCTCGCCTTGAGCAGGCGGGCCACGGCTGTGGCGGTATCTCCGGCGCTGAGATAGACGTCGAGGTCGTGCGAAAGCCAGGGGAGCCATTCCAGCGGCGATTCCCGCGAGGCGTCGAGATTGACGATTCGCCGGTCATCGCCGGATGGGAAATCGGCGCTGAAGTCGTGCACCGAGGCCACGTAGTCGTTCTCGAACGAGATGTTCAGCCAGTCGGTCAGCTCTGGCGGGAAGGCGAGCGGGACGTCGCGGCGGATGGTCTCCTGGATGGTCGCCGAGCCGAGCGGCGAGCCCAGGGTGACGAGCTGGCGGACCGACAGCGCCTGCCATTTGTGAAGCAATTCGTAGGCGACGATCGAGCCGAGACTGTGCGCGAGCACCAACACGTCCTCGCCATCGGTCGCCGCCTCGGTAACAGTCGCGCGCACGCGCTCGGCGATGGCGGTGCGCAGGGCCGGGTCGTCCAGGTAGAGCGCAACATCGTGCATGGTGAAGAAGATGAAGAGCTGGACGAAGACGACCGTCCGGTCGAGCCCGGTGAGCACCCCGCTGACAGCCTCGGCCAGCGGCTTCCACCAGGGGCGATCGGTGACGGGCCTGAGCAACCTGGGCGCCCGCGGGTGGGAGGCGGGGTGCGCCTTCGCCAGCTCCCCAGCGATTTTCGTGGTTCGCGCCACTTTCGTCCGCGCCCGCGCGGCGGTCACCTTGCCGGCGGTCAGGAAGAGGTCGCCGTAGAAGGCGAGGGTGATCTTATCGCTCGGTACCTCTACGCCGGCGTTTTGAAGCGACGGGACCAATGCCGCGCGGATGTCCTCGAGCATCTTGTCCGGGTTGGCATGCTCCGCGTTGCGCCCGTGGATAACGACCATCCGCGCCATGCGAACCTCGCTTCCTCCGGCTCCTGCCGGACCGGCGCCGGTGAATTGATGTGGTTCCGCTTCCGAGTATGCCGGGCCATGCGTGCCCTGTGAATCACCAGATCGGGTCATTTGTCGCCCGGGCTCACGCGCCGCCGTCGATCTCCACCGTCGCGCCGATGACGACGGCCGCGTTGCCGGGCAACGCGGCCATGCCGGGCGAGACGCGGGCGTGGTGGCCGATCTCGTCGCCGAAGAGCTCCAGGATGAACCCGGAGAAGCCGTTCGTGACGGCGCTGGTGGCGGGGAAGCCGGGATCAGCGTTGACCATCGCCGTGACGCTGAGCCAGGCGGAGACGCGGTCGAGATCGCCCACCTCGCGCTTGAGCGTGGCGAGCAGCGCCAGCGCGCAGCCCTTCGCGGCCACGCGGGCATCCTCGATCGAGACCTCGGACGGCACCTTGCCGAACGGACCGGCGGGGGTGCCGTCGGCATTGCGGGCCGACTGGCCCGAGAGATAGACGATGCCGCGGCGCACGCGGACCCAGTGCGGCGGCGTGCTGACACCGGGTTTGGCCGGCAGCTCGGGCGGGAGGACCAACCCAAGCGACGCCAACTTCTGTTCGATGCGCATGTCCTCCCTTTCCCTCACGACCCCTCGTTGGGCAACGGTGTCGCCAGTGGCGCGATCTCGCCCAGCTCGGCGTCGGTCAGCGGCGGCGCGGTGACGGCGGCGACGTTCTGCTCCAGTTGGGCCGGGCTGGAGGCGCCGACGAGCGCCGAGGTGATGCGCGGGTCCCGCAGGATCCAGCTCAGCGCAAGCTGGGCCAGGCTCTGGCCGCGTTTCTGGGCGATGGCGTTGAGCACGCGGACCCGTTCGAGATACGTCTCCGAGATCGACCCGGCGGAGAGCGTCGGGCTGGTGGCGGCGCGGGACATGGGCGGGATGTTGCCGGAGAGATAGCGGTCGGTCAGCAGCCCCTGGGCAAGGGGAACGAAGACGATCGCGCCGATGCCTTCCTTTTCCAGTGTCGGCAACACCTCGGCCTCGATCTCCCGGTTGAACATGTTGTACGGCGGCTGGTGGATGAGCAGGTGGATGTTGTACGGCTTGAGCGCCGCGACCATCGCCTTTGTCTGCGCCGCGTCGTAGCTGGAGATGCCGGCGTAGAGCGCCTTGCCGCTGTTGACGGCGGTCGCGAGGGCGCTGGCCGTCTCCTCGATGGGCGTCGCCGGGTCCGGCCGGTGGTGGTAGAAGATATCGACATAATCGAGGCCCATGCGGCGGAGGCTGGCGTCGAGCGAGGCGAGGAGGTATTTGCGCGAGCCGTGGTCGCCGTAGGGTCCCGGCCACATGTCCCACCCGGCCTTGGTCGAGATGATGAGCTCGTCGCGATAGGGCCGGAAATCCTGGGCGAAGATCGTGCCGAAGTGCTCCTCGGCGGCGCCATAGGGCGGGCCGTAGTTATTGGCGAGGTCGAAATGCATGACGCCGCGATCGAAGGCGGCGCGCAGCATGGCGCGCTGGCGGTCGATCGGCGTCGAATCGCCGAAATTGTGCCAGAGGCCCAGCGACAGCAGGGGCAGCATCAGGCCGGAATTGCCGGTGCGGCGGAATTTCGCGCCATCGTAACGGTTAGTTGCGGCGTCGTAGGCCATGGGGGATTCTCCTCGAATGGTGCGGTTGTTGACGGCCAAGGGCGTGCGAAACGCTCGCGCCGCGCCTTCCATAAACCTCATAGTCATTCCCGCGAAGGCGGCATTCCGGTTTTCTTCACGGGCCGGCGCTGCAGCTCCAAACCAGGGAGCTGTCAACCGGCCCTCATGGCAGCTCGAGATA
>JAICKJ010000294.1 GCA_025928015.1 Thermomicrobiales bacterium
CACACCCACCGAGCGCCACGAGGGAGCTGAGCGTGATGAGCTCGCGTGTGGCGAGGTCGATGCCGGAGCGGGTCAAATAGTCGCCGAAGCAATTTGCCGACAGGAAACGCTGGATGTGCTGCTGATCGGCGGGTGCTGAGGCGTAAAGCTGCTCGATGCGGTCGTCTCCGACGATCTGCTTCTGAACCGCCAGCCCCTTCTCCCCACGGTTCTCGGGCGTGGTCGTGGAATGGGCCGGCAACGGCAAGGCGACCCCTCGCTCGGTGAGCACCTCGTTCGTGGCATGGATGAAGTCGAACACCTTGCCCATGCCCACATACGGCACCGCCTGATACACGATCTCCTTGATCTCGACCGGTGTAACCCCGACGCTGAGCGCCGCGCCGACCGTGACGCGGTACTCGCGCAGCGCCTGCGTGGCGATCAACGACGCAAGCTGGACCATCAGCCGGGTCCAGGTATCCAGTTTGGTGTCACGAAGCACTTCGTCGAACGCGAAATTTACGAAAACCTCGATGAGCTCGGGATCGGTCACGGCCAGCGTGGAGACATGGTCGGGGAACAGTTCGTCATGATTCCTGCGCGCTCGCTCATTCGGTGCCATTGTGGTTCTCCGTTCCGTCCGGCCGCGGTCAGACTGTCATTCAACGCGCGTGCCCGGTACAAGTTTGAGTGTGGCCGCCCGAGCCTTCGGGCTCACGATGCTATCCACGATGCTGGCCGCGTAGCGGCGGTACTTCGTGCGGTAGGCCGCGTCAATCTCATCGCTTTTGTCGTCAGCCTCGACGAACCTGACATCCTTCTCGATGCCGCCGGCCCGAATGCGGCCCTCGTCGCGGGCGCGGGTGCCCCGGAACCAGACCGCGTCACGCCCGTTGACGGAGCGGACGTAGAGATCGTCGCCCAGGCGGATCATCCAGACAGTGACGGGATTGCGCCACGAGCCATCCCGCCGCCGCGTCTGGATCTGCAGCTCATCCGATGCATCGATTCGATCAAGTTCTCCGTTCGTCCATGCGCTCATCTGGGTATCTCCTTCTGGAGCATGATGCGGTCCCGGCGTCGGGCGGGCGCGCCGGCAAGGTGCTCAGGTCGGGCGGTGGGCCTCGCCCAACGCCTTCACGATCTCCGGATCGCGATGGTCAAAGAAGCTGCTGGTCCTGGTGTCCAGCGTCGCGATCGCGGCCATGTCATCCGCGCTCAGCTCAACGTCGAAGAGGTCGAAGTTCTCGGCGATCCGGTCCTTGCGGACGGATTTGGGGATCGCCACGATGCCGCGTTGGGTCAGCCAGCGCAGGACGATCTGCGCCACGGTCTTGTGGTACTTCGCGGCCAGCGAGACCAGGAGCTCGTTCTGGAAGATGTCGTGCTTGCCTTCGGCGAACGGCGCCCACGCCTCGACCTGCACCCCGTGCTCCTGGAGGAATCGCTGGGTGTCGATCTGCTGGTTGAAGGGATGGACTTCGATCTGATTGACCGCCGGCGCCACGTCGTTGTGGATCATCAGGTCCATCACCCGGTCAGGCGGGAAGTTGCTGACGCCGATGGCCCGGGCCCGGCCGTCCCGGTTCAACTGCTGCATGTCTCGCCACGCGCCATAGACATCCCCGAAGGGCTGGTGGATCAGATACAGGTCGAGGTAGTCCAGTTGCAGCCGCTCCATCGACCGCTCGAACGCCTGCCTGGTGCGTTCGTCCCCGGCATCCTGAATCCAGAGCTTGGTGGTGACGAACAGCTCCTCTCTTGGCACCCCGCTCTGTTTGATGGCCCGGCCGACCGCCTCTTCATTGCCATATGACGCCGCTGTGTCGATCAGGCGATAGCCGGTCTGGATGGCGTCATGGACGCTGCGCTCGCATTCGTCGGCATCGTGCATCTGAAAGACACCGAACCCCAAAAGTGGCATTTCCACCCCGTTGTTGAGGGTGACCGTGGGAACTGCTGACATCGGAGACTCCTCCTTGTCGGTGCTTGCCGCCGCGCCGGAGCGAGCACCGGATCGACGTACTGTGCGCCAGGCCGTCGGTAACCGGCACGGTACCTGGCATCAATCTCACCAACCCCCCATCCCCGTCAGGTCGTCATTCGTCCAGGTCGTCATTAATGTGTTTCCTCCTCGGGGACGAACCCCTCCGCGCAAAGCCACTCCCAAAAGCGGTCGATCCAGCCGTCCACCGGCAGACCGTGCGGCACCAGAGCGAAGCCGTGGCCGCCCCGCGCGCAGAGGTGCAGCTCGACGCGGCGACCGGCGGCGTGCCACGCCTCGTAGAGCAGGGCGTTGCTGGGCACCACGATCAGCGGGTCGTCCCCGGCCGCGGTCAGGAAGAGCGGCGGCGCGTCGCCCGGCACCCAGCCCTCCCACCATTCGCCATAGACGGAGGCGGCGAAGCTCGGACGGCTCGCCGGGTCGTACTTCGTGGCCGCGCCCACGGCGACATAGGCGCCCGCCGAGAAGCCGATGATGCCGAGCCGGTCAGGGTCGATCGCCCACCCCGCTGCCCGCCCTCGAATCGTCCGCACCGCCTGGAGTCCGTCGGCGATGGTCATCGGCCGCACCCGGTCCATCTTCGGGCGGTGCGGAGTCGGATCGTCGGCGATCGTCTGGAACGCCGCGTCGTCGTCCGGCGTTGGCAGGACGCGGTACTTGAGGACTGAAGCCGCCACGCCGCGTGCGGTCAGCCAGCGGGCGACGTCGGTGCCCTCCTTGTCGACCATCAGGAAGTGGAAGGCGCCGCCAGGACAGACAATCACCCCGGCGCCAGTGGCGATCGCGGGATCGGGGAGAAACACCGTCAGTGTCGGTCTGGAGACGTTGCGCACGAGCCGGCTGTCCCCCCGGGACGGCCGTTCGAGCTCCGGCCCGGCTTCGCGCCAGAGCTCGCTATCCGGCACGTCGTCCGGCCAGACGTCGATGACCTCGGGTCGGTTCTGCGGTGGCATGGTCTGTCCTCCTTACTCGTTGATCACGGACAGGGATAGGCGGACCGTCCCCCTGCGTAGGGCGCAGCCGCAGGCTCGCCACAGCGGTCGCCAGCGCCACCCCGGCCGCAATCAGCAGGCTGAGCCGCATGCCCTGCATGAAGGTCGCCTGGTTGGCCAGCAGTGCGCCGAAGACCGCAACCGCCAAGGCACCGCCGACCTGGCGGCTGGTGTTGTAGACACCGCTCGCCGTGCCGGCGCGGTGGTCCGGAACGCTGTTCAGGAGGACCGCCGTGATCGGCGGCGAGATGAGCGGGCCGGCCAATCCGACGAGGACCATCAGCCCGGACAGCGCCACGATGGGCGCCGAGGATGGCATGAGCGCGAGGATGACCAGGCCGGCGGCCATCAGGAGCAAGCCGCCCATGATGAGCGTCCGCGCCCCGAACCGCTCCGCGATCCGGGCGCTGAACGGGGTCAGACCGGCGCCCACCAGCATCATTGGCAGAAAGGCGACCCCGGTGGCAAGGGCCGATTGCCCTCGCAACTGCTGGAGATAGAGGCTCATGACGAACGGCAGCCCAAAGTAGCCGACCATGAACGCGAAGCCCACGGCGGTCGCCACCGCCACGTTGCGCGAGCGGAAGAGGTCGAGCGGCACCATCGGATGCCGGCCACGCGCCTGGGCCAGCAGGAAGGCGGCCAGCGCCATGGCAGCCACGAGGAAGGCAATCACCACCCGTGGGGCGGCAAAACCCATGGCGCCAGCCTCGATTGCGCCGAAAGTCAACCCGCCCATCGCCAGGACGGCCGTGAGCTGGCCGATCCAGTCGAACGGGGCGGGCCGGCGAGGCGAGCGTTGGGTGCGGGAGAGGAGCAACAGCGCCACCGCCCCGACCGGCACGTTGACGATGAAGATGGTTCGCCAGTTCAGCAGGGTGAGGAGTCCGCCTACCACCGGGGCGGAGGAGGATGCGATCGCCCCGCCCATCGCCCACAATGCCACGGCGCGCGCCCGCTTGACGGGATCGGGATACGCCTGGCCGAGGAGCGCCATCGATGAGGGCATCATCACCGCGGCCGCGGCGCCCTGGACGAACCGCGCCGCGACCAGGCCGCCGAGACTCGGCGCGAGGCCACAGGCGGCGGAGGCCAGCACGAAGACAAACACACCCGCACCAAAGGCGCGGCGGGCGCCGAGCCGGTCCGTCAGCGCGCCGGCGGAGAGCAGCAGCGCGGCGAACAGCAGGGTGTAACCGTCCACCACCCACTGCAGCCCGGCCATGCCGCCGCCGAGATCGGCCCGGATCGAGGGCAAGGCGACATTGACGACCACGGCATCGAAGGTGATGACGAAGAACCCCAGGAGCGCGGTGACCAACGTGAACACTGGAACGACAGGCCGGCGTTCCGCTGTCGTCTGCGGCGGGTGGGCGGTGGTGAGTGGACGGGGTTTCATGGTCCGTCGCTCGTCAAGAGCAGCAGGCATCGTTGTCGAAAACTCCAATGAGTGTGGGCGATGTGGGCATGATCGCCCCAACCTGATTCGATCTTACGCCGATTTTGCGGGGCAGCGGTATGATGGTCGTGTCCAATTCTTGGACGATCCTGCAAGACTCCAGGGGTGACCGCGACGACGGGCAGAGGTGCCGAGATGGATGCGACGAACAACAAGAAAGCGAACCGAGAGGCAGCGAGAATGCAGGACAACCTCGACGAGCTGGGCGGGCTGATCGCGCGGGCCACCCGCGAGGACGGGAGCGTTGAGCCAGTGAC
>JAICKJ010000105.1 GCA_025928015.1 Thermomicrobiales bacterium
CAGCAAGCCCGAGAAGAAGGTCGGGATGCTGAAGCCGAGGAACGCGAAGGTCGTCGCCAACTGATCGAAGAGCGAGTACTGCTTGAGCGCGGAGAGCACGCCGATCGGGATGGCGATCAGGATGGCGATGATGAAGGATGAGCCCATGATCGCCAGTGTCACCGGAACGCGCTGGAAGACGTAGTCCTTGACCGGCACGTGCGCGGTGAACGACTCGCCCCAGTTGAAGTGCAGGAAGTAGGCGTTCGCCCACTTGAAGTACTGCACGTAGAGGGGATCATTGAGGCCGTAGGAATTGATAATCCGCTGGCGCACCTCTGGCGGCACATTCGGGTTCGTTGCCAACCCGGCGAGCGGATCGCCCGGTGCCTTGTAGAGGATCGAGTAGATGATCATGCTGATCGCGATCAGCGTGATAACCGAGATAATCGCTCGGCGAATCAGGTAGCGACCCATCGATATGCTCCTTGAGCGGGCGCTGGACCAACCCGCGCAAATCGTTCACCTCGGTCCACCGTGGCCACGATTTCGGGGAAACGTCATTTCTGTCTACGCCACCGGCACGCATGCCGGACGCATCCCAACGCCTCGGATCTCCTGCCCGGCGGCAATCATCCGCGACAGCGCGATCTCCTGGCTCTGGCCAACGATGCACCGTTGCACCGTGTTGGCTGGGAATGCTGCTTCATGCTACGTGCGTGATTTGGCGACTGTCAAGCAAGCAAGACCCGCCAGAGTCGCGTTCTCCGCGCGTTGATCCCCTGGCCTGCCGCGACCATTCGCATCGATCGGGCCATCAATGTGCCTCCCGGGCGATCCGATAGGGGCGGGATCGCCCGGGAGGCGCGCGTTCAGGAGGAGACGCGGTTCCAGTTGGCGATATTCCAGTAGTCGATCTCGAAGCCCGGGCCGACCATCACGTTCTCGTTGCGCAAGTCGTTGCTGATCGCGTAGGTATCCGACGAGCGGTTCACCTCCGGGATCAGCGCAACGTCGTCGATCAGCACGTCGTTCATCTGGATCAGCAGCGCCGACGCTTGCTCGATGTCGGTCTCCACCAGCACCTGTTCGTAGAGCGCGTCGTAGTCGGGGTTGGAGTAGCGGGTCAGGTTGAACCCGCTCCACCCGTTCTCCTTCTGGGCGATGTTCGATCCGTTCTTGCCCGAATACCACCCGGCCATGAAGCTTACCGGGACCGGCGACCCCGCGCCGTTGGTGTACATGTTGATGTCCACATACATGTGACTGATGTTCTGCTCGTTGCCCGGCGACGGATCGAAGAAGACGCCGGAGTCAACCTGCTTGAGCTGCACCTTGATGCCGAGCTTCGTGAACGCCTGTTTCACCACGAGCTGCGTCTTCTGGCGCACCTCGTTGATGTTGGTCGCGTACGTGATCGCGAACTCCTTGCCGTCCTTCTTGCGGACGTTTCCGTCCATCGTCCACCCGGCCTCATCGAGCAGCGCGCCGGCCTTTTCGAGGTTGTACTCCCACGACGTGTTCTTCGAGGTGAACGCCGCGGACCCCGTCAGGATGTTGGCGGTCGGCGGCTGGCCGGCGCCGTAGAACTGCGTCGCAATCACGTCGCGCGGCACCGCCAGATTGAGCGCCCGCCGCACCATGATGTCGGAGAAGATCGGGTGGGGCGTGCCGAGATGCGACCGCTGCCCGTCCACGACCGTGTTCGGATCGCTGAAGTTGATGTTGATCCGCTCGACCCCGGTGCCGAGCACGGTCACCACCTTGCCTTTGCCGCCGCGCTTCTCCATGTCCTCCAGCACCGCGGGTTCGAGCTGCAGATTCCAGGCGAAGTCGTAGTCACCGGTCTGCAGGACCGCGCGCGCCGCCGAGGCCACGTCGCCGCCGCCCTTGAGATTGACCTTCGAGAAGTACGGCTTGTTCGGCTCGCGATAGTGCTCGTTGATCGAGTAGATCACCTGGTCGTTCGGCACGAACGAGTCGATCTTGTAGGGCCCGGTCCCGACCGGGGCGGTCTGAAACGCGGTGTTCGGATCGTCCGTACTCTTGAACCTGTGCGCCGGGTAGATGGCGCCGAACGCACTGCCACTGAACGGCTCGAACCAGGTCGCGGTCGGCGCTTTGAACGTCACCACCGCCGTCAGGTCGTCCGTCGCCTCGACGCTCGCGATCGGCGCGTAGAAGCCATAGGTGAGTGCGTTGTTGCTCGGCGTGGTGATCCACTTCCAGGTGAAGACGACGTCTTTTGCCATGAGGGGCTCGCCGTCGCTCCACGTTACACCGGGTTGCAGCTTGTACGTGACGGTCTTCAGGTCCTTCGCCAGCAACCCGTTGTCGACCGACGGCACCTCGGTGATGAGCGTCGGGATCAGCGTGCCGTCCTCCAGGTAATGCATCAACGGTTCGAGGACGAGACTCGCCGCGAGCGCGTCCTTCGTCCCGTTGCCGACGTGCGTCGTCGCGACGGTTGGCGCCTGCCACTGGATCAGCTTGAGCTCGCCGCCTTCGCCGCGCGTCTGGTTCGCGGTGCCGGCGTCCGGCGCCTTGGCAATGCCGCCGCCCTGCCCGTAGATGGCGAAGCCGTTCTGGCTGCCGCCGCTGGCGGCGGCCTGCGCGGCGTTGGCACAGAAGATGGCGACGCCCGCGCCGACACCGAGCGCGGTCGAGCGCTCGATGAACTGCCGGCGATTGATCTTGCCCGTCGTCAGCGATGCGAAGAGGGTCCCGAACGGTCCGTGTGAAGCCATCTACCAAGCCACTCCTTCGGATTCTGTCAAGAACGTATGAATCGGTGCCTCATACGTCCAGCTCCCTGTTCCGCCAAGATCAGCTACGTTCAGCCTGGAACAGAGATTCCAGAAACGATGCATTTACATGAGGAAAACTACGCGATTTCCGCCGATCTGGACAGGAGACCACCACGCGACGTTGCGGAGTCGGTCACGCCGCACTGCCGGTTCTGGCGGTGCCGCGAACTCCGTCCCGGCCCGGCGAACTGGCACCAGATTGGCTCACTGGGGCGCGATCCGGGTCACTTCAGGCCCGTCAGGGAGATCCCTTCGAGGAACTGCTTCTGCGCGACCATGAACAGCAGGATCAGCGGCAGGCTGAAAATGGTGCAGGCCGCCATCAGCGGTCCCCACTCGATGCCGTGTTCGGAGAAGAAGCTGTACAGCCCGATGGACAGCGTGTACATCTTCGGATCATTGAGATAGATCAGTGGATTGAGGAAATCGGCCCACGCCCAGACAAATGTGAAGATCGCAACGGTCGCCAGGGCGGGACGAGCCAGGGGGAGCACAATGCCGATGTAGATTCGGAGCTCGCTTGCCCCATCGAGCCGCGCCGCATCGAGCAGATCGTTCGGCACGCCCATGAAGAACTGCCGCAGCAGGAAGATGAAGAACGCCGAACCAAGGAAATTGGGCACGATGAGTGGCCAGAATGTGCCCATGAAGGGCGTCTTGTTCCAGAGGATATAGATGGGGATCATCGTGACCTGCGGCGGGAGCATCATGGTGCTGAGAATCAGGATGAAGAGCGCCGACCGCCCTCGCCAGCGGATCTTCGCCAGCGAGTAGGCGACGAGCGGGCTGGAAATGAGCGTGCCGAGCACCGCCAGACCAGCAATCAGAAGCGTGTTGCCGAGGTAGCGCAGGAACGGCATGGCGTCCACCGCCCGCCGGTAATTCTCGAATGTCCACGGTTGCGGCCAGATGCGCGGGGGGAAGCGAAACGCGTCATCCGGTGTCTTGAACGATGTCGACACCATGATCAGAAACGGGGCGAAGAATACGATGGTGACGAGCAACGGCAGCAGTTCTTGCACGGCCACCGCCAATCGCTTGCGCCAGCTGATGCGTCGCGCCCGGGTGGTGGGCGGCGCCCAGACAGCTACGTCCCGTCCCGTCCGTGTCTGCGCCACAATCACTCTCCCTCGTAATAGACCCAGTACTTCGAGAGCCGCAAGACCACCAGCGTAATGGCCAGCGAGATCAGGAAGAGAATCCAGGCCATGGCGGACGCGTAGCCCATCTTCAGAAAGACGAATGCATTCTGGAACAGGTAGAGCCCGTACATGAGCAGGGAATCCCCGGGGCCGCCGGATGCCGTGTTCAGCCGCGTTTGGGCGAACAGGTACGCCTGGGTGAAGTACTGCAGCGAGGCGATGATGCCGATGACGAGCTGAAAGAGCGTCACGGGCGAGATCGCTGGCAGGGTGATGTTCCAGAATTTGCTCCACCAGCCGGCGCCATCGATCTCGGCTGCCTCGTAATAGCTGCGCGGCACCTCCTGCAGCGCGGCAAGGTAGATGATCGTCGTGCCGCCGATCATCCAGAGTCCGATCAGGATGAGCGCAGGCTTGGTCCACAACGCGTCTTCTTGCCACAGGGGCTGCGGGAGACCAAGCCGTCCCAGCCACAGATTCATGTAGCCGTACTGGGCGTTGAGAATCCAGCGCCACAGATAGGTTGCGGCCACAATCGGCACGATTGTCGGGAGGTAGACGATTGATCGATAGAGGGGCTGCAGCCGGGAAGGGGTGTTGAGTGCCAGCGCCGTCAGCAACGCCAGCACCAGCCCGAGCGGAACGCCGATGACCGTCATGTAGAGCGTATTGAACAGCCCCTTGAAGAATCGATCATCCTGAAAGAGCGCGCGATAGTTCTCCAATCCGACCCAGGTTGGCGATTGGAAGAGGTTGAAATCCGTGAAGCTGTAATAGGCGGAAGCGAGAATGGGATAAAGCTGGAAGATGAGGAATCCGATGATCCAGGGGCTCGCGAAGAGCAGGCCAACGAACACCGGCGATGCGGAGCTTCGCCTCCGAATTCGGGCTGGCGCCGCCATGCTTCGATGCTCCTCCTCGACCGCGGGATCACACGGTCAGATCGCGGACGAGGTGATCCGAGCGACCCTTGTGTCGGACCACCTCGCCAACGGGACATGGCCTCAGCCGGCGATCTGCTTCATCTTCTTGGCCAGCTCGGCCATCGCCTCCTCCGGCGTCTTCTTCAGGTTCGTCACGGCATCGAGGCTGGACGTGAGCTCGTTCTGGTATTCCGCCGCCCAGGACGCGTTGGGGAAGGACTTCAGGTTTGGACTCCTGAGCGCTTCAAGCCAGACGTCAACGTTCGGCAACGCCGTGACCTTGGGATCGTCGAGCAGCGACAGGCGTGCGGGCAGATTCGCGAGCGCGAGCGTGAAGTCCAGCATCGCCGGCTTGTCGACCAGGTACTTGAGGAACGTCCACGCCTCATCCGAGTGCTTCGAGTTCCGGGGAATGAAGAACATGCCGGTGGTCAGCGGTGAGACACCCGCCAACTCGGGCTTGTCGTCAACATAGGGCAGCATCCCCGCGCCCCACTTGAGCTGCGGCGCGTACTCCTTGATGAATTGGATCTGCCAGGCCCCGTCGATGGTCATCGCCACCTTGCCCGTGTAAAAGGGGTTCTGCGGGGATGCATATTCCCCAAATCCTGACTGGAACTTCTTGATCTGATCGACGCCGTACTTCTTGACGACAGTATCGACCCAGAAGTTCAACGCCGCGATATTTCCGGGGTTGTCAGGTGTCGGCTCGCCTTTGTCGTTCGCCCACTCACCGCCGAAGAGGAAGGCGAAATCGGAGAGGCTCGGCTGGTTCAACCCGAGCTGGGTGATGTTGCCATTGCTGTCGACCTTGGTCAATTTCGCGATCGCGTCCGCCAGCTCGCTCGTCGTCTTCGGGGGTCCCGCGATCCCGGCTTCCGTGAGGAGAGCCTCGTTGTAGAGCAGCGCCGTGGTGATCGCCGCAATCGGCAGGGCGTAGAGCTTGCCATCGTACTTCTGTTGATCCAGCGCCGCCGGCACGAAGTCGGTCAGGTCGTAATTGTCCTTCTTGATGCGGTCATCGAGCGGTTCGAGGATGCCCTTCGACGCCCAGGCGCCGACATTTCCGCCAAAGCTGTCGGAGATATCGAATCCCTTCGAGCCGGACATGGCCGCCAACTGGCGCTGCTGATCCGGATTGGAGACGCCATTGACCTTGATCCCGGATTGGCTCGTGTTGAACGTGTCGACGACCTTGAGGAGCGCGTCCCCTTCGGGCCCGGTCCAGAGGAAGGGGAAGTCAAGCGTCACCGCATCCGCCGCGGCGGCAACCCCCAGACGGCCGGAAAGACCGAGCCCGGCGAGCATCGCCGCGCCGCCGAGCCGACCTCCATTCAGGAGAAGAGTGCGACGAGTGACGGCGAACGTTTCGAGCTTGCTCACGCTAGCGCCTCCCTGATGCTTCTTTCGCACAACGCGACCGGCGCGATTCCATGCGCCCGATTGTAATGTTGTCTAGACGCATGCTACGCCCCTGATCACATGACGTCAACAGGTGCCGCCGAATACGCGGCAACACACGCGGAATCTTGACATTGCAAGGCTCAGTCTGTAGCGTACCTGTCAGGTTGACAGGATGAGTGACGAACAACTCATAACGGGAGCACATGAACCGCACTCGCCCAGCGCCGACTCGCCCGTTCGATGCAAGGAGCTCTCGCTTGACTCCCCACCGTGAGCCCCAGCTCATCGAAGACAGCAATCTCCTCCGGAACGGGGACTTCGCGACCGACCAATGCTGGTCCCTGGGCGAGAACTGCCGGTACACGATTTCGGCTGATGGTACCGCTGAGCTCCATACCCGCGGCGCCGACCCGGTTCAGAAGCAACTGAACGGTGAGGGAGAGCACGCGGGGGCCGCTTGCCAATACTGCCTCTTGCCTGATTCAGCCGTCGATCTGCACGCCGGCGGTGAGATCGCGATCCGGTGGCTTACGCCCTACACCGGCAAGGGCAACATGGCCCATCTCTCCGCCGCGGACGCCCCCTGGGTCTATGTCGCGCTCGAGCAGCACGACTGGGGCGGCGACGTCGTCCAGCGTGACGACTACCGCTCAACCTCGGCGGACGACGAATGGCAGACGTTCGCCATCCACGCCAAACGCCACCCGGCGGCCGCGTTCATCGCGCTCTCCGCCGGCGTCTACAACGGCACCGGCGACGTGCGGTTCCGCTCCTTTTTCACCGTCGCCTACGACAGGGAGCGACGCGCGATCTCCGCTCCGCCCGTCGCCGCCACACCATCCACACCGCGCGCGGCCATCTTTGCTGACCGAGCGTTTCCTGATGCGCCATCAACAGCGGCCATTGAGCGTCTGGACGCCGCGCTTCGGGCGGCGTCGTTCGTCACCGAGCGGCTGACGGCGGCCGAGCTCTCGGACCCGGCGATATTCTCTCGCGCGCGGTTCGATCTCCTCGTCCTGACGCACGGCGCGAGCTTTCCGGCCACGGCCCGGGAACCGCTTCTACGGTTCCTGGTCGCGCGTGGCCACCTGCTCTCGCTCGGCGGCTACTGTTTCGGCCGCGTCCTGTATCGCGATCGTGCGGGTGCCTGGCAATCGGAAGAGGCATTGATCGCCTCGGCGCTGGCGGCACAGCCATCCGTCCTCCCGCCATTCGAAGCGTGGAACGCGACCGGCGATGTCGCGACCGCGAACGGCGCCGCTCACCTCAGGAACAGGTTTGACCGAGGGGGGCCGCCCGCCCGGCTCGCGGCCAGCGCGCGGCTGGAACCGGGATGCTGGTATGCGGTGCACGCCCACGGCGCCGTCAGCGACATGCCCTACCCGTGGCAGCCGATGCTGACCGTCGACCAGCACGACGCGGCGGGGAGGACCACCATGTCCTGGTCCGTGTCGTTGCTGGAGCACCAGGGGATGAGTGAAGGGACCTTCAGCTACGTGTTCAAGACCGCCTATGATCAGGCGGCCACGGATTTTATCGTCACCGGCGGCTCAGAGGGTGGAGATCTTTCCTTATCAATGTTCAGCGTGGTGCCGGTCCCCGAGCTGGTGCATCTCAATACTGACTTCGGCCGGGCTCACGACCTGATTCTGACCAAGCCCCCTCAACTCGGCATCTTCGATGCCGACTTCCCACTGAAACGTGCCACCGCCCTCGCGCTCGCGCCCGAACAGGGATGGCTGGATGATGCCGGCGCCTGGACGGTGCGTGCCACGGAGACGCCTCTCACCGGCTGGGCAACCACCGGGCAAACGCGGAACGACGACGCCCGGTGGGTGCCCCTGCTCGAAACGTTCGACCGCTATGGCCGCGAACGCGGACCCGCCGCCGCCGTCCTCTTCAACTACGCCGGCTTCTTCAGCCATTCGACCTGGGTCTGCTTCGGCGTGCCAGCGGACATGGTGCTGCATGAGACGCGTGTTGCGTCGGTCGCCCGCCTCGCAAAGCGGATCTGCTGCGACTCCTACCTGCGCAACCTCGAGACGACCGTGGACCTCGTCGAGCCGGGCGAAGACGTGACGCTGAGGTTCATCGTCCAGAACCCCGTCGCGATGTCGCGTCAAGCGGATATTGAGGTCGATATTCGAACAGAGGACGGTCAGGTCATCCAGCGCGAGAACGTGCAGCTCACCCTGCCCCCGAACGCGCCAGTCTCGCATGAGCTTGCGTTCGCCGGACTACACCTGCCATCGACGTTCTATCGCATCGGCGCCCGGCTTGAGCCAGACGGCGATGTGATGGAATCCGGCTTCGCCGTTGGTCATGCCGAAGCCCGGCGCGGCGGTCCGGACGTCCAGCTCGATGCCAACATCTACACGCTGGACCGCCGCCCCGCGATCGTATTCGGCGCCGACAACTATCAGAATGTCTTCTTCTCCAGCTTCGAAACACCGCTGATGCAGCGCAAGATGATGTCGGTGTCGCGCGACTTCCAGATGCGGATCTACGAGAATCTCCAGTACATTCCCGATCGTTTCGAGTTCGATCTGCGCCAGCAACGCGCGCTCGAATGCGTCGTCCAGCAGTCCCAGGAGTTCAAGCTCATCTACATGCCATGCCTGCTCGTTCTCACCAACGTGTTGGTTGGTGAGGAAGGTACGGCCCAACAAGCGGACTTCGTGCGCGGGCAGGCCGAGTGGCTGAAGGACGTCCGTGGTCTGATCTATTACTTCAATGGCGACCTGGGCAGCACGATCCCGGCGCGCGACGAGTACGTGGAGCGGTGGGCGCGCTATCTCCAGACCACATACGACGATATCGGCCGACTGGCCGAGACATGGGGGGCTGCCTATCAGGCGGATGCTGGATGGGAACAGCCATTCCATACCGGGCCGGACCCGGTGTGGCTTAACCGCGCGACCATGACTGGGCGGGAAGACGCGCGCGCCTGGCATGATCTCCACCTTCGGGACAGGGTGCGGTTCCTGCCTCGCTTGTGTCGGAATTGGAACGACACGCTGCACGCCGTCGTCCGGGAGGTCGATCAGATTCATCCCACAACGGACGAGTTCTCCGATTGGCCACACGCCTCCAACGATATTCAGCAAGCCATCGGCGATCTGACGCTCGCGAATGCGACCGCCTTCGGTCCGCCGGGCAAGGACATCGACTATCTGCCGGGGAAGCTGTCCATTGCTGACCTCCGCAGCCGCGGGAAGGGTGCGGGGCTGGGAGAATACGGCTGCAAGACGCATCCGGGGCAGCGATGGTCGCCGCCAAGCTACCTGCTCCAGCGAACAGACGCGGAACAGAACCTGCACTTTTTGGCGGTGCAGCATTATGCGCTCGGCCGCGGCGCGGGACGGCTCCAGCACTGGTGCTTGCGCGATGGAACAGAGTGGATCTTCCCGTGGGGCATGTTCTACCCCAATGGAATGGTGCCGAAGGACATTGCCTACGAAGTCCGGAATGCCAGCCTGCTCTTCAACCAGTTCTCCCGCGTCGAGCGCGAGCCGGAGATCGTGCTCCTGCTGCCCGACAGCCACCGGCTCGGACCCTTCGGCGGCGAGGTCACCGCGGCGATTCACTCTGCCGCCAACGCTCTGACCGCGCTGCAACGGGACTACTATGTGATCGGCGAAGACGACCTGGCCGCCCTGTCGTTCACGCCAAAGGTGATCTTCTGGCCCGTCCCCTACTGTCCGGCCGATGAGACCGTCGCGTGGATCGAGGGATTCGTGCAGCACGGCGGGCGCCTCTATCTCTCGGGCGATCTCTCCTATGATGCGTTCCGACGGCCCACTCGCGAAGCGCGCCTGGAATGCCTCCTCGACGTGATGAACGTCGAGCCGCGCTTCATTCCACCGGAATGGAGCTGGATCGATACGGAGCCGGTGACCTCGCCGGTGAACCCGTCGCTCGCAAGCTGGGCCGAAGCCGCTGTCCGCCCTGGCGTTCGCTTCTCGCCACACAGTGCCGACGTGCTGATCTCCAACAATCAGGGCGCCCCGGTCATCGTGGAGGCGCGGAATGGACGCGGTTCCGTTGTCTTCAACAGTGACCCCACCGAGATGACGACCCCGGTCTGGAGACACAATCCGGCGCTGGTCGACCTCTATCGCTATGTCGTCGACCAGGCGCTCCCCGGGCAAATGCCGGTCACGCCCGCCGGGCCCGAGCTCCACGTCATGCGCCCCTCGGTGACCGATGGCGACGTGTATGTCATCTTCAACCGGGGAGAGCGGCGCGCCGTACACTTGGATGCGGCTGATCTCTCTCTGGTGCTGGACCACCGCTATCCGGGCCTCGTTCACATTGGGCCGAACGGTGAATGTATCACGATCGAGGCCCAGGGCACGGTCGCCCGCAACGGGACCAGGCTCGTGGAGATGAATGGCCACTTCGCGATCGTCGCGCTCGATCGGGAAGATATCAGCGCCTCGCGGGCGCTTCTCGTCATCCCGTTCTCGCCTGGCAACTGTTCGTTGTTCACGAACTACGACCCGCGATGCATGGAGATCGAGGCGGGCGAGTTTCGTGATGGCACCTGGCTCCCGTTCGAGCGGCGGCGGGTGCATGGGGACCGGGTGACGCTGACGATTGACCCGACAGGAGCGACGTTGCTGTACCTGATCGCCGTCCCG
Source organism: Thermomicrobiales bacterium (assembly GCA_025928015.1). Classification (GTDB taxonomy): domain Bacteria; phylum Chloroflexota; class Chloroflexia; order Thermomicrobiales; family UBA6265; genus JAICKJ01. The sequence goes on from JAICKJ010000105.1 coordinate 10,899, forward strand.
GTTGAACTTGACACGTGGCGTCGGCGGCTTTCGCACTTCGCCAAGCATGGATACGTTGACAATGCGTAGTGCTCATCGCCCCGCTGACATCGGAATCGAGACAGGCACGGGTAACGGGGACGCCGCGCAGCGAAATGCGGCCCACACCATGAGAAACGATGACGGCCAGCGGCTGTGGCACGCGCTCGGCGGCCTGGCGTTGGATCCGGACAAACCTGTAGCGCGCTATTACCAGATTGCCCAGCATCTGCGCGACGCCATCACGAGCGGAACGCTCCTGCCGGGCACCGCACTGCCCTCGGAACAGAAGCTCGGCGAACTCTTCGGAGTCAGCCGGCCCACCGTGCGCCAGGCGATTCAGCTGCTGACCGAAGAGGGGTTGCTCGATCGCCGGCAGGGCGCGGGTACCTTCGTCCGGAAGCTCAACATCCAGCAACGCCACGGGCGCGTCATCGGATTCTCGCGCCGCATGTCACAAGACGGGCTCTGCCCGTCCAGCCGCGTGTTGGAAAATCGCATCCTGCGAGCGCAGGAAGCTGGCGAGAAGGCGCGGACGGCATTGAACGTCCCCGCCACCGCACAGCTCCTGCGGCTCTCGCGCTTGCGTCTGATCAGCGGTGAACCGGTCGCGCTCGAAACGGCCCACCTTCCACTGGATCGTTTCCCCGGCCTGAACCAGTTCGACCTGGAACACCGGTCGCTCTATCAAACCCTCGAAGAGCACTACGACACCGAGATCACGTTCTTCCGCGAATCGCTCGAACCAATGCTCATGTCCGTCCATGAGGCCACGCTCCTGTGGACTCAACCGGGCCTGCCAGCAATGCTGGCGACCTTCGTCACCTATGATCAGGCGGGAGCGCCGGTGGAATACACCTACTCGCTCGTGCCGGGCGATCGATGTCGATTCGAGCTTGAGTTTCTACCAGGCAAGAGTTCGGATGTGGGCGAGTGGAAGACACGGCAGACGCAAGTGGGGTATGTCAACACGTGAAGGTGGGAAATCCAACGCAACGAGACATGGGGAAGCGTCCATATCGTCTCCTGGAGCGCCTACATGGCGGCCTCGTCGTCTCCTGCCAGGCGCGACCCGACAACCCGCTGCATGGCCCGGACTTCATGACCGCCATGGCGCGGGCGGCGGCGCGCGGCGGCGCGGTCGGCATCCGCGCCAACGGTCCCGAGGACGTCGCCGCGATCCTGGCCGCGGTCGATCTGCCCATGCTGGCGATTTACAAGCAGGACCACCCCGATTCCGAGGTGAAGATCACCCCAACCCGCGCCAGCGCTGAGGCGTTGCTGAACACCGGCGCCCGCCTGATCGCGCTCGATGGCACCAACCGCCCTCGTCCCAACGGCGAGCAACTGGTGGACATCATCGACACCATTCATGCGGCCGGTGGGCTCGCCCTCGCCGACATTGCCACGCTCGAAGGCGCGCGCCACGCGGTCGAGGCGGGCGTGGACGCCGTCGGCACGACTCTGAGCGGTTACACCGATGACAGCCCGAAGCTGCCCGGCCCCGATCTGGACCTCGTCGAAACGCTGGTCACGGAGATGCCGGTGCCCGTCTTCGCCGAGGGACGCTACTGGCGCCCCAAGGACGCGCACCAGGCACTGGCGCTTGGCGCCAGTTTCGTCGTCACCGGCACGGCGATCACCAATCCGATGGCCATCACCCGCCGTTACATCGAGCTGATGCACCTTGACGGAGAAGACGCAGGATGACCGCCGCCGACCAGTATTTCGACCGCGTCGCGGCTTTGCTGAATGAGCTGCGGACGGCGGAGGCGGACGGCATTGTCCGCGCCGGCGAGATGCTCGCCGAAAGTATCGCCGGCGGCGGCATCGTCCACATCTTCGGCGCCGGCCACTCGGCGTTGCTGGCGCAAGAGATCTTCCATCGCGCCGGCGGCCTCGTGCCGATCGATGCCATGCTCGACATCAACCTGACGATCTTCGGCACCGCCCGGGCGAGCATGGTCGAGCGGCTGGAGGGCTACGCCGCCTCGATCCTCGCTTCCTACGAGGTCAATCCTGGCGAAGTCGTCATCGTTATCAGCAACTCCGGCATCAACCCGGTGCCGATCGATCTCGCCTTCGGCGTCAAGGCGCTCGGCGCCTCGGTCATCGCCG
>JAICKJ010000078.1 GCA_025928015.1 Thermomicrobiales bacterium
GTCGAACTCGCGCCGCGACGGGACGAAGCCGAGCACGGAGAGTTCACCGGACGTTGGGTAGAGCAGACCGGAGAGCATCTTCAGCGTCGTCGTCTTGCCGGCGCCGTTCGGCCCGAGCACGCCGACGATCTCGCCGGCGTCGATCGTCAGATCGATGCAATCGACCGCCAACCGCGTCTCGTGCCGGCGGTGAACCAGGCTGCGGATCGCGCCGGGCAGCCCGGCCTCCTGCTGATGGATTCGGTACGTCTTGGTCAGGTCGCGCGCCCGCACCACGGGCGCGGCCGTCATCGCGGACGTCATCTGGGTGGCGTCACCCATGCGTCTCCAGCCATTCATGCGCATGAGGAACCGTCCCGGGAGGTGCCGGGAGCACACCGCGCGATCGAGGCATGCGAGCGCGACCGCGCGGGTCCGATTGCGTTCCGGCAGGCGGCGAACGCGCGGTTCGCGCGAGGACCTACCAGAAGGACTGGTTACACGACGCCATCATTCGTCCCTTCTACGACGAAAGAGGAACTGCCGAGACACTAGCACGCACGAAAAACCCGACGCAACCTGGGCACGGCCATCCAAAACGCCTCGCCGTCATCCCGACCGCGTCACCATTCCTCCGAGCGCCCCTCCGTCATCCCGAGCGAAGTCGAGGAGCCTGCCCTGAGCCTGCCGAAGGGATCTCCCGCCGCAGCGGCCACCGCCGCCAGCACGAATGTTGCCTCTTCCCAACCCCTGGCCCGTCATGCTGACCAACGGGAAGCATCCCCGCGAGAAGCGCGTGCCCACAGGCAACACGCGTCCCCGTGGCAAATGTCCGCTTACGCGGACCGGCTTCGCCGGGGGATGCTTCGACAAGCTCAACATGACGCGGATTAACGCCGTGCCGCCTTCTTCCCCTTCTTCGCCGTCACCACCGGGACCGCCGGCGGCCAGTCGCGGGTCAGGAACGTGCCCTTGTCGCGATTGGCGATGTAGTACGAGTAGCCACCGGGATAGTCGCGGACGACGCCGTCCTCGATCTCCACGATCCGCGTGCAAATCCGGTCGAGGAAGTAGCGGTCGTGCGAGATCGTCAGGATCGCGCCGGGGAAGCCGAGCAACGCCTTCTCCAGCGCCTCGACCGACGGGATGTCCAGGTTGTTCGTCGGCTCGTCCAGCACCAGCAGGTTCGCCCCGCTCAGGATCAGCAGCGCGATCTGCAACCGCGCCCGCTCGCCGCCGGAAAGCGCCCCGATCCTGTTCATCGCGTCGTCCCGGTCGAAGAGCAGCGCCACGAGCTGCGAGAGCGCCTGCTGCTCGGTCAGCGGCTTCACCTGCCGGACCAACTCCAGCGGCGTCGCGTCCGGATCGAGCGTCTCGTGCTCCTGCGCGTAGTAGCCGGGCGTGATGCTCGGCCCGAGCCGCAACTGCCCGGCCGACGGCGGCTCCTCGCCCAGCACCATCCGCACGAACGTCGTCTTGCCGGCGCCGTTCGGCCCGACCAGCCCGACCCGCTCGCCGTGCCGGAGCAGCAGATCGAACGGCTTGAAGACGACCCGCGCGCCGAACGACTTCGCCAGCGCCGACGCGGTCAGCACATCGGTCGAGCCGCGCTCGGTCGCGAAATCGACCTTGATCCGCCGACGGTTGAGGACCGGCGCCGGCTCGGCCTCCAGCCGGGCCCGCTCTTCGGCCGCCTTGCGCCGCTGGTTCTCGGCCCGAGACGCGAACTTCGGGTTCTGCCGCGCCCATTGCGTCAGTTGCTCCGCGCTGGCCTTCAGCTTCTTGAACTCCCGCTCCCGCAGCTCGCGCAGCTCCGCCTCGCGCTCCAGCCGCGCCTGCTTCAGCTCCAGATAAGCCGTGTAGTTGCCCGGATAGGCGGCGATCCGCCCGTCCTCCAGCTCGAAGATCTGGTTGGCGACCTGGTCGATCATGTAGCGATCGTGCGAGATCAATCCGACCGCGCCCGGATAGCGCAGCGTCAGCCATTCCTCCAGCCAGCCCTTCGTCGCGACATCGAAGTGGTTGTCCGGCTCGTCGAGCAGCAGCAAATCCGGCTGGTTCAGGAGAAACTGCGCGACGTCGACCAGCTTGCGCTCGCCGCCGGAGAGGTTGCCGATCCGCTGATCCCACCGGTACGCCGGAAAGCGCAGCCCGCCCAGCACCTCTTCCAGCTCCGCCTCGTGGTCGGTCGCCTCCGCCGCATCGAGCCGGGCCAGCGCGTGGTTGTAGGCGTCCAGCACCTCGGCCATCGCCTCGTCATCGAGCGGCTCCCCAAGCTGCCGCTCCAGCGCGTGAAGCTGAGCCTCCAGCGCCGCCGGGTCGCCCGCCGCCTCGACGACCACCTCGCGCACGGTCCGCGCCGGGTCGAGTGACGATTCCTGCCGCAGATACCCGACCGTCAGCCCGCGCCGGTGGGTCACGGCGCCGCTATCCGGCGTCAAATCCCGCGCCAGCAGGCGGAAGAGCGTGCTCTTGCCGCTGCCGTTCTCGCCGATCAGCGCGGCGCGGTCCCCCTCGCGCAGCACGAACGAGAGGTCCTCGAAGATCTGGTTGCCGCCGTGCGCGTAGCGCACATTCGCGGCCTGCACGAGCAAGGTCATCGCCGCACCTGGTTCCTCACACCACGCCCCGCGACGGGCAAAATACGTCCCGGTCCAGAACCCTCCCCATGATACCGGGCGAATGGTCACAGCCGGTTCCGGGCACCGCTTCCGGTTTTACTCCCGAACGTGTAACGCTCGTGACCCGCTGGCGAAATACCGGTGCTACACTCGAAACCCTGAACCGAGTTGCCCGCGATCAAGGAGTCCGCATTCCCCATGGCCACCGCCGCCCCGACCTCCCTTCAATCGACCGACGCGCTGGCCCACCGGGCGGCGCTGGAGACCGCTCACGTCCTCCAGGCCGAGCTGGAGGCGCGCATCCGCGGCGAGGTGCGCTTCGACACCGTCTCCCGCATGCTCTACGCGACCGACGCCTCCAACTACGAGATCGAGCCGATCGGCGTCGTCATCCCCCGCTCCGTCGAGGACATCGCCGCGACCGTCGAGCTGGCCGCCAGCCACTCGGTGCCGATCCTGCCGCGCGGGGGAGGATCGTCGCTCGCCGGCCAGGCGGTCGGCGCGGCGCTGGTCATCGACACCTCCAAGTATCTCAACCGGGTGCTCAGCTTCCAGCAGGACGAGCGGACCGTCACCGTCGAGCCGGGCATCAACCTCGACGACCTCAACCGGCAGATGAAGCAGCACGGGCTCATGTTCGGGCCCGATCCGTCCTCGTCCAACCGGGCGACGGCCGGCGGGGTCGTCGGCAACAACTCCTCCGGCGCCCACTCGATCCTCTACGGCATGACCTCCGACCACGTCCACGCGGTGCGAATGCAGCTCGCCGACGCCGGCCAGGTCGAGTTCAGGGGCGGCAGCGCGGACGAGCTGACCGCGATCGCGAAGGGCGACAACGAGACCGGCAAGCTGCTGCGGCAACTGTTCGCCTTCCGCGACGAGCACCGCGAGCTGATCGCCCGCGACTTCCCGCGCCACTGGCGCCGGGCCACCGGCTACACGCTCAACGAGTTCCTGAAGCCGGACGACCAGTTCAACCCGGCCAGGCTCGTCGCCTCCTCGGAGGGCACGCTCGGCACCTTCCTCAACATCACCTTCAACCTCGTGCCGGCGCCGGCGCGGACCGCGCTCGTCCTTCTCCAGTTCGAGGATCTGATCGAGGCGATGGAGGTGACCCCGGGCCTGCTGGAGACCGAGCCGTCGGCGATCGAGCTGATGGACCGGATGCTCATCGACCTCACCCGCGAGCAACCCGGCTATGCCAACATGATCTCCTTCATCCACGGCAATCCGGCCGCCGTGCTCGCCGTCGAGTTCTACGGCGACTCCGAGCGCGAGCTGATCCGGAAGTGCCAGCGGCTGGAGGATTATCTCTCGCAGCACCACGTCAAGCTGCTCACCGAGCCGCAGCGGCTGCTCGATCCCAGGCGGCAGGCGAACGTCTGGGCCGTGCGCAAGGCCGGCCTCGGCTTGCTGATGAGCGTCCGTGGCGACGCCAAGCCGATCCCGGTGATCGAGGACGTCTCCGTGCCGGTCGAGCACCTGGCCGAGTTCGTCGGCGCCGTGCAGGAGATGGTCGCCGGCTACAACACGACCGCCGCCTACTACGCCCACGCCTCCGCCGGCTGCCTTCACATCCGGCCGCTGATCAATCTCAAGACGGTCGAGGGCGTCCAGGCGATGACCGAGCTGGGTCACGCCGCCGCCGAGCTGGCGCACCGCTTCGGCGGCGTCATGAGCGGCGAGCACGGCGACGGCCTGCAGCGCTCCGAGCTGAACCCGACGATCTTCGGCCCCGACCTCTACGCGGCGATGCGCGAGTTCAAGGCCATCTTCGACCCGCGCGGGCTGATGAACCCCGGCAAGATCGTCGACGCGCCGCCGATGACGGAGAACCTGCGCTACGGCCCGAAATACCAGCCGGTCCAGATCAAGACGTTCCTCGACTTCAAGGCGGAAGGCGGGCTGACCGGCGCGATCGAGATGTGCAACGGCTCCGCCGTCTGCCGCAAGACGAAGGCGGGCACGATGTGCCCCTCGTACATGGCGACGAAGGACGAGAAGGACACGACCCGCGGCCGCGCCAACGCGCTCCGCAACGCGCTGGCCGGCGACATCCTGACGCAAAAGGACTTCACCTCCAAGGCGACCTACGACGTGCTCGACCTCTGCCTCTCCTGCAAGGCGTGCAAGACCGAGTGCCCATCGTCGGTCGACATGGCGAAGATCAAGACCGAATACCTCGCCCACTACTACGAGCGGCACGGCACGCCGCTGCGCGCCCGCGTCTTCGGCCACATCCACACGCTCTCGCGCCTCGCCGCGCCGGTCGCGCCGTTGGCCAACATCCTGACCCGCACGCCGATCGCCAAACCGGCCATGCGCGCGCTCGGCGTCCACCCGGACCGCAAGCTCTCCCCCTTCGTCCGGCGCACCTTCGTCGACCGCTGGCACGCCTGGCGCAAGACCCATCCGGTGCCAACGGCGACGCGCGGCAAGGTCGTCTACTTCCATGACACCTTCACGACCTACAACTACCCGCGCATCGGCATCGCCGCCGTGAAGCTGCTGGAGGCGGCCGGGTTCGAGGTGATCGTCGAGGAGCGCCGCGCCTGCTGCGGCCGCCCGATGCTCTCCAAGGGTCTCGTCGAGCCGGCTCGCAAGCTGGCGAAGAAGAACGTCCAGGTCCTCGCCAGGTACGCGCAGGAGGGGATCCCGATCGTCGGCACCGAGCCGAGCTGCATCCTGACGCTGCGCGACGAGTACCTGAGCCTGCTGCCGGACGACCCGGACGCCAAGGCGATCGCCGGCGAGTCGTACATGATCGACGAGTTCCTGGCGAAGCTCGACGCCGCCGGCGAGCTCGGCATCGGCTGGAAGCGCGGCACCGGCCCGGAGGTGCTCTTCCACGGCCACTGCCATCAGAAGGCGCTGATCGGCGTCGGACCGTCGATGGCGATCCTGCAAGCGTCCGGCTGCCGACCGACCGAGAGCGGCGCCGGCTGCTGCGGCATGGCCGGCTCGTTCGGCTACGAGATCGAGCATTACGACGTCTCGCGCAAGATCGGCGAGGAGCGGTTGTTCCCGAAGATCGCCGGCACCTCGATGGACACGGTGGTCAGTGTCGCCGGCGTCTCCTGCCACCAGCAGATCGAGCATTTCGCCCACCGCCGTACCCCGCACATCGCCGAAGTCCTCGCCAGCCGCATCGACCCCCACCACAGGTGGTCTTCACAAGGGTCGACCATCCCGGATGCGGCCGCCGTCGAGGCCGCCCGGTTCGACCCGTCGCTCGACACCACCGCCCCGACGGCGGAATCGACCGCCCACGCCGAAAACCAGTCGGAGGGTCCGGCGTAGCGACACAAACGCGGGGACGATGCCGCAGATCAAACTGTGTCGTCCTCACAGCGCGGGGGTAAACACCCCGCGCTCACTCCAGGCGAAAGCCGGTTGAAGACCGGCTGGCGGCAACGCGACCGTCCGGATAGCAACGCCATCGTTCTCGAACGATGTAGGGGCACACGACGTGCGTCCGCCGTTGCCAACCAACTCGTTTCCCCCTTCCCGATCCCCTCCCCCGTCATTCCGAGCAGCCTCGAGGAATCTCTTTGTGAGCGAAGCGAACGCCTGCCCCGCCGGACGACCGCAACGCTTCGGGTATCCCGTTTCGTAGCTTCGGGCCCCGTGCCCGGCTTGCCTTGGCGAGGCCGGGCACAGGTCAGGAAGCATCATCAGGACGTTGCCTTCTTTCGCTGTGGGAAGACGTAGATCGTCGCCGTCAATCTCGTGTCGCCGGCGGTCGCGGTCAACCGCCAGCAACCGGCCTGTGGGAAGGCGAGCGATGTCATCCAATAGTCCGGATAGCCATTGCCCGGCAGCATCTGATACGGCACGATATTCTCGATCGTCCCCGGCGCATCGAGCCGAACGCCCGTCAACGCCAGATTCTGATCGCTACGGGACAGCCACCGAAGGTCATTCTGGCCCACCGCATAGACCGTATCCGACGATTGCAGCGCGATCCCGTTGCCATCGACGTAGAACTGGTAGTCCGCCCCTTGCCCCGTCCGGCGTGGACCATCCCACGTCGATACCGGGCAAGTTGCAGGGATTGGGCCGGGGATGTTCGCCTCACGCCGGGCAATCGCCGCCGCCTTGCCGACGTGCTGATCCTCGGGCATCACGCGGGCCGTGAAGCGCAGGGCACGCGAGCCGATCTTCACCGTCACGTCCCAGCAGCCAGGCGTCGGGAAGGTCCACTGGCTCGCAGTAACTTGGCCCGGTGTGATGATCCACTCGTTCAGAATTACCGCTGGTTTTGACGGAGGCGTCACATCCGTGCGCGAGCCAGTGACACTGACAACCGGTCCGGCTTCATTCCAGACGAAGACGCTGTTCTCCCCCTCGATCCACTCGCCGAGGTAGTCCACCCGCAATCCGACCATGATCCCGTCGCCCTGGATCCAGTCCTTCACTTTGCCGCCAATCGTGCTGCTCGCGACAGGCGGCGCCGTGTGCGAGAAAGGGGTCGCGGCACATTCTCGGGGGCCTTGGGCGACCGGCGTTCCGCTGCCCGTCGTCGTACCAAGCGTGTACGCCATCCGCGTCGGCTGGTCGGGCGGGACTCCGCGCCCCTGCAGGCTCAGAAAGCCCGCGGCTATCGCCACCAACAAGATGAGCGTGGCCGCTCCATTCACCACGGGCGCCCACTTCAAAGTCCGCGCGGGCAGCAACCATCGGATATGCGCAGATTCGGTCCGCGCGGCCGAGCGCTGATTGGTCGTCGTGCGATGGGTGGCACCGGGTGCTGCGGGCAGAGAAGCGTTCATCATGATCTCCTCCCAAATCCGCGCTTTCCGCGTCTCATCGAGGTGGGCAGGTCCTTCCGCCAGGAACGATTGCGTCTCGGCAGCGGTCTCGCCAACCCCGCCAGCCGGCGGCGATCCGGCTGGCGCATCGAGCCATGCGAACAGGTCGGCTTCATCCGATCGGGTCATCGTCGTTCTTCTCCGGCGTGTTGGCGAGATTGATTCCTCACTCATCGCCTTCTTCCAACAGCTCGCGCAGACGGGCGTAGGCGCGGAAATGGAGTGATTTGGTCGCCGACAGGCTCAGGCCGAGCACTTGGGCGATCTCCGGACCGTTCAATCCGTCCAGCCGGAGCTGGATGATCTCCCGCTGGCGATCGGTCAGCCCGGCCATCGCCCGCTCGATCTGGCGCCGCCGCTCGTTGCCGAGCGCGTGATGGACTGGATCGACGGCGGACCGGTCCTCCCGCAGCGACGCCGCGGCCGGGTCGAGCGGCGTCGTCGGGCGGATACGGCGGAAGCGATCCATCGCGACGTTGTGCGCGATCGTGAAGAGCCAGGACCGAAACGTGCCTTCACACCCGATCCGGTAACGCGGCAACGCGGCGATCGCGCGGATGAAGGTCTGGCTGGTGGCGTCCTCCGCCTCGTGCTCGTTCCCGAGCCGGCGCAGGAAGTAGCGGTAGACGCCGTCGGCGTAGCGCTCGTAAAGCGGCGCGAAGGCGGCCGGGTTGACCTGCGCCGCCGGCACCAGCTCCTCGTCCGGCGGCACGGCCGCATTTATCGGCATCCGGGCGGCCGATGATCCATCCTCCGGCCGCGCCGGCGCGTCCCGCGCCCGATCTCCCGCGGCGGCGAACGTCCGGCCCGCCCAACCGGGTGCTGTTTTCACGAACGCCACCTCCCGCTCCTCACCCGCGCATCTGGAGAACGCGGCAGCGCGAAAAAGGGTGCGCGAGTGGTGTGGTGAAGATGCCGTCACCTTACAGGATCGAAGAGGCTCACGAGACACCACGACGCCTCCGCCGACGTGGCGGAGGCGTCGCTCATCGCTGAAGCGAGTCAGCCGGGCCGATCAGCCCTGTTGAGAGAAATTCCCGCTGTGGTAGACGAGAAGCCATTGCTTCAGCGTGGGGTTGTAGCGATAACTCCAGCCGTCCCCCTGATCCCGGCCATAGGATGGACTCGTAACGGTCGAGGTCGTGTACGGAGAATTTGCCGGGTTCCTCGGCGAGTAGTAGAGCATGCTCACGCTGACGGTAAGCGAGTTATCCAGGTGATCGGGACTTTGGTAAGCCCTCGCCGTCGCCGGGTCGGGATTGACCATCGGCGTCTCCATCCCGAGCGGCGGCAGCATCTGCGTCGGGTCGGGGAAGAGCCAGTTCTTGCCAGAGATGAACCCCTCGAGTTTCATCCGCACGATCGCCGGATCGGTGAAAGGTGGGATGGCAAACGCCGCAAGGTCACGCCAGTACCGGTTGCCCGGATCGATCATCGCCCAGATTTGCAGCGGGCTCCGCTTCATGATGCAGGCGATGAGCTGCCGGTGCGCGGCCACGACACCTTTTATCTCTGCTTCCGTCGGCTGCCGGCCCGGCTCGCCAATCCGCCTGGTCGGCTCGGCCAGCGGCGTGCCTGGGCCGGGCAACGCCGCATCCGGGTCATGATTCGCGATTCTGGTCGCCGCCGCGTTGCGGGTCGCTTCCTGCTCCGCAGGCGTCAACGGCTTGTAGCCGAGCCGCGCCATCACCTCATCGATCGTCAGCGGCTTGACCGTGCATTCCTTCGGTGTCGGGAGCGCGCCGCCAAAGGTCTCCTCAGGCGCCGGCGCGCCGATCGTCGTCGCCACCGGTGTTTCGACGGCAGCCGGGGTTGTGAGCTTCGTCGGCGTCCCGGTGGCCGACGTCGGGCTGGAGATCGCGGCCAGTCGCGCCGGTTGGGTCGGTTCGCCCGAGCCGCTGCGATGATTGAAATACCCCGCGACACCGGCAGCCAGCGCGACCAGCAGGACGAGCACCATCGCGGTGTTGAACGCCGGTGACCAGCGCGTAGCTGCCTGACTGAGACGAGGCAAATGCAGCAGGATGGGCCGCGCCGGTGTGGCTCCGGTCGGCGGCGCACCAACGCCGCTTCGGATGATCTTCGGTCGTTGAGCCATGATCTCCTCCCAGATGCGTTGCCGCGTCTCGTCCAATCCCGTTTCGTGAGCGTCGGCATGGACCGACAGTTCGTGAAGCTGCTGCGCCGCCTTCAGGAGCGCCGAATCAGCGGCCGAAGCCGCCTCGCCGGGCGCTGTCGCGGACGTCACACGCTGGTCCAGCCACGCGTCGAGCTGCTCGGCGGCCGCGCGCTCGAATGGAGAGAGCCGGTTCTGCGCATGCATCAGGGTGTGAAGGAAAGGGAATCGTCGCATCACGCGTCTCCATCATCGTCGGGAACGCCATCGCGCCGGTCGCCGATCAGCTCGCGCAGCCGGCTGTAGGCGCGGAACTGAACCGCCTTGACCGCGCCGGCCGTCAATCCGAGCGCGTCGCCGATCTCCGCGCCGGTCAAGCCCGCCAGCCGCAGCTCGGTCACCTGCCGCTGGTTCTCGGTCAGACGCGACAGCAGCAAGCGCAGCCGCTGCCGCTCGTCGGCGGCGATCGCGTGCTCCTCCGGCAGCGGCCGGCCGTCGATCAATTGGGGCGGCGTCGGGTCGCCGGGCGGCGCCCGGTCGAGCGATTGGCTCGGGCGGAACCGGCGGTGATGGTCGATGACGACGTTGTGGGCGATCGTGAAGATCCACGAGCGGATGCCGCCATCCGGCCGCGAGGGCTGGGGACGAAACCGGGGCAGCGCGGCAATGACGCGAGTGAAGATCTCGCTCGTCGCGTCCGCGGCCCGCTCCCGATCACTGATCCGCCGCAGGCAATAGCCATGCACCGCCGGGAAGTAGCGCTCATACAGCGGCGCGAAGGCGGCCGGATCGAGCCGCGCCCGCTCGATAATCTCCAGATCGGCCACCAGCGACCCGGCGGGCGCGTCACGTCTCTCTTCGTCTTCCGCCGACGCCGGTCCGCGCCAGATCGCATCCACCGCCATCTCCCAGGTCCCCGTTCCGTCGTCTGCCGCCACTGTATGGGGTAAACGACGTCCGGGCCATCCGGTTACGCCGTTGGATCAATACGGGGAGAATTGATTGTGAGGTCAACGGTGGAGCGGGTGGCAGGATTCGAACCCGACGTCTTCTGCCTGGGTGGCAGATGCTCTCCCGATTGAGCTACACCCACACGCGTGCCCATTGTAGAGCACGCTCTGATCCGGGAACGCGCGAACGTACTCCATGGTTACGCGGCCCGTGACCACTTGTCAATGATCGCCGCGGGTGCCCGCTGGCCGGGCCCTGCTTCGGCGTCATTCTTTCCGGGATGCCGGCGTGGATGGCCTTGGGGCACCGGGCGACCACATGGGGATCGCCCTTACCGAATCACCTCGCGTGTAGGGGCAGCCCCGTGTGGCTGCCCTCACACCGCCTACTGATAGATGACGACGTCGGGCACCGGATCGAGCTGCAATACCTGCGCGGGCGTCATGAGCGGGTCGTCCTGCTGATAGAAGAGCTTGATGCCATTGAACTGGATCGGATGCTGGGTGTTCATCACGCCGTAGGTCGCTTCCTTTTCCGCCGGCGTGCCGAAGCCGTCCGAGTTGATCACGAGCTGCACGCCCTCGACCGGCGCCAGCTTGTCTTTGTCCTCGATCATCGTGTAGTGGAACTGATGCACCAGCAGCACCTTGGGCGGGATGGAGTACTTCTGGCTCAAGCCGGCCAGCCACTCCTGCGTCCACGTGATGTCCGACGCGTCGATCTGTCCGATCTCCTCGCCGGGCACCTCGCCCGGGTGCATCTTGAACTCGGGATCGAGCGCCAGGTGGACGAACGGGTGCTTCAGCCAGGGCTCCAGCCCCTTGACCTCCACTTGCGTCGTCCGCATGCCGAACTGTACGTCGAAGAAGAGGAGGATGTCGTTCTCCCCGGCGAACTGGGTGTATTTGTCGAGGAGCTGGATCGATGTGTCGGAGATGTACTTGCCGTCTGCTCCCGGGTCGCGCTGGGCGACGGAGGCGATGACCTCGAACCCGACCTTGACCGGCCGCGACGGATCGGCCGCTTCGTACGCGCTGGCCTGGTCCCGCAGCTTGGCGAGCAGGGTGTCCGGGTCGTATTCGCCCAGGATGCCCATCAGGTCATTGCCGGGGTAGCCGTAGTAGGTCAGGATGCGGTTCGCGGGCAGGAGCGCGCCGCTGGTGTCCTGAGTCGCCGGCGCATTGGCCGCCAGGACGGCGCCGGCCGACGGCCCCGCGGCCAGCCCCAGCGTGGCCGCGATGCCGAGGCCCGCCGCGCCGCCGGCGAATTGACGCCGGCCGATGCGCCGCGTCGCGGAGAATGAGGCGATCCGCCCGGATGACGTGATCTGACGGTTCGGGTCGTGCTCGGTCATGGTGCTCCTGCCGGGACAAGGCGCAGCGCGGTCGTCCCCGTCCCGCTGCCCGGTCATGGGTCAGGACGGGAGCGCGCCGTTCACCGCGGTCGAAATCGGACACGTGGCGCCGCCGTCACACGCGTGGCACCGGGGCCATCCTACCCCAAAACGACCGCATCGCCCGCGCGGTTTCTCTATCTCCCAGCATCCGTGAAGATCTGCGTGCCGAAGATCCAGTCGTCGAGCTTCCACTGCCCGTCGATCTTGATGAAGACGAGCCCATTGAGCGGGGACCCGGCTTTCGGCGGCTGGGCTTCCTGGTTGTACCACCGCATCCAGGCGACGACGCGCCCATCCTTCATCGTTTCCATCCAGACCGAGTGGGTCTCGGCGAAGTACGTGTCCGTCTTGCTGAAGTTGGGCTGCCACACAAACGCGGATGACGGTGCGGCCGGCGTCGCTGCCACTGATCCAGGTTGGGATGCGCGCGTGTCGAAGATGCCGCTCATCGATACCCCCCGCCAATACATCTCCTGCACGGCGTGCGGGCTCATGAGCGCGAAGACCGCATCGCCGCCAGTCCACGAGAGAGCGCAATCACGAATCTGCTGGTAGACCTGCAAGATCGCGGCACCATCGACCACATCAACCTGAACCGGGTTCTTGCTGATCGCATTCACGCGCTGCTCGTATGGTGCGGAGAGCGTCGTGCCGGTCGCCTCGGCGATCTCCGGCCCGGTCAGCCCGGCCAGCCGTAGCTCGATCACCTCGCGCTGCGATGCCGGCAAGCGTTCCAGCGCCGCGATCAGCCGCGCCCGCTCGTCCGCCGCGATCGCCGTCTCCTCGGGACCGCGCGAGGGCTCGCGCAGCCGTTCGGCCGCGTCCAGCGGCTCCAGCGGCAGGTGATCGCGCCGGCGCTGGCCGGCGTCGACGATCGTGTTGTGGGCGATGGTAAAGAGCCAACTCCGGAAAGAGCGGCTGTGTTTGGAACGGTACGACGGCAGCGCAGTGAGCGCCCGGATGAAGACGCGTGAGGTCGCGTCGAGCGCCGCCTCGCGCTCGCGCAGCATCCGCAGCGCGTAGCGGAAGACGGCGTCGGCGTACCGCTCGTAGAGGATGGCGAACTGGTCCGGGTCGTCCCGCGCGAGCGCCGCCAGCCGCTCGTCGTCGAGCGACGTCGCCTCGGGTGGCGATGTTGCCCGCGCCGGCCGGCTCCTGAACTGGTCCCAGGTCACGTTCACCCCACCGCGCTCCCCGCGTCACCGTTCGCCGTCATTCGGGTGAACGCCTGACCGCGCGAATCGTCGCGGTGGGAGTGGAGCGACGGGCGTTACGCGGCCGCGGCGCGCTCCTCGCGCAACGCGCGGCTGATCCGCTGGACGTCGTGCGCGGGTCGGGCGACCTGGAGCACGATCAGGCCGTACTCGAAGTCGTGCAGATGCAGCGCGATGGTTTGGTCCGGATCGCTCATCAGCCAGAACGACGGCTGCCCGTCGCCGCCGAAGCGCCAGGTGCCGGCCCGGTAGTGCGTGAAGGGAAAGAGGCTCGCGCCGGGGAAGCGCATCCCCTCCGGCCCGGCGGCGGCCAGCTCAGGATTGTGCTCGACGCGATCGATGCACGCATACGGCACGTCGATCTGCCGCCGCAGCGACCAGAGCTTGTGCAGCCCCGCCGGGCGGATCACCAGCGCGTTCCACAAAAGGTCGATCTCGGTCATGCCACCTCGCTCCTGTCACTCCCTGATATGGGAGACCTCCGGCCACGCTGCCGGAGCCAAGCTTCGTTGCCCTGATCACGCGCCATCCCGGCGCGCAACTCTGGACCTGGGTGCCACTCGTGTTCCTCCAGCATACAGGAAACGGCTATCCTTGGCCGTAGATAGGGCGGCGATGCGTGGTCGGTTAGGGCATTCCCGCTGACCATGGAAGCATCATTCTGAGCGGACGGACCGCTAAGGATTGGCGGCAACGCAGGCGGACACGCCGGTCCACCCCTACACCGGCTCTTGGCTTTCTTGCTCATCTTGCTGTCGATCACATCGCCGCCAGCCGGTCTTCAGCCGGCTTTCCTCCGGAGTGAGCGCGGGGTCTTTCAGCCCCGCGCGGCGTGGACAGGCTTTTCGAGAGTCGGCGTGAGGCGTTCGGCAACAGCAAGCAAACGAGTTCAGGGAGATGACGTGTGGGAACGACGCGCTTCGCCACCAACGAGATCGCCCGGCTGGCCTACGAGGTCGCCGGACCAGAGGACACGCCACCAGTCGTGCTCGCCCACGCGACGCTGCTCGACCGCGCGAGCTTCGCCCCCGTGCGCGACGCGCTGCTCGCCACCGGGAGATGGCGCGTGATCCAGCCGGATGCCCGGGGCCACGGCGCGAGCGCGATGATCAAGGGGCGCGCCCTCACGGTCAACGACCTCGCCAACGACCTCTTCGCCGTGCTGGCCGCGGAGGGATTGGACGACAAGAACGCGCCGCCGGTCCGGTTCATCGGCCACGGGCAGGGCGCGGTCGCCGCGCTGGCGCTCGCCCGCTGGCGGCCCGACCGCGCCGCCGCCCTCACATTGATAGAGCCGGAGCTGCTGACCATCCTCGACGACGCCCAGGACCCGCAGATCGTCGCCGCCCGCGACGCCGCCGGGGCCGCGAACGCGAACGCGGCCGATGCGTCCTACAAGGAGCTGCCCGACCGCGCCACCAGTCTGTATCTCGATCGCCGCTGGGGCGCGGGCTGGCGCGACCACCTGCCGAAACCGCGTCTGGCCGCGATCCGCCGTCACGCCCCCGCGCTGGTCGGCACGCTCGACGCCCTGGCGGCCTACCGCCTCACACCGGACGATCTGGCGCCGCTCACCATGCCGGTCGAGCTCGTCGTCAGCGACCGCACACCCACGGCCGAGGGGGGCGGGGGCGGGGGGGGGCGGGGCGGGGGGGGCACAGAGCCGCGGCGGGGCGGCGGGCCCCCCGCCCCCCAGCACACCCAC
>JAICKJ010000154.1 GCA_025928015.1 Thermomicrobiales bacterium
CGCTCGTCGGCCGGCTCTTCTAGAAAGGAGGGAACAGATGCAGCGCAAGCCTCCCATCCGCCGCCGGCGCGTGCCGGTGCTGCTCCAACTCAACGCGACCGAATGCGGCGCCGCCTGCCTCGCCATGATCCTCGGTTACCACGGCCGCCCGACCCGCGTTGCCGAGGTGCGCGACGTCACCGGCACCGGTCGCGATGGCCTCAGCGCCAGCGCGATCATCGCCGCCGCGGCGAAGTTTGGCCTCCGCATGAAGGCCTTCTCGCTCCAGCCGGCCGATTTCATCCACGTGCCCCTGCCGGCCATCGTCCACTGGGACTTCGACCATTTCGTCGTCGTCGAGCGCTGGACGCCCCAGGCCGTCACCATCGTCGATCCCGGCGCAGGCCGGCGCACGGTCACCGCGCAGGAATTCTCGGACCATTTCACCGGCATCGTCCTCGCCTGCGAGCCGGCGGCCGATTTCGACCGTCACGCCGACCAGCCCGCCCCGCAGTGGCACGCCTATCTGCGCGCGCTGCTCACACTCGCGCCTGCGGTGCTCGTCCAGGTGCTCGTCGCCTCGCTCGTCCTGCAAATCCTCGGCCTGGCGGTGCCGCTGCTGACCAAGATCGTCGTCGACGACGTGCTCGCCTCTCACCTCACCGACCTGCTGCCGATCATCGGCGTCGGCCTCGGCATCATCGTCCTCGCCCAACTGACGACGAGCTACCTCCGCGCGACCCTGCTCCTCTCGCTGCAGGCGAAGGTCGACCGGCACCTCATGGGCGGCTTCTTCGCCCATCTGCTGACCCTGCCCTACCGCTTCTTCGAGCGACGCACAACCGGCGACCTCATCATGCGCCTCGGCAGCAACGCCCAGGTCCGCGAGACGCTCACCGGCCAGACCCTCTCGGTCGTCATCGACGGCTCGCTCATCGTCGTCTATCTCGGCGTCCTGCTGGCGGAAGCGCCCGCCTTCGGCGCTATCGTCCTCGCCGTCGCCGCCGTGCAGATCGCGCTCCTCGTCGGCACCCGCCGCGCGATGCACGAGCTGACCCAGCGCGACCTGATCGCCCAGGCCGAGTCGCAATCCTATCTGGTCGAGACATTGCAGGGCATCGCCACGCTGAAAGCCTCCGGCGCCGAGGAACGCACGCTCAATCACTGGTCGAGTCTCTTCGTGACCCAGCTCAGCGCGTCCGTCCGACGCGGCTTTCTCAGCGCCGTGATCGACACCGTCCTCTCGGTGCTGCGGATGCTCGCGCCGCTGGCGCTGCTCTGGGTCGGCGCCCACCAAGTACTCAACGGCGCCATGACCCTCGGGACGATGCTCGCTCTCCAGGCGCTCGCCGCGAGCGCCCTCACGCCGCTCGCCTCGCTCGTCGCCAACAGCCAGCGGTTGCAGCTCGTCGGCGCCCACCTCGACCGCCTGAGTGACGTCCTCGACGCCCAACCCGAGCCCGCCGGCGGCGTCACGCCGGCCATCACCGGCCGGATCGACCTCGACCACGTCTCATTCCGCTACGACGACCACGCCCAACCGATCCTGCGCGACATCTCACTCACCATCGAGCCGGGACAGAAGGTCGCTCTTGTCGGCCGCACCGGCTCCGGCAAGAGCACGCTGGCCAAGCTGCTGATCGGCCTCTACGACCCGACCGCCGGCGAGATTCGCTACGACGGCATCCCCGTCCGCGATCTCGACCGCCGCGCCCTGCGCCGCCAGCTCGGCGTCGTGTTGCAGGAACCGGTCCTCTTCAGCGGCTCCATCCGCCAGAACATCGCCTTCAACGACCCGGCGCTCCCGCCCGAGCACCTGATGAATGCGGCCCGCCTCGCGTGCATCGATCGCGAGATCGCCTCCTTCCCGATGGGGTACGACACCTGGCTCGCCGAGAGCGGCGGCGGCCTCTCCGGCGGCCAGCGGCAGCGGCTGGCGCTCGCCCGGGCGCTGGCGACAGAGCCCACGGTCCTGCTGCTCGACGAGGCGACGAGCAGCCTCGACGTCGCGACCGAGGCGGAGATCGAGCGGAACCTGCGCGACGCCGCGCCGACCCGGATCGTCATCGCCCACCGCCTCAGCACCGTCCGCGACGCCGACCTCATCCTCTATCTGGACGAGGGCCGGATCGTCGAGTGCGGCACCCACGACGAGCTCGTCGCGCAGGGTGGCGCCTACGCCGCGCTCGTGCGCCAGCAGTCGGATCTCCTACCGGCCGCGGCTCCGGATCTCTTCGCGATCGCGTCGTGATAGACTTCGCCCCAGGACGGCAAACAGCAGAATGGGAGGCGGCATGAGCGATTCCACAGGGACCATTCCGGGCGTCGAGATCACGCCGTTCGGCGTCACGCCCGGCGAACTGGAAATGCTGGCCGAAGGTGCGTCCGGTGCGCCGCCGGCCCACGCGCTCTTCCGTCTCACCATCGCGCCTGGCCATGGCCTGCCGGACAAGTATTCCTATCAGTCGCTGCTGATCGACGTGCACAAGGGCCGGCTCGAGGTCTCGGCCGACGGCGGCACCGCCCGCGTCTCGATGGGGCTCGGCGCCCCCATCCGCTCCACGCCGCGCGGCAAGCCGTTCTGCGACCGCGCCGGCTGCCCGCTGCCCGAGGGCCAGCCGGCGCTGCTCGGCAAGGGCAACGGCTTCTCGCTCGACGGCGGCACGCTGCACCTCAAGGCCATCGGCCGGAGCCCGGCCGTCATTACCCTGACGGTCGTCTTGCGTGAGATCGACTTCCACAACCCGCTCTGCTGGATTTGCCCGGTCGTCACGAAGTAGCGAGTGCGTCCGTGGCGGCGAACGCCTCGTCAAGCCGCAACGGCCCCTCGACGTCACGGATCGTGCGGACTTCAGCTTCGCCCAGCCGCGCCCGGATCGCGGCGGCGCGCCGCTCGTGCGTGTCCCGCTCGGCGCAGATTCGGATCGTCCCAGTGCGTGTCCGCCAGGCGTCCGCCGCGCCCTCCAGCCGCGCGGCGAGGTCCGGCTGCTCCCGGCGAATGGCGAGACCGGCGAACCCTTCGAGGCTGCGAACCAGCCCGCGTTCGTCCTGCAGGTCGGTCTGCAGCGTCGCCGCCCGGCGCAGCGCGCGGTCCGCGCGATCCAGCTCGCCGGCGGCCAGCGCCAGGGAACCGAGCTCGGTGAGGCAGGTCGCCTCGGCCCGTCGCTCACGCAGCTCACGGAATTGCCCCAGGCAGACCGAGATCAGCCGTTCCGCCTCATCCGGCCGCCCCCGATACCGCGCGAGTTGCGCCCGTTCCAACGCCAGATAGGCGCGGGAACCATCGTCCTCGGGAGAACAGAGCGCTTCCGCCTCCCGGAACCACGCATCCGCTTCAGCATAGGCGCCGCGTGCGACGGCCAGCCGGCCGAGCGCGTAGACGCATGGGAGTTTCGCTTTTGACACTTCGGCGCCCTCGTGGAACGCGAGCGCCCGGCGCAGGCTGACGTTGGCGCGGTCGTAGTCACCGAGATCGGTCGCGACGAGCCCGAGCCCGACCAGCGCGTTTGCCGCGTTCTCCTCATCGTCGAGGTCGCGGAAGAGCCGCTCGCTCTCCTCGTAGAACGCCCGCGCCCGTTCGTGCTCCTCGAGATTGTTCGCTATGTTGGCGAGCATGAGAAAGGCCGCTGCCCGCGTCTTCGGCTCGACCTGCGCGCCCAGCGCGACGGCCCGCTCCAGCCAGGCATTCCCCTCGCGCAGATGCCCTCGCCGGTGCCAGAACGGCCAGAGCGCGGCCGCCAGCCGTAATCCCTGCGCCGGATCTCCCCCGTCCGTGCTGTCGTCGAGCGCCCAGCCAAGCGCCGCCCGGAAGTTATCCTGCTCACGCTCCAGCCGGTCGAGCCAGGCGCCCTGCACCGAACCGGTCTGCTCCGCCAGCGCAGTGAACCAGGCGAAGTGCCGGGCTGACACCTCGTCATGCTCGTGATGGTCGCGCAACTCCACCAGCGCGTACTCTCGCACTGTCTCCAGCATCCCGAACCGCGCCTCGCCGTCGGCGTCGCCGGCGCGGGTCAACAACCCCTGATCGACAATCGCCTCCAGTCCGTCCAGCGCCGCGAACGGGTCGCCGTCCGTGGCGATGGCGGCGACCACGTCGAGCGTGCCGCCGCCGGCGAAGATGGCCAGCCGCCGGAACAACGCCTGCTGCTCCTGGGAGAGCAGGTCGTGGCTCCAGGCGATGGTGTCCCGCAGCGTCTGCTGCCGGCGCGGCGCATCCGCCGGGCCGGCGGAGAGGACCCGCAGCCGTTCGCCCAGCAACCCCGCCAGCGCCGCCGGCGTGAGCGCGCGCAGCCGGATCGCGGCCAGCTCGATCGCCAGCGGCAGTCCGTCGAGCCGCTGGCAAATCTCGACGACCGCCGGCGCGTTCTCCTCGGTCAGCGTGAACCCAGGCCGGACCGCCGCCGCCCGTTGGACGAAGAGCGCGATCGCCGGCAGCCCGGCCAGCGCGGCGAGATCGCCAGCCTGCGTCGGCGTGGGCAACGCGAGCGGATCGAGCGGCAACAACTGCTCACCACGCACGCGCAGCGGTCCGCGGCTCGTCGCCAGGACGCACAGGTTCGGCGTCGCGGCCAGCAGCGCCGCGACCAGAGACTGGACCTGCGCCAGCACGTGCTCGCAGTTGTCGAGGAGGAGGAACAGCCGGCGCGATCCGACTTGGACCGCGATCTCCTGCTCCAGTGGCCGGTCGTGAGCCTCCCGCACGCCGAGCGCCGAAGCGACCGCCGGCGTGACCAGCGCCTCCCCGCTGAGCGGCGCCAGCTCGACGGACACGATTCCGTCCGAGAACTTCTCCGCGACGCCTTGGGCAACGTCGAGCGAGAGCCGGGTCTTGCCGACGCCGCCCGGCCCGGTCAGCGTCAGCAATCGCGTCGTGCCATGTGTCAGCAGCTCGACGGCCGTCGCCAGCTCATCACGCCGTCCAATGAGCGGCGACATAGGCATCGGCAGCGACGAGTGTGGCGCCGGCGCTGACAGTGGGCGGTCGCCGGGCCGGGAGGCTGCCGCCAGCGCCGCCCGTTCGGCCGGACCGAGCGCGAGCGCGTCCGCCAGCATCCGCATCGTCGCCGGGTGCGGCCGTTGCTTGACGCCGCGCTCCAGATCGCTGACTGCCCGGGCGCTCAGCCCGGACGCGTCCGCCAGCGCCTCCTGCGACAACCCCGCCGCCACCCGCAGCCGGCGCAGCATCGGTCCGAAGTCCCCGCTCGCTTGCCGTTGCCGCTGCACCGACCGCTCCTGCTTCGACGTTCCCTCGTCAAACCCAACTACCACCATCGTAGGTCGGGTGCGGCGCGCCACGCAACCGGACCGATGCCCCGCATCGTGTGGGGATCGTGTGAGGAACGCTCATGTCTCCCGAAGCCCCGCGAGCGCAGGCTGGAAGCAGGTCAAACACCGCTTCCGCATGCGATTGCGAGGCAAGAGAGCAGGAGCATTTCATGGTTGCGATCATCGCCAACATCCGGTCCGCGTCAGTCCTCACAACCGAGGTTCCCGCCATGCCGGCGAGCCGGCCAGCGCCGGTCCGGAACGCCGCGTCGGCGCCAGGCGCGCTGCCGACCAGCCATCTCTCCCGTCGCGAGCAGGAGATCCTGCCACTGCTGGCCGCCCGCTGGACCGACCGCGAGATCGCCGATGCGCTCTGCATCAGCTACCGCACCGCCACCACCCATGTCACCCACATCTTCAACAAGCTCGGCGTCACCTCCCGCCGTGACCTCACGAGTGTCATGCGAGGTTGAAAGCCCCCGATCGTTGTAGGAGCGGCCCAATGTGGTCGCCCGCGTTGCCACCAACCCCGTCCCCTTCCTCTAATTCCGTGCGCTGTCGTTCTGAGCGAAGCGAAGCATGTCCTGAGGAACGAAGGAAAGCTCACGCCCCTGCGGTTTCCGTTGTCAACACAACCGTCCATGGAAGCAACGACGAGAGAGATCCTTCGGCCTGCGGGCCTCAGAATGACAGGCGGGGCAGACAAGCAGGACACAGGCAACCCCGGTCCCTCAACGAGACCAGGGTTGCCCTTCAGAACGCCGCGACCACCGTCACGGCACGACAGTCTTCGCTACGAATTCGCCGGCCGCGTGCCCAGCGTGACCGAGACCGTCTGGCTGCTGCCATTCCGATCGACCGTCACCCGCACTGAATCGCCCGGCTTGTGGTCGAAGATCAGGTTGCCCAGCGGCTCGTTCGCGGTCACCTGGTGGCCGTCCACCGCCGTCACGACGTCGCCCGGCTGCAGGCCCGCGTCAGCCGCCGGCCCGCTCGGATCGAGCTGCACGATCACGGTGTCGCCCTGCTGGTCCTCCTGCGTCGCCACGCCCAGGTAGGCGACCGGGATCGACTTCCCGGTCTTGATGATCTGATCGGCGATCGTCTTGACCGTGTCGCTGTCGATCGCGAAGTTCAGCCCGCTGGCCGAAGGCTGGCCGAAGCCGGCGTTATCGACCTTGGCCGTGTTCATGCCGATCACCTGCCCCTGCAGGTTCAGCAGCGGACCGCCGGAGTTGCCCGGCGAGATCGGCGCGTCGTGCTGGAGCAGATGTTGCAGGTCGTAGCCCTCGCCGGTGTCCAGCGAGCGGTTGATGCCGCCGATGATGCCCTCGGAGACGCTGTTCGTGAACTCGCCGAGCGGGCTGCCCAGCGCCACGACCTGGTCGCCGGCGCGGACCTTCGAGGAGTCGCCGACCGAGAGCACGCCCGGCACCTTCTGACCGCTCTTCAGCTCGAGCTGGAGCACCGCGACGTCCTGGATCACGTCGGTGCCGATCAGCTTGGCATCGACGACCGTGCCGTCGCTGAGCTGCGCCTGCAGCCCCTGCTCGCCCTCGACGACGTGCGCGTTGGTGATGACATGCCCGGCGCTGTCGTAGATCCAGCCGGAGCCGGCCGCGACCCGCTGGAGCTGGCTGCTGTCGCTACTGCCGTTGTTGTTATCCCCGTTGGGGAACGGGTTGTTCCCGCTCTGACCGGGCAGCGTCAACCCGCCGTTCCCCTGGTTGGGATTCTGCAGGTTGTAGATCGTCACGACCGCCGGATTCGCCTTGGCGACGATATCGGCGACCGGGAAGGTCGTCGAGCCATTGATCGTCTGCGCCGTGGACGGCGTGCTGGTCGCCGTCTGCGCGCTCGCCTCCAGCGCCATGCCGCTGCCGACGATCAGGCTCAGCATCAGGACGAGCGCGGCCAGCAGCGGATACCGCGCTCGCCATGAACCAACCGGACCCTTCATGAAACCGCTCCTTCCGAGCTTGTCCCGCGGCCAGCGCCGCCACCGCGACGATCTGCGCCCGCGAGCCACCGTGCATCAAAGGTGAAGCCCACCGGAGGAATCCCTGTGTGTATTCACCGTTGATCCCAGTGTGGAAGGAGACGCTGAACCATCCCTGAAATCAGCCTGAAAGAGGGATGAAATCGCGATACTACGGCATCACTGTACTTGCGTCTGTCCTCTTTCAGCCCCACAATCCGACCATTCTGTGGAACCGTGGCATGGAGGGGCGAGCGACGATGGGGCAGGCAATCGTTCAGGTCGACGCGTTTACCGACCGGCCGTTCGCGGGGAATCCGGCCGGTGTCTGCATCCTCGCTGCCCCCGTCGAGGACGCGTGGATGCAGCGGGTCGCGCGGGAGATGAACCTTTCCGAGACCGCCTTTCTCCTTCCGGACGCCGACGACTTCCGCCTGCGCTGGTTCACCCCGACCGCCGAAGTCGACCTTTGCGGCCACGCGACGCTCGCCAGCGCCCACATCCTCTGGAACGACGGTCACCTCGCGCCCGGCCAGCAGGCCCGGTTCCACACGCTCAGCGGCCTCCTGACGGCCGATCAGCACGAGGACTGGATCGAGCTCGACTTCCCGGCCGAACCGGCCTCGCCGGTCACGCCGCCCCCGGACCTGATCGAGGCGCTGGGTGTCGAACCGTTGGACGTCGGACGCAACCGCGTGGATTACCTCGTCGAAGTCGCCGGCGAACGGTCGGTCCGTGATCTCCAGCCGGACCTTGGCCGTCTTGCCACGGTCGAGACTCGCGGCGTCATCGTCACCAGTCGAGCGGACTCACCGGAGTTCGACTTCGTCTCACGCTTCTTCGCGCCGGCCGTCGGCGTGCCGGAGGACCCGGTGACCGGCTCCGCGCATTGCTGCCTCGGCCCCTACTGGGCCGAACGCCTCGGCAAGGACGAGCTGACTGGCTACCAGGCCTCGGGGCGCGGCGGCACCGTCCGGGTCCGTCTCGCCGGCGACCGCGTCAAGCTCCTCGGCCAGGCCGTCACCGTCCTCCGCGGCGAGCTCACCTGCGAACCCTCGCGGATCGCCAACGCCTGACGTTGACAGGTGCCGCCCGCGGCATCCAGCGCGGGATGAGGCAAGTGGCGGAAGCACACGACCCGAGCGCCCGGTATATGCATCAGAGGAGTGGCAGTGTATGACGGTCTGCCCGGTGGACCGCGTCTACTGGATCGGCGGCCCGCCGGACGCCGGCAAGACCACCATCGCCGACCTGCTGGGCGGGTGGTTCGATCTGGCCGTCTATCACCAGGACCGGCACGAAATGGAGCATCTTCGCCGGGCCGATCTGCTGCGCCACCTGCGTCACGTCGCGATGCGCGCTCGCGTCGAGGACGGCACATTCCATCAATCGTGGGTCGACCACTCCCCCGAGGAGCTCGCGCGTGAGCACCGGGCGAACTGGACCGAACGCATCGATCTGGTCTGCGAGGATCTCGCCGCCCTGGCCGCTGACCGCCCGGTCATCGCTGAGGGTCCCGGCTTCTTCCCCGACGTCCTCCAGGCGCTGAACGTCCCGCCGAACCGGGCGATCTGGCTGATCCCGACCAACGCATTCAAGCGCGCTTCCCATACGCGGCGTCGGAAAGGCGAACATCTCGCCAACACCAGCGACCCGGACCTCGCGAAGCGCCACCACCTCGCGCGCGACCTGCTCTTCGTCGCCGCCTATCGCCAGGAAGTGCGCGCGGCCCACCTCCCCTGGATCGAGATCACCGGCACCGACGACCCCACGACCGTCGCCCACGCCGTCGCCCGCCATTTCGGCCTGGAGCGAGTTTCACTCGGGAGTGCTCGATGAACCAAAACCGCCGCCTGTCGGGACAGGCTACCCTTCGCTCTGGATATCTGGGCCAGATATCCCGGCTCGAAAGTGCGCTATTGCCGCGGCGGAGCCCGCGAGGCCGATCTTCCTGAACGAACATCGGCGAAACGCGCATTCTCTCAGACCGATCGCGCCGACCACCTGCTGCCTCGATTCCGGGATTTCCCAGAACATTGAGTTTGCATCACCTTCGAACGAGCTGCCGGAGATTTCGACATCATCGAGCGGAACGACGACCGCTGGACCGTATATGATGCATTCTTCAAAAGTGCGTCCGTCGAGAATATCAGAGTCACCCACGAGATCGGTCAGCCTGAAAATGCGCCGGCGGATATCCCGTTCCGTTGTCCAACCCGTGCCCACTAACCTGCCCTCCCTCGCTCCAGCGCCCCGGTGGTCAGCGTTCGCCGATTGCCGCGAGGATGTTCTCGCACAGCTTTCGCGCCGTTCTGATGTCCCGGCGACAATGATGAACGACCTCGGCATAATCGGCTCTGGTGCGCATGGTCTGAAGATCGCGGAGCCAACCTGCTACATCACGTGACCGGCTTCCACCAGGCAACGTCTGTTGCTGAACGCGGAACCATTCGATGATCTGGGTATGAGTACCAGTGCTTCGGAAGGTCTCGCCTCGCGAACGCCCGTACGTCCGCGCAGCCCAGAAGGCTGCATAGTAATAGCGGCCTATCGCTGTGCGATCGAACGGCTCATCGGGAATCCGTGAGGCGAGTGTCTCTGCGACGTCTCGGAATCTGCGG
Organism: Thermomicrobiales bacterium; assembly: GCA_025928015.1. GTDB lineage: Bacteria > Chloroflexota > Chloroflexia > Thermomicrobiales > UBA6265 > JAICKJ01. The sequence goes on from JAICKJ010000154.1 coordinate 9,844, forward strand.
CC
>JAICKJ010000023.1 GCA_025928015.1 Thermomicrobiales bacterium
CGCTTTCTCCGGGCAGCCGGTTTCGTATTTGGCAATGTCCACGGCGGCGGACCGGCTTCGCCGGGGGATTCTTCGACAAGCTCAGCATGACGGCGATGGGGAGCGGCAATAGGAGGCGTTGTGGTCCCGGAATGAGGACGCCGCGGCGGCGGGAGATCCCTTCGGCAGGCTCAACCCAAGCTCTTCGACTGCGCTCGGGCTGACGGTAGGCGACGTGGATTGATTGACGGCATATTGACGCGTCTCTGTACAATCAGGGTGGGATCGCAACGGATTTGTTCCACGTGAACGAGGTGCCACCATGTTGGCCCGCAATACGCCGTACTCCCGTCTCACCCACGTCGTGAATGCCATCAGCCCAGTGGGGCGGTCCACTGGCAATGGTCGGGCGACCGATTCGCTGAGCTGGACGCCAGCTGGGATCGCCGTGGACGTAGCCAAGCAGGAGACCTACCTGGAGCAGGTCATCGCCACGTCCGCGCTTCAGGCAGTCGGCCTCGAGGCGCTCCGCCAGCTCGCACTCCAACCGGACCAGCGCGTGCTGGAGGCGGGGTGCGGCACCGGGCTCTTCCTGGCGTCGCTCGCCGAGCGGGTTGGTGCCACCGGGCAGGTCGTCGGCGTCGATCTGTCGCCGGAGTTCGTCGACCTCGCCCGGCAGCGCGCGGCCGCGCTGGGGGAACGAGTGACGGTGGAGCGGGCGGATATCCGCCGCCTGCCGTTTCCCGACGCGAGCTTCGATGCGGCGCACTGCGAACGCGTGCTGATGCACCTCGCCGATCCCGTCGCGGCGCTGACGGAACTGCGCCGGGTGCTCAAGCCCGGCGGGGTGATGGTCGCGGCCGAGACGGACTGGCTCGGGTGCCGGTTCGACCACCCGGACCAGGAGCTGATCACGCTGCTGGTGCGGCGGGCGGCGGCCAGCATCGCGCAGCCGGACATGGGCCTGACGCTGGTGCGCCGGTTCATGGCCGCCGGGTATCGCGCCATCGAGGTTCGACCGATGATCGGCGGCGTACGTGAGCTCGCCCTGATGACGCTCTACGGCCTGGATCTGGCGCGCGCCGCCGATGAGCTGGTGGCTGACGGGGTCGTGACCCGGGCGCGGGCCGACGCGGGGCTGGCGTGGTTGACCGAGGCGGATCGGGTTGGCACGTACTTCGCCTGCGGCGGCATGATCGTCGCCTCGGGACGGGCGTAGGGGTCAATCAGGCCGAGAACAGGACCGGCCCGTCATCGCCAACCCGTTGCACTGTGGTTGGGCGGCCGGGCGGACACACGGGTCCGCCCCTCCACGGTGTTGCGCATCCCGATGCACGCTTTGCGGAGCAGCTCCCCTCTCCCAATCCTGGGAGAGGGGCTGGGGGTGAGGGCGTTCCCGGGGTGAGGACAAATCACAGGTGGTCGCGCCAGAGGAGGCGGGTGTCCCAGGTCTGCTGCATCTTGTTCGGCCGGTAGCCGTGGATGTCGGGGCGGACGAGGACGAGGTCCTGCGGGAAGCCGAGCCAGAGGGCGAAGAGGTCGTCCCAGGCGACCTGCTTCTGGATGGCGCTGACGGCGGCCTTCATCTTGTCCTCCTGCCAGGCCTTCAGGTAGTCCTCGATGGCGGCGTTGACCTGCTTGTTGCCGTAGCCACCCGGGTCCCAGCCGACGGGGTTGTTCCGGATGTTCCACTTCGACCCGTAGAGGTCGTACTCCATGAAGCCCGGGTAGAGGGTCAGCGAATAGGCGATGAAGTCGAAGTCGTGGCCGTTGACCCAGCGCTGGTTGAAAGCGTCTGGGTCGAGCTCCTCGACGGTGAAGCGGGCGCCGATCGCCTGCAGGTCCTGGTCGAACCCCTTGAGGGCGGCGATCAGCTCCGGCCGGGTGCCTTTCTGCACGATGCAGGTGAGGCTGAAGCTGTCGCCCCCCTGATTCTCGAGGATGCCGTCCTTGTCAACGTCCTTCCAGCCGGCGTCGGCGAGCAGCTTCTTCGCCTTCTCGACGTCGCGGGGCGGATTGATCGATGACGCGTCCCAGGCCCACGGCTGGGCAACGGTGGTGGCGCGGTCCTGGTGGATGAAGCCGGAGAAGACCTCCGTCGCGTAGCGGTTGCGGTCGATGGCGAGGGAGAACGCCTGGCGGACGGTGCCCGGCTCCCAGATGTCGGGCGTGGAGCGCTTGGGATTGTTGAAGTTGAAGGCGGCGAACATCGCGACGGCGGCGTCGGCGGCGTAGAGCTTGCCCTGCTCGCCGAGCAACTCGGGGACCGAGGCGACCGGGACCGGCCAGACGACATCGACGTCGCCCTTCTTCCAGGCGTCGAGTCGTTTGCCGGTATCGTCCTCGGCGGTCAGCGTGAGACGGTCAGTGTTCGTCTCGCCGGCCCAGTAGCCGACGTGGCGCGCGAGGTTGATGTGATCCTTCGCGATGTCGGTGACCTTCCACGGTCCGGTACCGATCGGCTTGTGCTTGCCCCAGTCGAAGCCGGAAAGCGTGCGCTCGCCGACCTGATTCTTGTACCAGTAGTCCTTGTACTGCGCGCGCTGGAAGATCAGCAAGTTGGCGGCGTTGAAGAGGAAGTTGCCATCCGGCTGGTCGAGCAGGATCTCGATGGTGTGCGGGCCGCGGGCGACACAGTTCCGCATCTGGGCGAACATCGATGCGACGGCGCTGTCGTAATCGTCGCGGTACGTGAAGAAGGAGAAGACGACGTCATCGGCGGTGAGCGCGGTGCCGTCGTGCCACTTCACGCCGTCGCGCAGGGTGAAGGTCAGTGTCTTGCCGTCCTTGCTCCAGGCCCAGGACTTGGCCAGCCAGGGCTTCGGCTCCATCGTCACGTTGTCGGCCCAGACGAGCGGGTCGAGGTAGCTGACGGTGATCTGGAAGTCCTGGCGGTAGGCGGTCGGGCTGAAGTCGGTTAAATCCTGAGAGGCGACGAAGAGATTGAGCTCGCCGCCCTTGACCGGCGTACCGGTCTCGACCGGCTGCTGGTCGCGGATGACCTTCAGCGCGGTGGCCGGCACGGGCGATGCCCCGGGCGACGCTACCGGCGACGCCGAAGGCGATGCGACCGGCGACGCGCCTGGCGACGGTGTGGCGGCGGGGCTGGCCTCCCGGGCGACGATCTGACCGCTGGGGTCCTGGGCGCCGGCGTTGTCGGTGACGATGCGGGCGATGACGACCGACGCCACGCCGGCCGTGGCGAGACCGAGCAGGCCGCGGCGGCTGAAGCGGGTGAGGGTCACGCTGTCGCCGGCCTGATCGTCCCGCGAGCTGGAATCAGATGTCACAGAAGAACCTCCCGGGGAACGGACGCCCGGTCCGATCGGCGGCACGGGACGTCATCCGGTTCCCGTCAGCATCCGGCCGGCCGGGGTCGCCAGCGGATGTGTACGTACACCAGATAATAATGGGTTTCGCCATGGGGCGCTACCCCATCAGGGCGACCGGGCCATTCAGAGCCACCCGAGGCCGACGAGCGCCTGGAGGAAGAACCAGAGACCGAAGGCGACAATGAGGGCGCCGCCCAACCCGGTGATGATCCGGAAGCCGAGACCGGTGATGAAGCGGCGGCCGACCTGGCCCACGGCCGAGAGGAAGGTCACCCAGCAGAAGATGCCGACGAAGACGCCGCCGACGAGCATCGGCGAGCCGGCGCGGCCGACCTGGGCGACGGCGGAGGCGACCAGCGCCGCGCCGATCGAGAGCCAGTAGACGATGCCCATCGGATTGAAGGCGGCCATGAAGAAGCCGGTGACGTAGCTGCGCCGGCCGCCGGCCGGGACCGCGGCGACGGACTCCTCGTCGCGCAGCGCGGCGCGGAGGCTCAGATACCCAACGTAGCCGAGCATGGCGGCGCCGGCGAGGAAGAGCGGCACGCGCAGGGCGGGCCGGTCGGCCAGCGGGGTGAGCCCGCTGACAACGAGGGTGGCGTAGATGGTATCCGCGGAGAGGGCGCCGACGCCGACGAGCCAGCCATGGACGAAGCCGCCGCTCAACCCGCGTCGCACGATCTCGATGTTGATGGGACCGATCGGGGCGGCGAGGGCGACGCCGACGAACATGCCCTGGCCGAGGAGTTGAACGATCTGTCCGGTGGTCACGCCTGCGGAGCTCCCGACATCGCTGGTCCGCGGCCGGCAGACCCGCCAACCGGCGGCGGCCGCAGAGGCAGTCTAGCAAAGGGGGCCATCCCCGTGCCGGTCGCGCTTCGACCGGTTGCAGAGGGGGAAGTAGACTCTCCGCAGACAGTTGGCAGGCGGCACGCGGTGAGGAGGGGCGCGATGGATGACGATCGCAACGCGGCGGAGGCCGCGCCGGACGCGAATGAGGCGACCGGCAACGAGCCGGCGCCGGTCGGGCCGGCGGACACGCAGCCGGCGGACGATCCGACGGCGCCGATCGCGCTGGGCGCGACGATGGATGCGGAGCCCGAGGCGGCCTTCGCGGACGACGAGCGCGACGACCGGACCGCCGCGCCCCGGCTCGTCGCGGCGACGCGGGACGGCGAACCGCGGGATGCGGACCCCGGCGCGCCGCTGCTCGCGACGACCTGTCCCGTCTGCGGGCAGAAGACACCAGCCAACCGCTTTTGCGGGTTCTGCGGCGCGCCGCTGACCGAGGTGCACCGGCGGACGGCGAGCCAGACCGGTGACCCGTTCCTCCGCGTCGCGGGTCGCGTGCACGATCTTGTCTTTCCGGGCAGCCAGCCGATCGACATGTTCTGGCACCGCATCGTCGTCGGGGTCGCGCTGCTCATCGCGCTGATCGCGTTGCTGGCGAACGACATCGGCGTCGCGTTGCTGGCGGCCACGGCGATCGCGCCGATCCTGCTCGTCCTCACGCTACAGCAACTCGACGTCTTCGAGCGGGAGTCGCCGCTGCTGTCGGCCCTCGCCGCGGTTGTCGGGCTGATCGGCGGGTTGATCATCGGCGCGATCATGAGCTGGGCGGCGCGGCACTGGTGGTTCTCGACCGGCGAATTCAACTTCGGCGCGGCGGGGTATGGCGCGGACTACGCGCGGGCGGCCGACCACGCGCCCTTCCTGCTGATCCTCGTCAACGGGATCGTGCTGCCGGCGATCGGGGTGGCGGCGATGCTGCTCGGGCCGATCGCGCTGCGCCGCTTCGGCCAGTTCCGGAACGAGGCGATGGACGGGCTGGCGCTCGGTGCGCTCGGCGGCGCCGGCTATGTCTTCGGCACGGCGATCGTCTTCGCGCTGCCGGTGATTGGCGATGGCGGTCCCGACCTCTCGGTGCGGCACTGGACGCTGCTGGTCGTCGGGCTGGCGCTGCTGCGGCCGCTGGTGGTGACGGCGGGCGCGGCGATCTTCGCCGCCGGGCTGTGGCGCTCGATGATGACCGACCGGTCGAGCGCGCTGATCGTGCCGGCGATCGCCGGGGTGGGCGGGATCGTGCTGCTCCATCTCGGCACGATGGTGCTGGAGCCGCGCTCGCTGGCGCTGGAAGTCGGCTGGAACCTGCTGCTGACGGTCGCGCTGGCGGCGGTGCTGGGGCTGGTGCTGCGGCAGTCGATCGCCTTCGACCGGCGGGTGATCGGCGCGAACCAGACGCGGGTGGCGTGCCCGTCGTGCGGGCAGGTGACGCCGCGCGGCGCGTATTGCGCGCATTGCGGTCAGCCGCTGCCGGCGGTCAACGCCGCCTAGACGCGCGGGCGCGTCTTCAGCAGAGGGAGAGAAACGCGTGCGGCCGGTCCACGAGGGACCGGCCGATCACACTGGCTAGGAGCATCCATATCCGTCGCCGCCCTGGGAAAGGCAGACGTCCCAGGCTGTTACGGCTGATGCCTCTTCGACTGCGTAACAGAACCCCGTCCAAGAACTCCCATCGCAGGAGTTCCACGAGCGCGTCTCAACCGAAGTGGTGCCATCGTGCCGAGTCGTGCTCAGGATCATCGACCGGAGCTGGTCTCTGACCGGGTTCCTGGGAAGACTGAAACGAATGAATTTCGGTTGTTCCAGCCACCCACTTGTTGCGCCCCAACGGTGCCTAGGTTCGTTAGATTGCAACACTAGCGATGCTCCAGCGCATTCACCCTAGTCCTCTTTCCGAGCCGTGTCAAGAGTCTGACGGCAGGTAAACGCGTTACTTGATAATTTTCCGGCGCTTTTCACGACGCCTTCATGTATCCCGCGATTCATCTGCGCAGATGATGCAAAATGAGGCCCTAATCAAAGGTCTGTCCAATCGCCGAGCCGCGAATGCGGCTATCGCCGACCCGCCGCGTGACGCGCAACTGGTCAAGGTATTCGAGGGTTGGCTGGGCGTATTTGCGGCTGGTCTGGAAGTGATCGCGGAAGCCGGCGAGGGTGAGCGAGCCGTCGCGCTGGATCAGCGCGAGCACGCCGTCCCGGATCGCCTGAAAGATCTCCGGTGTGTAGACGACCCCCTCGCCGACGCGCACGACCTCGCCCAGATCGACCAGGGCGCCGAGCGTCTCGGCGTCGACGCCGGCGTCGACGGGCGACGGCGGCTGGTACGGCTGCGCGCGGAGGGCGGCGAGGTAGCGGTCGGCGAGCGCGCGGCGCTCCGGCGGCAGCTCAATGCGGAAGGCGGCGAGGCGGACGACCGGGCCGGCATCGACGAAGCGGCCCTCCCGCCCGGCGGCGGCGAGCACGTCGTCGAAGAGCCGGGGCGGATCGATGCCGAGCCGGTGCTTGAACTCCTCCCGCGGCAGGCCGCGGCGCAGCGGCTGCTGGGCGTGGAACGCGGCGAGGATCGCCTGGCCCTGTGCGAGCAGTCGGTCCCAGGCGGTCGTGGCGAGCACATGGCTGCCCGGTTTCGGCATCCCGACACGCTCGGGGCCAAGCACCGTTATGTCACCCTCGGCGATCAGCGTCCCAAGCGCCTCCATCACCGCCTCGTCGGACAGGCCGCCGAGCTGGCCATCGCACAGCGCGCGGACCTCCCGCGGCGCGGCGGCGACCGCCTGCAGGAGGATCTCCGCCGGGCTCCCCTGCTCCAGTGTCTCCAACACCGTGATGACCTCGGTCCGGAACCGCTTGTGGCGGACCGGCGCCGGGTCGAGCACCTCGCCGCCGCCGATCGTCTGGCTCGGCGACGGGCGGCGGACGATGAAGCGGTCGCCCTTCAGCACCGCGACGGACGCGCTGAGCCGGAGCTGGACCAGCCCGGCCTCGCCGGGCGCCAGGCGGTCGCGGTCGAGCAGCGTGACGCGGGCGGGCAGCTCCGAGGCGCCGATGAAGAGATCGATGGCGTCGTTCTGGGTCAGCTCGACCTCCGCGGCGGGCAGGAGCGCGAGCCGGACATCGAGCCGGAGGGACGGGGCCAGCCCGCCGGCCGGCGCGAGGACGTCGCCGCGGCGAATCTCGTTCACGGCGACTCCGCCGAGGTTGGCCGCGACGCGGCTGCCGGGCTGGACACGCGCGACGCTGGTTTTGTGCGCTTGCAAGCCGCGCACACGGACCGGTTGGTTGGCCGGCAGCAAGCGCAGCTCCTGACCGGTCGCCAGCTCGCCGCCGACGAGCGTGCCGGTGACGACCGTGCCGAAGCCGGCGACGGTGAAGACGCGGTCGATCGGCAGACGTGGACGACCGGCCGAGAGCGGCGGCGGCACGGCGTCCAGCACGCGGTCGATCGCGGTCCGCAGCCCGTCCAGTCCGGCGCCGGTGACGGCCGAGACGGGGACGACCGGCGCGTCGCGCAGAGCGGTGGACGCGATCCGCTCGCGCACCTCCTCGTGGACGAGGTCGAGCCACTCGTCGTCGACCAGATCGGCCTTGGTCAGCACGACGAGGCCGTGCTGGACCTGGAGCAGGTCGAGAATCGCGAGGTGCTCGTCGGTCTGCGGCATCGGCCCCTCGTCGGCGGCGATGACGAGGAGGGCGGCGTCGATGCCGCCGACGCCGGCGAGCATGTTCTTGATGAACCGTTCGTGACCGGGGACGTCGACGATGCTCACCTCGCGGCCGCTGGGCAGCGTGAGCCAGGCGAAGCCGAGGTCGATCGTCATCGCCCGCGCCTTCTCCTCGGCGAGGCGATCCGGATCGATGCCGGTCAGCGCCTGAACGAGGGTCGATTTGCCATGATCGACGTGGCCGGCGGTGCCGAGGACGAACGGGCGGGCCGACGATGAAACAGTGAGGTGGTCGGGGGGCGTTGTCATCTGAGCCGATCGTTCATCAGGACATCATCGCGCACATCCACGGTGCGGGCCGGGCCGGGCGCGGCTGGAGCGCTGAGGCGGAGCAAGAGAAACCAGGCGTTGACCGTGGAGCCGATCAGCAGGGAGAAGAAGGCGTAGAGAAGCAGGTCGAGATCGGTGCTCCAGTTCCCGATCAGGAGGATACCGACGACCGCGATCAGCACCGCGCTGGCCACCGGCAGCGCCTGCCGCGCGACGAGATGCAGGAATGTCGAGCGTCCCGGCTGCGCGCGCCAGATGCGGACGGCGTCCTCCAGGATGACGCGGCACTGAATGATGGCGGAGATGAGGAACGACCATCCGAGGGAATTCCGGGACTGGTTCGGCACCAGCAGATAGAGGGCGTAGACGAGCAGGAAGAGGAAGCCGGCAAAGGTGTTGATGGCCAGCATGCGGGCGTCCTTGTCGCCCATCTCGGTCACCGCCCGGCTGTTGATGGAGACAGCGACAAACAGGAGCCCCATCAGCGTCGCGGCCGCGCCGCCCAGCATCGTCGCGAACGGGACCCACGCTCCAAGCTGCTCCGCAAATGACATCGGTCGCCATCCCCCATTACGCGCTGCCTCACCCACGCCGGCGAGCAATCACACTCTACACAAGGGGTGCAAGACGCCGCCCGCCTCGCCGTCAGATCCGGCGAGGCGGGCGAATTGAGCGCGGCTGGGGCGGGTCTAGGCGGAGAGGACGATCGGGTCGAGGACGAGCGGCTCGTCGGCGAATTGCTCGTCGATGGTGGCGCGCATCGCCAGCATGGTGCGGTGGATGCGGGCCAGCTCGGCCGGGGTGATCGTCTGGGCGCCGTCGCAGAGCGCGTGCGCCGGATCCGGGTGGGTCTCGATCATGAGGCCGTCGGCGCCGGCGGCGATGCCGGCGAGCGCCATGCGGGCGACCAGCGACCGCTGGCCGGTGCCGTGGCTGGGATCGACCAGCACCGGCAGGTGGGTCAGCTCCTTGAGGCCGGGGACGGCGTTGAGGTCGAGGTTGAAGCGGAACGTCGGGTCGAAGGTGCGGATGCCGCGCTCGCAGAGGACGACGTTCGGGTTGCCGTGGGCGAGGATGTATTCGGCGCTCATCAGCCACTCCTCGATCGTCGAGGCGAAGCCCCGCTTGAGCATGACCGGCTTCGTGATCTGGCCGGCCCTCTTGAGCAGCGGAAAGTTGGCCATGTTGCGGGTGCCGATCTGGAGCATGTCGGCGTATTCGGCGACCAGCTCGACCTGATCCGGCTCCATCACCTCGGTCACGACCGGCAGGCCGGTCTCCTCCCGCGCGGCGGCGAGGTGGCGCAAGCCTTCTTCGCCGAAGCCCTGGAACGAGTACGGGGAGGTGCGTGGCTTGAACGCGCCCCCCCGCAGGAGTCGGGCGCCGGCGGCCCTGGCGGCCCGCGCGGCCTCGATCAGCTCGTCGCGGCCTTCGACGGCGCAGGGGCCGGCGATGAGGACCGGCTCGCCGTTGCCGATCGGGACGCCGCCGACCATGACGGTGCTGGCCGGGCGCATCTCGAGGCTGGCGAGCATGTACGGCTTGTGGACCATCTTGATCTCGCCGATGCCGGGCAACTGGAGCCCGGGCAGCGGCACGACCCCGCTGATGCCGATGGCCGCGCCGCCGTTGCCGTCGGGCAGCATGCGAGCCGTGAGGCCGTGCTCGGCGGCGGCGGCCAGAACGGCCTCGCTGGTACTGTGGGGGGCGTCCGCGGTGACTGACACGATCATGACTGGTCCTCTCCGTCTGCTCATTGCCGCGCATGGCCGTCGAATTCCGGGGAAACAAAAAACCGAGGCTCGTTGGCCTCGGTCCCCCCGGTCTCTCTGGCGTTGTCGGTGCTTCCTACACCTGGCGATCAGCCTTCACACAGCCTCTCGCCCCGCCAGCGACGCCGGGGGGTTCGTAAAGTACCAGTAATAGGCAACGTCGAAAGACCACGTGTCCCGGTGGGGGACCGTGGCGTTCGCGCATGCTACGACTGGTGCGGCTGCGTGCTGCTCGTCCATAACGAAGCCACCATACCGGGGCGGCATTGGCGATGTCAAGGGGTTTGCGAGGGAAATCACGATATTGACAGCCTGCCGGGGCCACCATACCATCGCCAAGTATTAATACGTATTAGCTGAGCGATGAGAGCGACACGTCGCAGGTCCTCTCCCGCGCCTTGTCAGGGCAGCGCCATGACCGACGGTCCAGCACGACATGAAATGGGCCGGATCAAGCGGCGACCGACGCAAGCGGACGTTGCCCGGCGCGCTGGCGTTTCCCAGGCGATGGTATCCCTGGTCATCAACGACGCGCCGGGCGCTTCGATCTCGAAACAGACCCAGCAGCGCATCCGGGATGCAATGGAGGAGCTCGGGTATCAGCCGAACCGGACTGCCCGGAGTTTGCGCACCAGAAAGACGTACACGATCGCGAGCGTCATCCCCGATATCACCAATCCGTTCTACCCGGCATTCGAACGCGGTGTGCAGGACGCGGCCCAACAGCGCGAGTACGATGTGGTGATCTACAACACGGATGGGATGGCGGCACGGGAGCGGCAGGTTTTCAAAGCGATTCTGCAGAATCGGGCGGATGGGGTCATCGCGGTGCTCTTTCACCTCACCGCGCACGATCTTCGCCCAGTGCTCGAGGATGGCATCACCATCGTGCGCTTCGAACCCCAGCCCAAAAGGTCAGGACCGCTCCCCCTCGACAACGTGTTCGTCGACAACCGCCGGGCCGCCCATCAGGCCGTGCGCCATCTCATCGACCACGGGCACTCACGCATCGGCATCATTGTCGGTCACGCGGGACCACGCACTGCTCGTCTGCTCGGGTACCGCGATGCGCTGAACGAAGCCGGCCTGTTCGCCCCCGAAACCTATGTTCAGGTAGGGAACTTTCAGCCATCAGGAGGCTACGCGGCAACAGGACAGATCCTGCGCATCACCCCGCGTCCGACCGCGATTTTCGCGGAGAACGATGAGATGGCACTCGGCGCGTTATCGGCGCTACGCGAATCGCATCTTCGCGTTCCCGAAGATATGGCAATCGTCGGCTTTGACGATATTCCGGCGGCAAGCCTCGTTACGCCGTCGCTGACGACCGTCTCACTTTTCCCGCGCGACGTCGGCCGCCGCGCGGCGGAGATGCTCTTCGAGCGGCTGGAAGGAAGGGTCTCCGGGGAGGGGCGCACTGAGGAACTGCCGTTTGAGCTGGTCCGGCGGGAATCTGCGTGATCGAGAGCCCATGAACGAACCAAGGAGGTGATGCCTGGCGATCCGTCCAATCCGCCGCCGTCGATACATATCGAGTCGCCTCACACCATGCAAGGAGCACGAAATGGAAAAGCGCATCAAGTCCCATGGGTCCAATCGTCGAGAGTTTCTCCTTGCCGCGACGGCGCTGCCGCTGGCCACCGCGCTTGCGCATCCAGCCCTGGCGTCGGCCCAGGACAAGGCGAACATCGCCATGTGGTTTGATACCACCGGCGGTGCGGAGACGGCGAACTGCATCATCGAAACCGCCGTTGATCCGTTCAACAAGCAGGGCAATGGCATCACCGTCAAGGCGACCCGACAAGCCAACGGGTGGGAAGCAACGAAGACGGCGCTCGCGGGCGGAGGCGGACCGGATATTGTCGGCACCCCTGGACCCTCGTTTGCCGTCGAGCTGGCCAAGGCCGGCCAAATCTTGCCGCTCGACGATCTCATCACGAAGTTCGGCTGGGACAAGCGGTACGTGCCGTGGACCCTGGAACTGGGGAAAGTCAGCGGCAAGATCTACAGCCTTCCGAGTGAGCTCGAAACACTGGTTCTCTACTACAACAAGACCGTCTTCGAAAAGAACGGCTGGAAGGCGCCCAAGACCATTGACGAACTCATGAAGCTCGCGCAACACGTCAAGGACGCGGGCAAGATACCGTTCGCGGCCAGCAATGCAGAATGGCGTCCGGCCAATGAATGGTTCGTGGGGGAAATGCTCAACCACGTTGCCGGACCCGACAAGGTTTACCAGGCACTGACCGGCGCCATTCCGTGGACCGATGCATCGTTCAAGACGGCGATCGATGACTTGAACGAAATCCAGCAAAAGGGCTGGTTCATGGGCGGTCTGGATCGCTACTACACCGCCACCACCGACGATCGCTATACGTCGTTGGCCTCGGGTGATGCCGCGATGATGATCGAAGGCACCTGGTTCATGAGTGACGCCGAAACCTATTTCGGCAAGGACGCCGGATTCGGCACCGACTGGGACTGGGTTCCCATGCCCTCCACCACGGGCGAGGCGTACTTCGACGTCGGTATCGGCTCGACCTACTCCATCAACAAGCAATCAAAGAGCCCTGACGCCGTGGCCACGTTCCTGGACTACTACTTCTCGCCCGAGATGCAAGCCAAGCTGGTCAGTCACTGCAACCTCGCGCCGGCACCGGTCAACGTCCCCACCGGCAAACTCACTGACCTCGATGCACGCCACGTCGCGATCCTCGACGCGTTCAACAAGGCTTTGAGCAGCAAGGGCTACGGGTACACCACGTGGACGTTCTGGCCGCCAAAGACCGAGACCTACCTGATCGACAACATCGAAAAGGTCTGGGCGGGCGACATGACCACGGATCAATACCTTCAGGGCATGCAGGATATGTTCGCGCAGGAAGCCAAAGCGGGACTTGTGCCGCCAATTCCCCCGCGCTGAGCCGCGCGCTATTCGCCAGGCGTCGATTTCGCCATGGCCTTTCGGCGCCCGCATCCGACTCCGGCGCCGAAAGGCCAAGATGACACAAAATCATTCGCACCTCACCATGGGGCCCGGACGATGCAATCAACCACAACCGCCACAACGCGATCGGATGTCAGGGACACGCTCCGCGGACACCGGCGAGCGGTTCTGCGCAGGAAAGCCGTTCCGTGGCTCTTCATGCTTCCGATCCTGCTCATCAACGTCAGCGTTGTGCTCATTCCCTCGCTGAGCTCGATCTACTACTCGATGACCGATTGGCGCGGCATCGGCGCCGCGCACTTTGTCGGTCTGGACAACTTTCGTCGCCTCTTCTTCGACGACCCATCGTTCAAGCACGCATTCACCAACAATGTCATCTGGCTGATGATGTTTCTGACCGTCCCAATCGCCATTGCCCTCGTTGCCGCCAGCCTCCTTGCTCCCATTCGCCGTGGCGCGCTCCTTTTCCGGATGATGCTCTTCATCCCTTATGTCTTGCCAAGTGTCATCACCGCCAGTCTCTGGCGCACCCTCATGGATCCGGATCACGGGATCATGGGCAAGCTCAACAGCCTCGGAGTACCTGGCACGGAGAAGGCGCTGCTGGGCACGAAGCACACGGTCCTGCCCGCGATCGCATTCATCGACAACTGGCATTGGTGGGGGTTTCTCATGGTCCTCTTTCTCGCGGCGATGCAGAACATTCCCCCCACCTTGTATGAAGCCGCGAAGCTCGATGGCGCGAATCGCTGGCAAGAGTTCCGGGATGTCACACTGCCCGGAATCCGGCCCACACTCGTGTTCATGATTCTCATGACGAGCATCTGGTCGTTCCTCACCTTCGATTACATCTGGATCCTGACGCAAGGCGGCCCCGCCGGGGCATCGGAAGTCCTCGCGGTGCTCGTGTTCAAGGATGCATTCCAGAACTTCGAGGCTGGATACGCGTCGGCCATCGGCCTGACCATGAGCTTCTTCGTGGGCATCATCATCATGATCTTCATCATGTTGCGAAGGAGAGGATGGGAAATATGAGCGCGCTCATGGGGCGACGTCGCAGCAAGCGGGCGAGGAACCTCTTGCCGAATTATGTCATTCTCACACTCTTGCTGGTCTTTGCCATCGGTCCCCTCGTGATTCTCGCGTTCAACTCGGTCAAGAGCCGGGCGGAAATCGGCCGGAACCCGCTGGGATTCCCACACGCCATCCAGTGGAGCAATTACACCCGCGCCTGGAACGTGGGGAACTTCTCCACCACCACCGTCAACAGTGGCATTCTCGTCGTCGGCACCGTGATCTGCATCCTGCTCCTTGGTGGCATGGCCGCGTACAGCCTCGCCAAGCTCAATCCTCCTGGTGCGGATGGCGTGATGCTTTACTTGCTGGTTTCGTCAAGCGTGCCGCTCTATCTCTTTCTCGTCCCGCTTTTCTTCATGTGGCGTAGTATCGGGCTGGTCAACAACCTGTTTGGCTTGATTCCGATCTACGTTGCCATCAACGCGCCGCTGGCGATCTTCCTTCTTCGCTCGTTCATGCTCGAGCTGCCTCGTGACTTCGAGGATGCGGCTCGCGTCGACGGAGCCGGTGAATGGCAAGTCTTCGCCCGCATCGTCATCCCGCTCACCTGGCCGGGGTTTCTCACCGTGGGCCTGGTCGTGGCTCTAGCGGTCTGGAACGAGTTCGTCCTGGCGACGGTCTTTCTCACTGACCCGAGCAAATTCACCGTCGTCACCAGCTACCAGAACTTCGTGAGCAGCTTCACCAGGGATTGGGGGCTCACAAGCGCTGCCTCCGTCATGATGATCGCGCCCATCCTTCTGATCTTCCTCTCGCTGCAACGGAGATTCATCGATGGCCTCACACAGGGAGGCATGAAGGGCTGATCGCCCACTGACAGGAGCATTGTCTTGAACGATTGTTCACTCGCAAGCAAGGTTCGCGGCTGCCTCTATGGCGGCGCCATCGGCGACGCGCTGGGAGCGCCCGCCGAGGGCCGCCAACCTGACGAGATCCGGGACCGTTACGGATGGATCACCGATTTTGTCGAGCCCTGGGATGGACCATCGGCAACCGGCAAAGGCGACGGCCGGTTCACCGATGACACCCACATGGTGGCGCTGCTCAGCCGCATCTACGTCGAGGCGGGGGAACATCTCGATCCATTTCGGTTCGCGGCCGCGATCGTCCCGCTCATCGCCGACGAGCCGCGGTGGGTCTCCGAATACGGGCGGGAGATGCCGCTGATCGACCGGCTCTTCTATCCGGAGAAATGGCTTCTGATCCGCCTGCGCCTGGCCAATGCCGACCCGCGCCTGGGCGGGGTGGGAAACATGGTGAACTGCGGCGCGGCCATGTACGCCGCGCCGGTCGGCATCATCAATGCCGGTGACCCGGAGGAAGCGTATCGCGAGGCCATCGAGGTGTTCGCGGCCCACCAGTGGAGCTATGGACTGGAAGCAGCCGGTGTGATGGCGGCGTGCGTCGCCGAGGCACTGGGACCGGACGCGTCGGTCGAATCGATCATCGGGATCGCGCTCGACCTCGCCAAAGAGGGCACCCGGGCCGCGATCGAGTCGGTCGTGGCGGCGGCCAGGGGCCTTGAGGACTGGCGTGAGGCGATCCACCCGCTGCGAGCGGCGATCCGGCCGTACGACGGCGCGGCGGAAGATTTCCATGATCGTGGCAACGGCAGTGACGACTGGCGCCCCAGCCGGACCCACAGCATCGAGGAGCTGCCCGTCGCCTTGGGCATGCTCGTCGTTTCCAGGGGCATGTTCGCGGACGTCATTGCCGGGGGCGCGAACTACGGGCGGGACTGTGACTCCATCGCCAGCATGGCCGGCGCGATCGCGGGCGCCCTGCACGGAGCATCAGTAATTCCCGAGCGCTGGCGAGCGCGCGTCGATGAGGCCAATCGCACCGACCTCGGCAAGCTAGGCGACGATTTGGCGAAGGTCGCGATCTCGCTGCAACAGGAGCAATTCGCGCGCGTCGCCCGGCGCGCCGAAGCTTTTCGCGCACTTTCCGAGAACCAGTAAGCCGGCGGGGGCAGGGCGGTTCGAGCGGACCGCATCACCCTCCCAATGGCGTAACGAGCGCGGAATTCCCCATCATGGCGTTGAAAGGACTGAACCAGCGTGACCATTCCGCAGGACTATGAGGAGCGCGTCTACGCGGGTGTGCTCGGCAAGATCATCGGCGTCTATCTCGGCCGGCCGATCGAAGGATGGAGTCATGAACGGATCACCGAACAATTCGGTGAGCTCAACTACTACGTCCATGAGCAGCGAGGCATGCCACTCATCGTCACCGACGATGACATCTCCGGAACATTCACGTTTCTGCGGTCGCTCGAGGACTACGGGCGGAGCCGGGACATCACGCCACAGCAGATCGGACAGAGCTGGCTCAACTACATCATCGAAGGTCGGACCATCCTCTGGTGGGGCGGTCTGGGGCATTCGACCGAACACACCGCGTATCTCCGCCTCACGTCCGGCATCCCGGCGCCGGAGAGCGGGTCGATCGCAACCAATGGAACGCGGGTCGCCGAGCAGATCGGGGCCCAGATATTCATCGACGGCTGGGCCATGGTCGCCCCGGGCGACCCCGAGATGGCGGCGGACCTGGCGCGGCGCGCGGCAAGCGTCAGCCATGATGGCGAAGCAATCCATGCCGCGCAGGTCATCGCCGCGATGGAAGCGCAGGCATTTGTCGAACCGGAGCTGCCGAAGCTCCTCGATTGCGCGCTCTCGCTCATTCCGCGGGAATCGGTGATCGCGCGCGTCATCCATGATGTCCGGGAATGGCACAGCCAGGATACGGACTGGCGGTCCACGCGTCAGAAGATCGCGCGCCAGTACGGGTATGACACCTACGGCGGCGCCTGCCACGTGGTGCCGAACCACGCGCTGATCATTCAGGCGCTGCTGCATGGCAACGACGACTTTCAGCGCTCGCTGATGATCGTCAACACATCGGGCTGGGATACCGACTGCAACTCGGCCAATGTCGGCTGTCTCCTGGGTATCAAGAATGGGCTCGCCGGGATCGATGCCGGCCCCGACTTCCGTGGCCCGGTCGCGGACCGGATGTACCTTTCGTCGGCCGAAGGCGGCAGGGGCATCACGGATGCGGCGACGGAGGCCGTCCGGATCGCGAATCTTGGCCGTGCGCTCGCGGGCCAGGAGACCCGTACCCCGAAGGACGGCGCCCGATTCCACTTTGCCTTGCCGGGATCATTGCAAGGCTGGCGGGCGGAGCGGGCACCCCAATCGCCCGGCCGCCTCCGGCTCGAAAACGTCGCGGGCCAGAGTACGATGGGCCAGCGCAACCTGGCGCTGCACTACTCGCACGTTGCCCCGGGCGCTCCGGCCAGGGCGACGACGGCGACGTTCATCCAGCCAGAGGCAAAGGAGATGCCCGGCTACGCGCTGTTGGCCTCACCAACCCTCTACCCGGGGCAACGGGTCCATGCCCGGGTGCAAGCTGACGCCGCGAACGTTTCGCCGGTCGATGCGGGACTCTTCATCCGGATCTACGACGGCAGCGATGCGCTGACGATGACGCAAGGACCGACCGCCACCTTCCAGCCCGCTCAAACGCATGATTTGACGTGGGTCATCCCTGACACCGGGGGGCAACCGATCGCGCAGATCGGTCTCGAGATCCGATCCACGCAAGCAGCGGCTGGCACGCTCTATTTCGACTCGCTTGGCTGGGCCGGCGAGCCCGATGTGACGCTCGGACGGCCGGTCGACGGCGGCAAGATGTGGCGACGGGCGTGGGTCTCCAGTGTCGATCACGACGAATCGTGGGGACGGACGGTCTACCGCGCGGTGCAAGACCACGGAACCGGCCTGCTGATGCACGGGACGGAGGAGTGGCAAGACTATCGAGTGACCGCTCCAGTCACGCCGCACATGGTGCGGGCGGGCGGTCTAGCCGCGCGTGTGCAGGGATTGCGCCGGTACTATGCGCTCCTGCTGCGCTCGCAGGGAGAGCTTCAAGTCATGAAGGCGCTTGACGGCGAGACGGTCCTTGGAAGCTGCCCATTCCCCTGGCAGTTCGATACCACGTACGAGCTCGCGCTTGAAGTCATCGGAAAGCGCATTCGCGCATTGGTCGATGGCAAACTCTATCTGGACCTTGAAGACGAGGAGCGACCTCTGTTGAACGGGGGCATCGCCCTCGTGGCCGAAGAGGGTCATCTTGAAAGTGGGGCTGTGACCGTTCGTCCCGCGGGCGATTGAGTCGTTCATCGGCCATTGGCACCCGCCTGCCAGACAAGCGGATGCCAGACCGTACTCGGAGGACCGGGGATCAGCACTACCCCTCCAGATGCTCGAGAACGAGGCGCTGGAAGTGGCGGAGGGCTTGCTCCTGCTTCAGCATGAGCTGGCCCTGCTGGTAGTAGCCGGTGGAGAGGCCCTTCTGGACCGATTCGACCAGCTCGATGTCCTCGATCTGGACCTGCTCGATGAAGCGGACGAAGTCGTCCTCGTCCTTCTTGCTCACAGCATCGGCGAAGCAGTACTCGTAGATGGCGCGGGTGCGGTTCGGGCCCATCGGCAGGAAGAGGTTGAGCGAGAGGTTGCCGGGGCCGGGGTAGATGTTGAGGGTGAAGTTCGGCCAGAGGAAGGCGTAGAAACCGTCCTCGACCTCGCCGCGGGTGTCGTAGAGCTCATCGCCGCCCTGCTTGTAGGCGCCGGTCTGGGTCGAGAAGTACGGATATTCGCGGATCACGTAGTCGTTCATGTCGAGGAGCTGGGTCAGACCCGGATGCGCGGTCGGGCAGTGGTAGCACTCGAGGTAGTTGTCGACGACGGCCTTCCAGTTCGACTCGATGTCGTAGACCTTGAGCACGCGCCGCTTGACGCCCATCAGGTCGAGGCCGGTCCGGTCGACGAACTCCGGCAACTGGCCGAGGATACTGGCCAGCGGCGGCGCGTCGAGGTCCGGGTTGACGAAGATGAACGGACCCCAGGTGTCGATCTGCAACGGGAAAAGCGAGAAGCAGGCCGGGTCGAAGTTGTCCTCATCGCGCATCCCAGGCGCGGCCTTGAGCGTGCCGTCGAGGCCGTAGGTCCAGGCGTGATAGGGGCACTGGAACGCCTTGACGTGGCCGCAGTCGGTCTTGACGATCTGCGAGGCGCGGTGGCGGCAGACGTTGACGAACGCCTTCAGCGCGCCGGCCCTGTCCCGGGTGACGAAGATCGGGAGGTCGCCGGCGCTGGCGGCGAAGAAGTCGCCGACATCCGGCACGCGTTCCGTGAGGCCGACGTACTGCCAGCAGCGGCGGAAGATGCGCTCCTGCTCCTGCGCGTAGCGTTCCGGACTGGTGTACCAGGAGGCGGGCAGGGTCATGCCGCGCTCCAGTGCATCCGCCAGGTCCGTCGTCCGCATCGTTTCGATCGCCATGTTGCCTCCTCACGCCTGCACGCCAGGAACACGCTGAACTGTCAGCACCCGTATCCGGGATGATAGCAGGGAAGGGAGTAGAATCGGCGGAGAACGATGGCGGCATGTAGGGGCGACCCCGCGTGGTCGCCTCCGCCGGGTGACAGGGCGACCACATGGGGTCGCCCCTACAAATGTACGGCTCACGGGAGCGCCATTCGTGTCGTCATCAGAACCACCTCGGGCGGGCGGGGAGCCGCTCAGCCTGACCACCAATCCGCGTCTGGATGCCGCGCTCGCCGAGGGTTGGCGGCAATGGGAGGACGCGGTCGCGAAGACGCCGCGGCCGGTTGTGCTCACCTGGTTGCGCCACCGGACCGGAAATGAGATCGAGCGGAGCGATCTGGCCGACGGATTGCGCGGGCTGCTCGGCGCGGAGGACCCGGAGGAGCGCGTGTTGGCGCGCGCGGAGCTGGCCGAGCTGGTGGAGGGCATCGACAACCCGCTGGCGGAGGCGCTCTGGGAAGGGGTGCTGGCGGCGGGCTACGAGAGCGAGGACGCGGACACGATCGTCGACGGCGTCAGCCACCTGGCCTCGCTCGCCGAGGAGGCGGGCGATCTGCTCGGCGCGGCCGAGTGGCACATCGAATTCCTCAACTGGCGGCGGCAGGATGCGCACGTCGCGGACCCCGACCAGGTCGGCACCGCCTTTGACGAGGTCGTCCGGCTCGCGGACGCCGACGGCGCCCGGACCGCGGCCGCGCAATGGACCTACCGGCAAGCGCTCTTCACGCGGCTGCTGGAGCGCGACCCGGACAAGGCGGAGGCGGGCGATTGGGAACGCGACGCCGCGCCGTACCGGTCCTGGGCGTGACCGGAATGCACGCGCGGCTTGCCGATCGGGCAGGCGGGCGTGGCCGTCATCTTGCGGGAATTGGCCAGGTGTCCGAAGATACTGACCGTGAACGGTCGGTTGTCTGTATGTACCAGAGGAGGAATACCACACCGATGGCCTTCGAACTTCCACCACTTCCCTACGATTACAACGCGCTGGAACCGAGCATCGACGAAGAGACGATGCGGATCCACCACGACAAGCACCACGGCGCCTACGTGACCAACCTCAACAAGGCGGTCGCCGGTACCGAGTTCGAGAACATGTCGATCGAGGAGCTGGTGCAGAACCTCGACAAGGTGCCGGAGGACAAGCGGACGGCGGTCCGCAACAACGGCGGCGGCCACATCAATCACTCGATGTTCTGGGTGATCATGGGCCCGAACGGCGGCGGGCAGCCGACCGGCGCGCTGGCCGACGCGATCAACAAGCAGTTCGGCTCGTTCGACGCCTTCAAGGAGCAGGTGAACCAGGCCGGCGCGACCCGGTTCGGGTCCGGCTGGGCCTGGCTGGTCGTCGATCCCAGCGGCAAGCTCTCCGTCCTCAGCACCCCGAATCAGGACAACCCGCTGATGGACGGCAAGGGCACGCCGATCCTCGGCGTCGATGTCTGGGAGCACGCCTACTACCTGAAGTACCAGAACAAGCGGCCGGACTACCTGAACGCCTGGTGGAACACGGTCAACTGGGGCGCGGTGGCGGATCGCTACCAGAAGGCGACGAGCAAGTAACACGACACCGGGAACTGGCCGCAGACCAGCGACCGGGCACGCCGGCGACGGGAATCCCGTCGCCGGCGTTTGCTCTGCCGGGCAGGCGCCGTGTCTCCGTCAAATGCCATGATTGACGATCTGGCACCGATGCGACTAGGGTTTGCCGGAACACGGTTCACCCAGCGGTCCCGCTGATGCCCAGGAGCAACGCATGCCCGTTTCCCCACCCGACGATGCCCCCGCCAGGACGTCGCGCCGCCGCGCCCCGCTCGCCGCGGCCCTGGCGCTGATCCTCGCACTCGCCACGCTGAGCGCGGTGCTCGCGCAATCGCTCGGGCCCGCCGGCCCCTCGCCCGCGCGCGGACACGCGGCGGTTATCGCCCACGGGTCGGTGCCGATCGATGGGGCCGCGCTGAGCTGGTCGATCCGGGCGCCGGTCGCGAAATCGGCCGACAAGGCGACCAGGGTGAAGGAAACGCGCTTCATCCTCGCGGACGGCTCGCCGTTGCTCGTGACGGACACGGGCACGGAGCGGCAGACGCGGCTCGCCGACGGCGAGGCGGCGCTGCTCTACGAGGGGCAGACGGTGCGGGTCGAGAGCTTCGGACCTCCGGAGGACTACTTCGCGATCGGGCTCACGCCTGGCGACCAGGCGCCTCCTGGCGAGGGCCTCGCGTACGTCAGCAAGTCGTTCACGATGGCCAAGGGCGAGCGGGAGATCGACCTGATCCGAGACGTGCTGAAGGCGAAGGAGCAATCGACGGTACCGGCGGGCGCGGCGCCGACGCTCATCCTCGTGACGAAGGGCGAGGCCGCGGTCAAGGCCGACAAGGGCAGCTCCGATCTCAAGCAGGGACAAGCCGCGACCTACGAAGGAGACCTGACGGTGACGGCGAAATCGGACGACACCCGGTTCGTCGCCGCCTGGGTCGGTGTCGCGCTCACGGCGAACGGCGATACGACCGCGACGACGACGCCCAAGGTGACCGCCACGGCCAAGCCGAAGGCCACGACGCCGCCGGAGCCAACCGCGACGACGGCCCCGAAGCCCAGGGCGACATCGACGCCCAAATCCACGCCGACGAAGGCGGCCAAACCGACAGCCAAAGAGAAAGATACCGATGGCGACGGTCTGACCGACGCCGAGGAGGCGAAGCTGGGGACCGATCCGACGAAGAAGGACACGGACCAGGACGGGATCAACGACGGCGACGAGATCAAGATGAAGCTCGATCCGAAGAATCTCGACACCGACGGCGATCTGCTCTACGACGGCGGCGAGCTCGTCTACGGCACCGATCCGCTCAACAAGGACACGGACGGCGACGGCCTCCTGGATGGGCAGGAGGTCTACATCTACAAGACCGATCCGTTGAAGAAGGACACGGACGGCAACGGCGTCGACGACTACACGCAGGTGATGAACCCGCCGACGCCGGTGGCCGTGTCGACCGGCGACCAGTCAGCGCCGAACGCCGACCCGGATGGCGACGGCCTGACCAACGCGCGGGAGGCGCGAGCCGGCACGGACCCGTACAACTGGGACACCGACGGCGACGGCGTGAACGACGCCAACGAGGTCGACAACGGCACCGACCCGCTCAACCCGAAGAGCAACTAGCCGGGCGGGCAGAATGCGTCTGGCTCGCCGACCAATCCGTCCGGCCTTGCCAGCCCGCCTTGCTGTCATTCTGACCGCAGGGAAGAATCTCCCGCCGCAGCGGCGTCCTCGGTCCCAACCGCACCCGCTCGCATCCCTCACACCCGTTGCCCGTCATGCTGACCAACGGGAAGCATCCCCGCGCGAGGTGCTTGCTCCCTTCGTCATGCTGAGCGGAGTCGAAGCATCTCTTCCGCGGACAATGTCCGCTGCGGCGGACCGGCTTAGCCGGGGGGTGCTTCGGGCGTCGCCGCTCAGCATGACAGCGGTAGAGGTTAGCAACAGGTAACGCCCGTCCGGCGTGGCGGCGCTCGCTGCGCTCGGAACGAAGAGATTCCTCGGCAGGCTCGGAATGACGATGGAGGGGATTGGGAAGGGCGAAACGGGTTGGTTGGCGAAGGGGCGGACACGAGGTCCGCCCCGAAATGCTGACGAACGCTTTGGGCAGAGGCGCCGGGCGGTCAGGCGTCCCTGGGGCCGCCGCCTTCGCCGGTGATCAGGCGGGCGCCGCGGTAGAAGGTGATGTAGTTGAAGAGCCATTGGGCGGCGACGAGCAAGCGGTTACGGAAACCAATCAGGTTGAAGATGTGGACGCCGGCCCAGGCGGCGAAGGCCGGGTAACCGGCGAACTGCACGCCCTTGATATCGGCGACGGCGTGGTTGCGCCCGATCGTGGCCATGCTGCCGCGATCGACGTACCGGAACGGCGTGTAGGCCTCACCGCGCAGCCGCCGCAGGATGTTGTCGGCGGCCCATTTGCCTTCCTGCACCGCGACCGGCGCGACGCCGGGGAGCGGCTTGCCCTTGCTATCCGTCGTGCTGGAGGCGTCACCGACAACAAAGACCTCCGGGTGGCCGGGCAGGCTGAGCTCGCGAGTCACGGCGACGCGGCCGGCGCGGTCCAGCTGCGCCTTGCCGTTGAGGGAGCGGGTGACATCCGAGGCGGAAACGCCGGCGGCCCAGATGACCGTGCGGGCCGGAATGCGCTCGTCGCCGACGTTGACGCCATCGGCGTCGATCGCCGTCACCAGCGAATTGGTGCGGACCTTGACGCCGAAGCGGTGAAGGTCGTTGACGGCGCGAGTCGAGAGCTTCTCGGAGAACATCGGCAGGATACGCGGCAGCCCCTCGAGCAGGAGGATGTTGGCGTCGCGCGGGTCGATGTGGTCGAAGTCGCGGGCGAGGGTGTGGTGGGCGATCTCGCCGATCGCGCCGGCCAGCTCCACCCCGGTCGGGCCGCCGCCGACGATGATGAAGGTCATCAACGCCCAGCGCCGGACCGGGTCGGGCTCCCGCTCGGCCTCCTCGAAGGCGAGGAGCAAGCGGCGGCGTATGGTCAGCGCGTCCTCCAGCGTCTTGAGGCCGGGGGCGAGCGGCTCCCACTCGTTGTGGCCGAAATAGGAGTGGGTCGCGCCGACGGCGACGATCAGGTAGTCGTACGTCATCACCGGCCCGTCGTTCAG
>JAICKJ010000180.1 GCA_025928015.1 Thermomicrobiales bacterium
AGAAGGTGGTGTTCGTCGTCACGCGGAAGCCACGGCGCTGCGCCTCCCGCACGGCGGCGATGGCGCGGTCGAAGACGCCGTCGCGGTGGACCGATTCGTCGTGCCGCTCTCGCAGGCCGTCGATGTGGACGGAGAAGGCGAAGTAGGGCGATGGTGTGAAGAGATCGAGCTTTTTCTCCAGCAGGATCGCGTTGGTGCAGAGATAGACGAACTTCTTGCGCTCGACAAGCGCCTCGACGATCTTCTCGATCTCCTGGTGCACCAGCGGCTCGCCGCCGGCGATGGAGACGATCGGCGCGCCGCACTCTTCGACGGCGTGGACGCACTGGTCGACCGAGAGGCGGCGGCGCAGGATGTCGTTCGGATGCTGGATCTTGCCGCAGCCCAGACAGGCGAGGTTGCATTGATAGAGCGGTTCCAGCTGGAGGACGAGCGCGAACTTGTCGTTGTGCTTCATCCGTTGCGACATGACGTACTTCGCAACGGCCATGCTCTGCTTCATCGGAACGGCCACGTCAGTTCACCTCCTCAGACTCCAGCGAAACCCGCGGCTCCTCATCCCGCAAACTTTGCGCCAATGCCATCGTCGGGAAGAGGTGTCGATACAGGTGATAGTTGATGTAGAAATCCCGCGGGAACCCGGTTCCCGTGTATTCCGCCTCCTCCCAGGTGCCATTGACCTGTCGTTCCCGCAGAAAAGCGAGACCGCGTTGGCACGCGTCGTCGTGGTCGTGCCCCGCCGCCTGGAAGGAGATCACCGCCCAGGCGGTCTGGGACGGCGTGCTGATACCCACGCCGGCGAACGACGCATCCTCATACGAGTGGCAGCTCTCGCCCCACCCGCCATCCGGATTCTGCATCGCGCGGAGCCAGGCGATGGCGCGTTCGATCAGCTCCTGCCCGGCGCCGAGCCGGGCCAGCGCGGTGACAACGCACCAGGTGCCATAGACGTAATTGACGCCCCAGCGACCGAACCACGCGCCGTCGGCCGTCTGCGTCTCCCGCAGGTAGGCGAGCGCCGGCGCGACCCGGCGATCGTCCGGTCCGGCGCCGAGCATCGCGAGCATCTCGACGACGTGGGCCGTCACGTCCTCCGACGGTGGATCGATCATCGCGCCGAAATCCGCGAATGGCAAGCGGTAAAGCAACGTGCGTGTATTGTTGCGGTCGAACGCGGCCCAGGCGCCGTTGTCCGAGCGCATGGCCATCAGCCACTGTTCCGCCCGCTCGATCGCTTCGTTGCCCTTCGCGCCCACCTCCGCTTCGAGCAACGCGACGACGACGACCGCCGTGTCATCGATATCCGGGTAGCCATCGTTCTCGAACTCGAACGCCCAGCCGCCGCACACCGGCTCGTCGCACTTGACCTGCCAGTCGCCGCCGCCGGTGATCTGCTCGCCAAGGATCCAGTCAACCGCCAAGGTGAGCGCGGGATGATCCGACGGCAGCCCGGCGCGGCGCAGGGCGAGGATCGCCCAGGCGGTGTCCCAGACGGGCGACATGCACGCCTGCAGGCGCCAGCCCTGTTCGTCGTCCTGGAGGGCGAAGCCGTCGAGCCCCCGCAATCCGCGCTGCATCACCGGATGGTCGAGCGACATTCCTTCCAGGTTCAGCGCGATCAGCGAGTAGACCCACGGCGGCTGGATGCCGCCCCAGCTCCCGTCCGCCTCCTGATGGTCGATCACCCAGTCGACGATCTTCCGTCGCGCCTGGGCGCGTCCGGGCTGGACCGGCAATCGCTCGTAGAGCTTGAGCAGCTTGTCGGTCCACCAGAACGGCCCCGACCCCGGCACCCGCCGCAGCGAAGACTCCGTGCCGGGCACGACCAATTCGCTGAGCGAGACGCCGAGCGGACGAACCGGCTTGTGGGAGAGCACGATCAGCAGCGGCGCGACCGTGCCGCGTGCCCAGCAGGCGAAATCGTAGAGATTGAACGGGACGCTCGGCGGCGCGTAGACGAGCTCCGGCGGCATGCTCGGCACGCCTGCCCACGGATACTCGCCAAAGAGCGCCAGCCAGATTTTCGTGAAGACCCGTGCCCGCGCCACGCCGCCGAGTTCCTGGATCAGCCGCAGCGCCCCGGTCATCGGCTCGCTGCCGGGATCGACCCCCAGCACTTTCAGCGCGGCATACGCTTCGATCGTCGTGCTGAGATCGCCCGGCGCGTCGTAGTAGAGACCCCACGAACCGTCCTCGCGCTGCTTGCCCAGGATGTGACGAATGGCGCCGTCGCGGATTGGCGTAATGTCGACCCCGAGGAATTGGAGCAGCAGGACGTGCTCGGCCGTCATCGTGACATTGGTCTCGAGCTCGCCGACCCACCACCCCGCCGGAGATTGGCGATCAAGGAGCCACTGAACCGCCTCCTGGACGGCATCGGCGGTCGTGGTCGTGTCAGGCATCATGCGGTGTCCCTCCCGTCATGATGAGCCGTGCCGCCGCGCGGCCGCTGCGCACGGCGGACTCCATCGTCGCGGGCCAGCCGGTATTCGTCCACGCGCCGGCAATGGCGAGATTTGGATAGGTCGTCGCAGGGCCCGGGCGGCGCAAGCCCACGGCCGGCACGAAGGTGGCGTCCGGATCGCGCGTCGCCGCACCGTGTTCCAAACGGGCGGAACGCAATGCCGGGATCGCCCGCGTTAACTCCTGGTGGCAGAGGTCGATCAGCTCGGCTTCGGGCCGGGTCGTCAGCTCGCCGGCGGCGCTGAGGCTGCAGCAGAGATAGCCCGGCGCCTTCTGGAAGACCCACTGGATGGGCGAATCGAGGAGCGCCGCGAAGTCGAAGTCGAGCGTGCCGCCCACATACCAGAGGTGCACGTCGACGATCGGCGCCGTCTTGAACCGGTCCAGGCCCACGATGCGGAAACGCCCCGGCTCGCCGAGGATGCGAACCAACGCGTCAGGCGGTACGGCGAGGACGACCGCGTCGAAATCCTGTTCCGCGCCGTCGGCGAGGCGAAGGCCCGCGATCGCGCCGTCGCGTTCGATCAACCCGGTTACACCGGCGCGCAGATGCACCGGGCCGGCCCGCTCCGCTGCTGTTTCCGCGATCCGTGCCAGCGGGACATCGACGAACCCGAAACACGCGGCGCGGCGATCACCGCCAAAGGCGGTGTTGATGACGAACCGGGCATCGTTCGCGGCGACTTCCGCCGCCGGCGCGTTCAATGCCGGCACCAGAAACGGATCCCAGAACCAGTGCCGGGCAAGCTCGCCCTGATGGTGGCGTTCCAGCCAATCGGCAAACGTCTCCGACGGTGGCGCATCACGCCGCGCCGCCAGGATCGCCCACACCACCTCCAGCCGGCTCCGCCTAGGGAGGTAGCGGTGGCCAAGCAAGACCGGCAGCAGGTGGAGAGGAGGCGGCAAGGTCGCTGCCCGGAGCGTTAGCGGTGGATCGCCGGGCTTGAGCAGCGTTGCCGCGAACCGGTCTTGCAGATGGAGTCTGTCCCCCAGCCCGAGTCCCGTGACGAAGTCGATGAATTCGGTGCAGCAGCCGAGGAAGACATGCTGGCCGTTGTCCACCTCGATGCCGTCAACGACGTAGGAGGTCGCCTTGCCGCCGAGCAGGCGGCGGCGCTCGAAGATCTCGACGTCCCACCCCGCGCGGCGCAGCGCGACCGCCGCGCTTAGTCCTGCCAGGCCAGCGCCGGCAACGGCTACGCGGCGCGTAGCCATGCCCGCGCCATCACGCCAAGCTTGGAGCGGCTGGAGAGCGAGGCCCGGCGCGTGAGCGGCAAGGCGGGATCCTGTTCGATTTGTCGCAGGATGTCGCGGTAGATACCGGCCATCGTCAGGACGCAGGCGGCCGAAGATTTCGGGATCATGCGGGAAACCTGCACGCCGGAATCGAAGAGCGCCCACGCGCGCTTGGCCTGCTCGTGCACGAAGGGCGCCCACCCCGGACCCGGATCGCTCCCGCCGGTCCCGTTGCCCGCGAGGCTGGCGACGATGGCTTCTTCACAGAGCTCGAACCGCGCCAGCTCATCCAGCGGCAGATAGACGCGCCCGTACTCGGCGTGATCTTCCCGGATGTCGCGCAGGATGTTGGTTAATTGCATCGCTTGGCCGAGATCGTCCGCCCGCAGGAGCGCCTCCTCGTCGTCGTAGCCGAAAATGCGGACGCACATGCGGCCGACCGACGACGCGACGAGGCGACAGTATTGCTGCAAATCCTCCCACGAGGCATAACGGGATCGTTCGAGATCCATCGCGACGCCCGCGATGATCTGATCCAACTCCTCGGCCGGGATTTGGTAGCGCTCGATCGCTGCGCCGAGCCCGCGCATGACCGGGTCGGCATAATCCCCTGCCAGACAGCGTTGCAGCCGTTCACGGTGGGCGGTCAGGTTGACAGGTGCGCGATCAGTTACGGCCCGGTCGGCCTCGTCGTCCACCTGGCGGGCGAAGTCGTAGAGCGCGTAGATGGCCATCCGCTTGGGGCGTGGCAGCGCGATGAACCCCCAGTAGAAGTTCTTTGCTTCCCGCCGCGCCATCCCGGCGCAGTAGCGCTCCGCATCCCGCAGTGTCATGGACGAGCCGACGTCAGGTTGCCTGATTGCCACCCGCATGCGTTGACCTCCTCGTCGCTTGCCACCCTATGCTTGCCAGCATACCGACTTTTGCCCGAGCCGCAACCTCTGGCCGCTGCGTGCATGTTTCAAAGCCGGTCGCGGCAATTGCCTTTAGGACCGCCCGTCCGCCCATCCGATAGAGCGCGAGCTGGAGCCTGAGGCGACCGGTGACCTGTCGCTCCAGCTCATTGCCCGAGTCGAGCAACTTGCTCGCACGCTCACACATCGCCTGCGTCGCGCCGGTCGTGCCGCCACGGCGAATGTCTTCCTGGAGGAGATAGGTGCGGCCCTTTGTGCGGTCGCGGCTGACATCCTGGGCGAAATTCGCCAGTTGCAAACCGATGCAGACATCGTCGGAGAGGGCATCGAGCGTCGAAGAGGTATATCCAAAGATGCGCAGTACGAGCCGGCCGACAGGCGCGGCGGACAGGCGGCAGTAGTCATGCAGCTCCGCCCACGTCTCGTACTGATGGACATGCTGGTCCTGCACATTGGCGGCGATGAGGTCGAAGAACGGCGCCGATGGCAGTTTGCACACGGCGATGGTCTCAGTGAGCGCGACCAGGGCCGGATGGAGTGGCGGCACCCCGCCGTCAAAGCATCGGGAAAGATCCTCCCGCCAGAGATTCAGACGCCGCTCGGCCAGCGAGCCGTTCTCGTCGCCGAGGTCATCAGTCAAGCGGCAAAAGGCGTAGAGCCGGCGCAGATGCACGCGCCGATCCTGCGGCGCGAAGAGCGACGTGACCAGGAAGTTCTCGTAGTGGTGCCGGCTCAGGTAGCGGCAATAGGCGTCGGCCAGCACCAGCTCGGTCACATCCGACATCGGCTCACCTCACGCATGCCCATCGGCGCCGTCGAGCGTATGCGTATGGGCGATGGACCGCGGCGTGCCGTCCGCATGGACGAGGCGTCGGGTTGCGCGGAGGTGGGGGATCGAGGCGGCGCCGGTGCAGAACATGGCGACCCGCAAGGTCTCGATCGTCGCCCGCGCCAGGTCGACCGCATCGTCCGCTCCCTGGGCGGCCGCGCGCAGGAACGGACCGGCAATGCCGACCACATCCGCACCCAAGGCGATCGCTTTGGCGACGTCGATGCCGTTCTTGATGCCGCCGCTGGCGAAGATAGTCCCGTTCGGAACGGCACGGCGCGCACCGACCACCGCCTCCGAGGTCGGCAAGCCCCAGCCGGCGAAGGCGCCGGCGACTTGCGCGCGCCAGGGCTCCGCCATCCGATGGCGTTCCACCTCGCTCCACGAGGTGCCGCCCGCGCCGGCGACATCGACCGCCGAGACGCCGGCGGCGAAGAGCGCATGCACGACATCCGCCGCGACACCGAACCCGACTTCCTTGGCCACCACCGGCACATCGAGCGCGGCGCAGAGCGCCGCGATCTTGTCGAGCAAGCCGGAGAAGCAGGTGTCACCCTCCGGTTGCAGCGCTTCCTGCAGGGAATTGAGATGCAGAACCAGCGCATCGGCGCCGGTCAAGTCGATGAGTCGCCGGCACTCTTCGACACCGACGCCCAGATTGAGCTGCACAGCGCCGAGGTTACAGAAGAGCAGGATGTCGGGCGCGACCCGGCGGACGTCGAAGGTGGAATGGACCGCTGGCCGTTCGAGCAGCACGCGCCCCGACCCGAGTCCCATCGGCAGGTTGAAGATCCGGGCGACCTCCGCGAGCCGGAGATTGATCCGCTCGGCGTCCGCGGTGCCGCCGGTCATGCAGGAGATGAGCACGGGCGCGCCCAATCGCCGGCCGAAGAGCTTCGTCTCCGTCGAGACATTGACCAGGTCGAGGTCGGGAATGGCGAGGGGTACGAAATGATAGCGGTCGAAGCCGGTCGTCACGCCCTTGGCATGGACGTCCTCTTCGAGATTGATCCGAACGTGGTCTGCCTTGCGCGCGGCGGTGAGCTGGCCATCGCTGATTGCACCGCGCTGCCCGTCCTGGTTCGCGATCGACGTACCGGTCATGCCTCCATCCTCCTGCCGCCGCAAGCCTTCCGGCCGTGATCGGCCGTGCAAGTCCTCCCCCGGAACCGTGGTGTGTCGGTGCATCATGACCGAGTGGGCCTGTCTTGTCTATTTCTCGTCCCGGCATGCATTCGCGCCGTTCATCCGGTTTCGGCGTCTGGCTGCCAAAATCGCGTGCGCAAGATGCAAGCCGTCGCCGCCTACTCATTCAACCGGAGCGGGGACAGCAAACGACCGCCCAAAGGGCGGCCAATTACGTGGCACATGTGCTTATCGGCTGGAGCGGAAGACGGGATTCGAACCCGCGACCTTCTCCTTGGCAAGGAGATGCTCTACCACTGAGCCACTTCCGCAGATGAGGGACTATCCCGTCCGTCACCATGCGGGATGATAGTGGCCGCGCGCTCCCCGTGTCAAGGAAACGACATCCGCGCGCGGCCGCGCTCGCCGGGCTACGATGCCTGTGCTTTCAGCGTCTGGGCCGCGCGTTTGAGTGCCGCCTCGGCGTCGTCCGCGACGCTTTGGAGACCCTCGTTTTCGCCGGCGCAGGCAAGCATGGCATGCGGCGACACGAAGGAGACGACCGTTCCGTCGTCGTGCTGGTGCACCAGTACGTTGCAGGGGAGCAGGAGGCCGATCTCGTGCTCCGCCTGGATAGCGCGCTTCGCAAGGCCGGGGTTGCACGCGCCCAGAATGACGTAGGGCTCCATCTCCTCGCCAAGCTTCTGCTTCAGCGTGTCGGCGACGTCAATCGTTGACAGCACACCGAACCCTTCCTTCGCCAGCGCCGCTTTCGTCTGCTCGACCGCGGTATCCATTCCGGATGAAAGCTGCACGCTAAATCCCATGGTTCCGCCCGAGCTATTGCTTTTGGTCATGTCCCACTCCTGTAACATTGCGCGGTACGCTATGTCTTATCGGAAGGTGGCTCCCGCGCCCGACTGTCGATGCTGACATCATGGTACGGGATGGCCGCCAATGCTGGCCGCCGGTGTGGCCACGATGCTGCATCAGGGACGGAGAGAGGCACCATGAGTTCCGACGTGACGATCTTGCCGGATTCCCTTGTTTCCACGGAGTGGCTGGCCGAGCATCACGATGCGCCGTCGCTGCGCGTCGTCGATATCCGCGGCTACGTCAACA
Organism: Thermomicrobiales bacterium; assembly: GCA_025928015.1. GTDB lineage: Bacteria > Chloroflexota > Chloroflexia > Thermomicrobiales > UBA6265 > JAICKJ01. Next base: position 7,690 of record JAICKJ010000180.1, read on the forward strand.
AGGAGGATCTCGGCGGCGGCCGTGAGAAGGCGACTTACACCGGCGCGCGTGATGAGTACGATGCCGGGCACATCCCCGGCGCGGTCTTTTTGGACTGGACAAAGGACATCACGGATCCGGACAACCCGGTGAAGGCCCAGATCGCGCCGCCGGCGAGCTTCGCCGCCGCGATGGAGGCGATCGGCGTCGGCGACGAGACCGATGTGGTCGTGGTCGATCACACCGGCGGCCACTTCGCGACCCGCCTCTGGTGGGCGCTCAAATACTACGGCCACGACCGTGTGGCCGTTCTCGATGGCGGATACGCGAGGTGGCAGGCAGAAGGCCGCCCGTTGACGACGGATGCACCGTCAATCGGGACCGTGACGTTCACCCCGCGTGTCCGGCCCGCGCTACGGACAGACATCGAGGACATGCGGGCGGCAATCAGCGACCAGCAGACGCAAATCCTCGATGCCCGCGACGTGACGCAATACAACGGGACGGTCCAGCGCGGCAGCCGGGGAGGTCACATTCCGCATGCCCGCAGCTTCCCGGCCAAGACGCTCGTGCGGCGCGACGGCACCTGGAAGTCCCGCGAGGAGATCGCCCAACTGGCGGCCAGCGCCGGCATCGACCGGGATCGACCGGCCATCGCCTACTGCAATGGCGGCGTGACCGCCACCGCCGTGCTCTTCGCGCTCGACCGGATCGGGCAGCGCCAGTGGGCCAACTACGACGGTTCGTGGAACGAGTGGGGCGAGAGCCCCGAACTGCCGGTGGAGGAAAACCGAGACCTGTTCGCCGGCGCTGGCGACGAGTAGCTCCGAGAGGAAAAGGCCGGATCACGCATGAACCCGGGTGGCGCCGATCGGCGCCACCCGGGTTCATGCGTGATCCGGCCTTTTCCTCTCGGAGCTACTCGTCGCCA
>JAICKJ010000054.1 GCA_025928015.1 Thermomicrobiales bacterium
CAGCCCCGAAGCATCCCCGCGCGAAGCGCGTGCCCGCCCCTGTCGTCATCCTGAGCGTGTCGAAGAGCCTGCCCTGAGCCTGCCGAAGGGATCTCCTGCCGCAGCCGATGTCCGCGGCGGACCGGCTTCGCCGGGGGATTCTCCGCTCCGCTCAGAATGACAGCGAGGCGGGTCGTCACGAACCCGGGAACAACTCCTTCAGGCGCTTGTGGACGCCATTGGCGTCGCCGATCGTCGAGACCTTGATCTCGCCCTTGACGATCTTCTCCTTGGCCGCGTCCACCGCCGCCATCGTGCCGGGCTGGACCGGGATCGGAGGATTCAGCAGATGAACGCCGCCGTTCTTGACGTCGAGCGTGTGGACCTTGCCGAAGGTGCCGTTTTGCAGATCGTCGATCATCTGGTTGTACGTGTTCGTGTAGTCGAAGAGCACCGAGCTGAGCAGGAACGACTTCGCGGCGGTCTTGCTCTTGTCGCCGATGACGTCGATGAACCGCGCCTGCTTGTCGACCGGCTTGCCCTGGTTGAACTCCTTGATCGACTGGATCATGCCGAACGAGGCACCGTCGCCCATGCCGAAAACGATGTCCGCGCCGGCGGCGAGGACCGAGTCGGTCGTCCGCTTGGCGTTCGCCGCGTCGTCGTAGGCCGCCTGACCGATGACGCTGTAGATCAGCTTCGCATCCGGCCTGGTCGCCTTCAGCCCCTCCGCGAACCCGACCGACATGAAGTTCCAGGTCGGCGGCTCAGCCGAGACGACGATCGCGACGGTCCCGGTCCGCGTCTCCTTGCCCGCCATCACGCCGGCCAAGTAGGCGACGTCCTCGGCGTGCGTCTCGATGTCGGAGATGAGCCCGGGTTTGACCGCCTTCGGGTTTTCGATGATCGCGACCGGGACGTTGTTCTCCGCTGCGAACTCCGGGCAGATCGTCTGGTAGCCCGAGGCATGGCAGAAGATGAGCTGGGCGCCGCTGTCCTTGAGGTCCTGCAGGATCGGGGTGATGTCCTCGTAGCCGGCGTTCTCGGCGACCTCCAGCTTGATGCCGCGCTTCTGCGTGACGCTGGTGATGTTGTTGACGCCCTGCTCGTCCCAGCCGCCGTTCGTCTTGCTGGCCGGGGTGATGATCGCGACGTTCTCGATCTTCGTCGCCGCGATCGTGGCGGTCGGGATGAAGGCGCCGGAGAGTGCCAGCAGCCCCAGCATCATCACGAACCGTCCGACCGACCGTACCAACACCCTGGGTTTCATCACGTCATCCTCCGCGCGCGCGAACTCCGCATTCGATACAGTATCGCCCCGCGAGCGGCGTTACGAAAGGCGGTTCAGGTGCGGTCTATGCCCCGCCGGTAGCTGAGCCCGAGCGCGGCCGGGAGACGCGTGCCACGGGCGAGGATGACGATCGCGACGATCACGCCGAGGTAGGGAAGCATCTGGAGGAACTCTGGCCGGATGTTGACGCCGGTGATCTGCATCCAGGTCCCGGCCGAGCGAAGGAGCCCGAAAAGCAGCGCCGCGATCGCGATGCGCAGCGGGTCCCAGCGCCCGACCATGGCGATCGCGATGGCGATGAAGCCGGTGCCGACGGTGATGCCTGGCCGGAAGAAGCCGAGCTCGGCGAGCGCCAGCGCGGCGCCGGCGAGGCCGGAGAAAGCGCCGTTGATGACCGCCGCCAGCAAGCGGACGCGGGTCACGTCGACGCCGGCGACGTCGGCGGCGAAGGGACGCTCGCCGGCCGCGCGGATCTCCAGCCCGAAGCGGGTACGGCGCAACAGCCACCAGACGAGCGGCACCAGCGCCCAGGTGACGAAGACGATCCACTTCTGCCCGATGATCGCCGGGCCGATGACCGGGATGCCGCCACCGAGATGCCGCAAAGGGCGGCCGAGATCGCCCTGGAGCAGCGGTTGGTTGGAGCCATAGGCTTCGCGGAAGAGGTAACCGCTCAATCCGCCGCCGGCGAGGGTCATCGCCAGCCCGACGATTACTTGATCGGCCTGCGCGAGAACGACGAGCCCGCCGAAGATCAGCCCGGCCACGGCGCCGCAGACGATGCTGGCGAGGAAGCCCAGCCAGAGGTTGTTGCTCTCCAGCGCGGCCCAGAAGCCGACGAAACCGGAGATGAGCATCATGCCTTCGATGCCGAGGTTGAGCAGGCCCGCCGATTCGCCGATCGCCTCGCCGAGGGAGGCGATCGTCAGCGCGACGGAGGAGATGATGGTCGAGGCCAGCAAGGCGGTGAGCAGCGCTTCGATGCTCATACGACCGTCTCCCGGACCGACGGCGCGGCCGGCTGAGCCGGGGTCGGCGCCGTCGCCGCCGACCGTCGCTGCCACCGCATCTGCGCCACACCGACGACCGCCAGCGACGCGAGGATGAGCCCTTCGAGCAAGTCGAAGAAGTCGGGCGCGACGTTGGCGACGCGCGGCAGAATGTCGGCGCCGTAGGCGAGAAAGCCGAGCACCAGCGCGGCCGGGACGATACCGAGCGGCTTGCGCTGGGCGAGGAAGACGAGCGCGAAGGCGGCGAACCCATACTGCGGATTCCATTCCGACTGGAAGGTGCCTTTCGTCGAGAGGATGTCATTCGCGCCGGCGAGCCCGGCGAGCGCGCCGCTGATCAGCATGACGAGGACGATGAGCCGGTTGACCGGCAGCATCGCATGGCGGGCCGCGCGTGGATTCTCGCCGATCACCCGCAGCTCCAGCCCGAACCGCGCCCGCCGGAAGAGCACGCTGAGCCCGATCACGATCAGGAGCGCGACGACGAGCCCGAGATGGACCCGCGTCGTGCCCCAGGTCGGCAGCCGGTCGGGCCGGGGGATGAGCGGTGTCTGGGGCGAGACGAGGGTCGGGTCGCGCAAGGGGCCCTTGACGAGCCAGGAGGTGAGCGAGAGCGCGACGTAGTTGAGCATGATTGTTGTGATGATCTCGTTCATGCCGAAGCGAGCGCGGAGGACACCGGCGATCCCGGCCCAGGCCGCGGCAACAATGACCGCCGCGCCCGCCGAAACGATCCAAAGCAGTGGCGCTGGCACATGTCCAGCGACTTTGCCGGCCATGACGCCGCAGGCGAGCGCGCCGACGAGCACCTGGCCGTCGATGCCGATGTTCCAGATCCCGGCCCGAACGGCGAGCAGCACGGCGCTGGCGGCGAGCGCGAGTGGAATCGCCCGGACGATCACTTCAGAGAAACCCGTCAGGTGACTGACGCGGTCGATCAGCGCCTGGTAGGCGGCCAGTGGATGATGTCCGCTGATGACGAGGATGAGCGCGCCGATCGCGAAGGCGATGACGATGGCGGCGATGGAGACGAGCAGCCCGACCGTCGCCTCGGTGACGCGCCCACGAGTCCCGGAGAGCATCATCGGCCGGCCATGAGCGCGCCGATCTCGGCCGCCGATGCGATCGCGCGAGGCACCGGGCTCGTCAGGCGCCCGTTGCGGATCACCGCGATGTCATCGCCGAGCGTCAGCGCTTCTTCGATCTCGGTCGAGAAGACCAGCACGGCGGCGCCGGCCGCGGCCTGGGCGCGCAACGCGCCGTGAACGGCGAGCATCGTCTGGACGTCGAGGCCGTAGGTCGGCTTGTTGCAAACGAGCAGGCGCGGATAGGTGGCGAGCTCTCGTGCCAACACGACCTTCTGTACGTTACCGCCGGAGAGCGTCGCGACCGGCGCATCCGGGTCGTCGGGGCGCACGCCTCGATCCTTGATCGCGCGGACCGCCCCCGTCCGCATCGCGCGCCGGCGGAGAAAGCCGTAGCGGTTGATATCTGGCGCGCCAAGACGCTTGAGATTCAGGTTCTCGGCGATCGTCAGCGTTCCGACCGTGCCCTCGCCGAGCCGATCGTCGGTCAGGTAGGCGACGCCGGCCCGGAGCAGCCGCGCCGGCGACCAACCGGTCACTTCGACGCCGTCGAGCCGAATCGTGCCGCTCTCAATGGGGATGAATCCGGTCAACGCCTCGGCCAGCTCGCGCTGCCCGTTGCCGTCGATGCCGACGATATCGAGCACGGCGCCCGGCGAAACGCTGAAGGTGATGTCGCGCAGGCCGTTACCACCGGAACCGGCCGAAACCTCGAGTTGTGTCACTTCCAGACGCGAACCGGTGGATGTCGGCAAAGCGCCGGGTTCCGCGGGTGCATGGGGAGCGGCAACGTCGCCGAACATGAGGCGCAGGAGGTCGTGTTCGGTCTCCGCCGGCCAGCCGTCCGGCTGATGGACGCGCTCGCCGGCGACCTGGCCGTGGCGCAGGACGATGATGCGGTCGGCCAGCGCCAGCGCCTCGCGGATCTTGTGGGTGATGAGGATGACGGCGATGCCGCGCTCCGCACTGGCGCGGCGCAGCGCGGCGAAGAGCTGCGCGATGCCGGCCGGCGCGAGGATCGAGGTTGGCTCGTCGAGCACCAACACGGTCCGGGCGGCGAGCAGCGCGCGGGCGATCTCCACCCGCTGGCGGGCGCCCAGGGCGAGATTCTCGATGCGGGCACCGAGCGGCACATCGGGGTCGAATGGCAGCTCGGCCAGTTCGCCCGACCAGCCGGCCAGCCGGAGCTGCTCGGCGACGGTGAAGGTGGGGACGAGCGCGAGCTGCTGGTAGACCGTGCCCAGGCCGGCGGCGATGGCGTCTGCCGGCGAATGCAAATGCCGTGTTTGCCCGTCGATGACGATCTCGCCGCCGTCCGGCCGCAGCAGACCCGAGAGCATCTGGACGAGGGTCGACTTGCCGGCGCCGTTTTCGCCGAGCAGGACGACGATCTCGCCGCGTTCGACACGCAGCGACACCCGGTCATTGGCCCGCACGAGCCCGAACTGTTTGGAAAGCGCGCGCGTCTCCAGCGCCACGGTCGGCATGGTGAGCGAGAAGTCCTCCGACGGCCTCAGCGACTGCCATCATTATGCCCCGGTGAGCGCACCCCTGCCGCCCAAACGTAGGAGATGGGACAATGGCACGAAGCAACGACGACGCGCACCGACGCGGTGCTTCGCAGGGAAGGGACGCTACTGTGCCACGGATCGCCGCCAACCTGACGATGCTCTTTACCGAATATCCGTTCATCGAGCGGTTCTCACACGCCGCTCAAACCGGCCTCACCGCCGTCGAGTTCATGTTCCCCTACGACGAGGACGTCGACGCCATCAAGCAGGCGCTGGACCAGAACGACCTGACGCTCGTCCTCTTCAACACACCGGCGGGGAACTGGGCGGCCGGCGAACGTGGCATCGCCTGCCAGCCGGAACGCATCGACGAATACCGCGCCGGCGTGCAGACCGCGAAGGAGACCGGACAGGCGCTGGGTGTGCCGCAGATCAACACGCTGGTCGGCATCCCGACGCCGGGCGAGGACGCGACGACGATCCGGACCACGATCGTCGAAAACCTGCGCTACGCCGCCGAGCAGTTCGGCGAGGTCGGCATCCGGGCGCTGGTCGAGCCGGTCAACAACCTCGATATCGCCAGCTTCGCCCTCCCGACGGCGAAGAACGGGCTCGATATCATCAACGAGGTCAACCACCCCAATCTGGCATTGCAGCTCGACGTCTATCACGCGCTCCGGATGGGCGAGGACCCCTTCGCGCTCATCACCCACCACATCGACCAGATCGGGCACATCCAGATCGCGGACGTGCCGGGACGCCATCAGCCCGGCACCGGCGAGATCGATTTCGGGCACCTGTTCGAGGTGATCGACGCGAGCGGCTACGACGGCTGGGTCAGCCTCGAATACAACCCGGAAGGGCCGACCGAGGAGGGCTTCGACCTCATGCGCCAGCTCGGCGTGCTGCCCGACGCCCCGCGTGAACGATAAGGGGACCTCCGATGCCGAATGAACATCCACTGTTGCATGTCAGCCGGCACCCGCTGATCGCGCACAAGATCACCGTCCTCAGCGACGAGCGGACCGATCACAAAACCTTCCGCGAGCTGGCGCGGGAGCTGACGACGCTGCTGCTCTACGAGGCGACGACCGACCTGACGCTGGATGAATGGCAATACCGGACACCGCTGGAGGAGACGACCGGCAGCAAGGTTAACCTCCGGATCGGGCTCGTGCCCATCCTGCGCGCCGGTCTCGGCATGGTTGACGCGGCAGTCGATCTGTTGCCCAAGGCGGAAGTCTGGCACCTCGGCATGTATCGCGACGAGGAGACGCACACGCCGGTCGCCTACTACAACAAGTTGCCGGACCAGTGCCCGGACGATTTGATCCTGGTCCTCGATCCAATGCTGGCCACCGGCGGATCGGCCGCGGACGCGCTGACGGTTGTGAAGCACTGGGGCGCGAAGTGGATCAAATTCGTCGGGCTGATCGCCGCGCCGCAGGGCATCCGGCTGCTGGAACAGACGCACCCGGACGTTGAGCTCTTCGTCGCCAAGGTCGATCGTGACCTGGACGAGAACAAGTTCATCCGGCCCGGTCTCGGCGATGCCGGCGACCGCCTCTTCGGCACGACCGCATGAGCGGGCCACCCAGGATCGCAATCTTCACGACCGGCGGCACGATCGCCAGCAAGCGCGACCCGGCGACCGGCGCGGTCGCGTCCGTCGCCACGGCAGAGGAACTGCTCGAGATGGTGCCGGAGCTGGCGGAGATCGCCAATCTATCCCTGCATCCTTTCGCGTCGGTCAATAGCTGGAACATGACGCCGGCGATGATGTTCGACCTGGCGCATGCGCTCGACGACCTGCTCCAGGACGACGACTACGCCGGCGCGGTCGTCACCCATGGCACGGACACGGTCGAAGAGACCGCGCTGATGGCCGACCTGCTCGTCACCTCCGACAAGCCGGTCGCCTTCGTGGTCGCGATGCGCAACCTCTCCGAGCCGAGCCCGGACGGACCGCGCAACTTGCTCGACGCGGTCCGGCTGGCGGCGGACCCGGCCGCGCGAGGGCGCGGCGCCTTCGTCGTCTGCAATGAGGAGGCGCACGCGGCCCGGTACGTGACCAAGACCAACACGACCAACCCCAACACCTTCAAATCGCCCGATTTCGGCCCCGAGGCTCTGACCAGCCAGTTCGGCGTGCGCTGGCTGCGGCCATGCCTGAGCCGAACGGTCATCCCCGCGCCGGAGCTGGCGAGCGTGCCGCTGGTAAAAACCTATTCGGGGATGGATGACAAGTTCCTGCGGTACATGCTGCATCACGGCGCGGACGGGATGGTGATTGAAGGATCGGGCGCCGGGAACGTGCCGGGCAGCCTGATGCCGGCGATCGAGGACGCGATTGCCGCCGGCATCCCGATCGTGCTCACCTCGCGCTGCCTCGCCGGTTTCCTGGCGCCGGTCTATGGCACCGGCGGAGCATCCGGCGGCGGCTTCGACCTGCGCGGGGCCGGGGTGATCCTCGGCCACCACCTGACCGGTCAGAAGGGGCGGATCATGCTCATGGTCGCGCTCGGCTGGACGCGGGACGAGGCGAAACTCCGCTACTTGTTCGAAGGCAAGGTGTAGGGGCGGCGGGCTACTCTTTGAGGAGCTGGCGGACGGTCGGGTTGTCCATGAGCTGGTGGACGTCCAGCTCCTTGGTCAAGTCAAGGTCGATACCCGCTTCTTCGAGCGCGGCTCGGAAGCGGAAGACGAGCGTCCGCTCCTTCGCGTTCAGCTCGTAGCCGTACTGCGCGAGCGCGCGGTCCAGATCCTCCCGCGCGACCGCGCGGAAGTCGGGGTCGGACATCGCCTGCTCGGCGAGCCGCATCAGGAGCGGAATTCGCACATCGGTCTCGTCGGCCATGGAATCCCTTCGCCTAACTTCGCGCGTTCTGGACGGCGGCAACGAACTGCGTGGCCCGGTCGCGCAAGGTCGACCAGTCGCCGGCGGCGACCAGCTTGCCATCGACCAGGTTGCTGCCGACGGCGATCGCCGCCGCGCCGGCCTTGATGAAATCGGCCGCGTTATTCAGATCGACGCCGCCGGTCGGGATCAGCTTGACCTGAGGCAGCGGGCCCCGCACGTCCTTCAGGTAGCGCGGACCAACCGCGCTGGCCGGGAAGACCTTCACGTAGCCGGCGCCCAGCTCCCAGGCGGTCAGGATCTCGGTCGGCGTGAATGCACCGATCACCGTCGGGACGTCGTACCGGCGGCAGACGCGGATCGTCTCCGGGTTGAGTGTCGGCGTGACGATGAAATCCGCGCCCTGCAGCATCGCCGCCCGGGCCGTCTCCGGATCGAGCACTGTGCCGGCGCCGACCAGCACCCGGCCGGCGAGCGCATCCTTCACCTGCGCGATCGCCTCGCCGGCGCGCGGATTGGTGTAGGTGAACTCGATCGCCTCGATGCCGCCCTCGGCGATGGCCGTCGCCATCTGGACCGCGGCGCCGTAATCGTCCAGCCGCACGATCGCGACGACGCCCGATTGTTCGATCCGTTCCCCGACCCCGCTCACTCCAATCGCCCTTTCCACATCCCGCCCGGCAATGATGGCCCATATTCTGCCGGATTGTTGTCGATCGCCCGGCCGGGGACCATCATACACGCCTCCGGGACCAGGCAGGGCGAGGCTTCGCCACCGTCACCGAGAGGGACGTCCGTCCATGAAGCTCGCGCCGAAGCGCCCCCGGAACCGAATGCGAACGAAGTGGTCGGCCGCGGAGCGCATCGCCCAGATCAACGTCGTCCTGCTGCTCTGCCAGGGGACGCTGGTACGGTTGGTCTTCGGATGGGAGGAAGGCGTCAAGCTGGGCACGAGCCGGCCGCCGCTCATCCAGTACCTCTTCTTCCTGCTCATCGCCGCGGTGGCGCTCGTCGCGGTCATCGTCTGCGCGGGTCAGGTCGAGCTGTTGCCTCGTCGCTGGCAACGGATTGTGGCGGCGATCGGCACGATCGTCTTCCAGTTCATCATGTTCCAGGTCTTCATCGCCTGGCTGAACCGGTGACGGCGGCGAGCCGTTCCCCCGCGCGACGCAGCGTCTCATCTGACTTCGCGAAGCAGAAGCGCGCGTGCGCCGGCGCGGTCTCGGGGTCGAGGTAGAAGGCCGAGGTCGGGATCGCGGCGACGCCGATCTCGGTCGTCAGCCAGCGGCAGAAGTCGGCCGCCGAGCCGTGACCGGTCTGCGTGACATCGGACGTCAGGAAGTAACTGCCGGAGACCGGGAACGGCGGGAGACCGGCGGCGACGAGCACCTCGCGCAGGAGATCGCGGCGGTGCTGGTAGATGCGCTGCAGATCGTCGAAGTAACCGGACTCCCAGGCTTGGCCGAAGGCGTCTGCCATCGCAATCTGGAACGGCGTGCCGGAGGCAAAGGTGACGAACTGGTGGACGCCACGCAGCGCGGATTGGAGCGCGGCCGGACCGATCGCGTAGCCGATCTTCCAGCCGGTCATGGAGAAGGTCTTGCCGGTCGAGTTGAGGGTCAGCGTCCGCTCCCACATGTCCGGCAGCGTGGCGATCGGAATGTGCCGGGCGCCGTCGAACGTGATCCGGTCGTAGACCTCGTCGGAGACGACGATGACGTCGTGTGCCCGGCAAAGACCGGCGATCGTCTCCAGTTCGGCGCGGGAGAAGACCTTGCCGGTCGGGTTGTGCGGCGTGTTGAGCAGCAGGACGCGGGTACGCGGCGTGAAGAGCGCCGCCAACTTGTCCGGATCGAACGTCCAGTCCGGCGCGTGAAGCCGCATCGGCCTGAAGACGCCGCCGACCATCTGCACGCTCGTCGGGTAGGAGTCGTAGAAAGGCTCGAAGGCGATCAGCTCGCCGCCGGGATCGAGCAGCGCCATGATCGTGTCGAAGATCGCCTCGGTCGCGCCGGAGGTGACCGTCACCTCGCGGTCAGGGTCGATCTCCCGGCCGAACCGCCGGGTCCAGTCGCGGGCGACGGCCTGGCGCAGCTCCGGCACCCCATGGCTCGGCGCGTACTGATTGCGGTCGGCGTCGATCGCCGCCTTGGCGGCGTCCTTCACGAAGTCCGGTCCGGGGAAGTCAGGAAACCCCTGGCCGAGGTTGACGGCCTGGTGCTCGACCGCGAGCCGGCTCATCTCGGTGAAGATCGAGGTGCCGAAACCTGTAATGCGCGCCGCGCCGACCGTTCGCATGTCTGACCGTGCCCCTTCGTGTCACTCGCCGCCGCCTGTCCGCATTCTACGCAACCGGCGGCGTGGCCGGAATGGCCGCGCCGCCGATCCGCACAATCAATGGGAAACGATCGTCATTCTGAGCGGATGCAGCCCCGAAGAATCCCCGCGCGAAGCGCTCCTCGTTCGCCGCATTGTCCGCTGCGGCGGACCGGCTTCGCCGGGGATGGTTCGACAAGCTCAGAATGACGGTCTCTCTGAACCCTGCTGCTTACGCCGTGGTGGTCTCTTTCTCCTGCGCCCGGGCGAGCACACCCTCCGCTTCGAGCCGCTCCATCTCGTCGATGATGGTGCCGAACTCCTTGAGCGCCAGCTTCACCGGCTCCGGCGTGGTCAGATCGATGCCGGCTTCCTTGAGCAGGTTCAGCGGATAGTCCGAGCCACCCGCCTCGAGCATCTGCAGGTAGCGCTGGCGGGCCGGCTCGCTCTCGTCGCGGAGCATGCTGGCAACGGCGATGGCGGCGGACATGCCCGTCGCGTACTGATAGACGTAGAACGCGCGGTAGAAGTGCGGGATCCGCATCCAGCGCCCGGCGACCGAGTCATCAACCACCACGCCTGGCATATAGTCGCGACTCATCTGGCCGAAGGTCTCGGTCAACAGATCCAGGGTCAGCGGGTGTCCTTGCTCGGCGAAGGCGTGGACGCGTTTCTCGAAGTCCGCATACATGGACTGAGAAATGACGGTGCCATAGAAGGTTTCGGCGAATCGGTTGAGGATGCCGAACTCGGCCACCGGGTCGTCCTTGCCAAGCTCCGTGCGCAGGTGCCAGTTCAGCAACACCTCGTTGACTGTCGAGGCGATCTCCGCCAGGAAGATCGAGTAGTGGGCGTAGTGCAACGGCTGGGCGTCGTTCGCATAAAAGGTGTGCATCGCGTGGCCCGATTCGTGGGCCAGCGTGAACACGTCGGAGAGCGTGCCGTTCCAATTCATGAGCATGACCGGCGGCGCGCCGTAGACACCCCACGAATAGGCGCCCGAGCGCTTGCCCTTCGTTTCGTGCACGTCGACCCAGCGTGAGCCGTAGCCCTTCTCCAGATCGCCAAGATAGGTGTCGCCAAGCGCGCCGAGACCGCCGAGCACGACCTTCACCGCGTCGCGGTACGCATAGTGGACCACCGGCTCGGGCGCCAGCGGCACCCGCAGGTCATAGATCTGCAGCTCATCGAGACCGAGCGCGCGCTTGCGCAGGTCCATGTAGCGGCCGACAACGCCGATGTCGTCCCGCACCGCCGTCAACAGGCTGTCATAGACCGATTCCGGCACGGCGTCGTCGAAGAGCGCCTCGCCGATCGCCGAATCGTAGCCGCGGACGCGGGCGAGTGTCGCGTCCTTGCGCACCGAGGAGCCGTAGAGGCTGGCAAAGGTGTGGGCGTGCCCCTCATAGGCCCGCGTAAGGACCTCATGCGCCTCCCGGCGGACGTCCCGGTCGCGGCTCTCCATCAGCAAGCCGTAGCGGGCCTTGGTCAGCTCGACCTCGTTGCCCTGGTCGTCACGCACCTTGCCGAAGGAGAGATCCGCGTTGTCGAGCGCCCCGAACGCCTCCGACGCCGTGCGGGTGACGTCCGAGAATTGGGCGAGGAGCTGCTCGACTTCCTCCGAGCGCACATGCGCCCGGTGCCGGTCGGTGTCCTCCAGCATGTGCCGGTAGTCCGCGAGCACCGGATCCGCGATGAAGGATTGCAGCTTCTCCTCCGGCATCGCCAGGAGCTCGGGATCGAGGAAGGAGAGCGCCTCGCCGGCCTGGATCGCGAGCTTGATCGCCCGCTCGTACCGCGCGACGGCCGCCGCGTTGGTCGTGTCCTCATCGCGGCGCAGGCTGGCGTAGACGGTCAGCCGGGAGATGCTGAGCTGGAGGGCGAGGACGGCCTGGATGGCATCGGCCAGCGCCTGGGGCGACTCGGCCAGCGTGCCGCGCGTCGCGGCGGCGCGCTCGATCAGACCCGGCACCTGCGCGGCTTCGGCGTCCCACGCCTCCTCGGTCGGGAAGATGGTGGTCAGGTCCCAGGTGTCTTCGACGGCAATCTGGTCCCGGGTCGGGACCGCGCCATTGGACGGTTGGTCGGTCACATGTTCCTCCTGCTGGCGGCGATGCCGCCGGATGTGCTACGATCAGCGGCCCTTCCGGGCCGGATGCGGTCGCGCCGCTCGATCGTGGCAAGGTACCACGCCGGGTCTTCGGACCGCCGAAGTCTCGCACGCGAGCGGCTGCTACGGCAGAAGATTCTTCGACTTCGCTCAGAATGACGACATGAGCTCTCGGGAGATGCCGCCATGCGCGTCTATATCGAGCTGGCCCGGCGGTCGTTCGCCCAGCAATTCGCTTACCGGGAGGCGACGCTCGCCGGGCTCTTCACGAACAGCGTGTTCGGCATCATGCTCGCCTCCGTCTTCCTCGGTCTCTACCAGTCGCGTTCCGGGCCGGTCGCCGGCTGGAGCGCCGATGAGACGGTGCGCTATGTGTGGATCAACCAGTCACTGCTGATGGTGCTCTTCGTCTGGGGCTGGTGGGAGGTGGCGCAGACGATCCGCACCGGCGCGATCGTCACGGACCTGCTCAAGCCGATCGACTATTACGCCTACTGGATGGCGCGAGACGTCGGCCGCGCCGGCGCGCAGCTCATCATCCGGGGCATGCCGACGCTGGCGATCGGCTGGGTGCTCTTCCATCTCCAGTTCCCGACGTCACCGGTGCGCTGGGTCGAGTTCCTCGTCTCGATCTTCTTCGCCGTGCTCGTCAGCTTCGCGTTCCGCTTCCTGATCAATCTGGCCACCTTCTGGACGATCGATTACCGTGGGTTGAGTTACGCGAGCATCGTCCTGGTCAATCTCTTCTCCGGCCTGCTGCTCCCGCTCACCTTCTTTCCCGCCTGGTTGCTGACGATCGCCAATCTGCTGCCCTTCCGCTCACTGATGATGCTGCCGAATGAGGTGCTGGCGGGGCATCGCTCGCCCTGGTCGGCCTACGGGCTGCAGATCTTCTGGGTCGTCGCGCTCTCGGCGCTCGCCCAGCTCGTCATGAAGCGGGCCGAGAAGAAGCTGGTGGTGCAGGGTGGCTAATTTCCGCGAGCTGCTGTCGGAGCTGGCGATCGCTGGGCGCATCGCGCGGTCGCGCCTCCAGGGGCAGATGCAGTATCGGGCCTCGTTTGTCCTCCAGATCGCCGGGAATTTCATCATCAACTTCGCCGAGCTGCTCGCGCTGATCATCATGTTCCAGCACTTCCATCATCTCGGCGGCTGGAACATACGCGAGGTAATCTTCCTCTACGGGCTGAGCGCGACGATGTTCGGACTGGCGCAGATGATCGGCAGCGGGCTGGATCAATTTCCCGCGCAGATGCGGCTGGGCGAATTCGACCGCGTCCTGACGCGACCGCTTTCCACCTTCATTCAGGCATCGGTGACCGACATCTCGCTTCGCTATTTTGGTCAGATGCTGCAGGGGCTGGTGATTCTCGGCTACGCCGTGTTCGCGCTGGACGTCCACTGGACGGCAGCCAAGCTGCTTTTGCTCTTCCTCAGCATATTCTCGGGCGTGGTGCTCTTCCTCTCGCTCTTCGCGATCGAGGCAGTCCTCTGTTTCTGGACGGTCGAATCGACCGAGGCGATCAACGCCTTCACCTACGGCGGCTCCGATCTGGCGCAGTATCCGCTCAGCATCTTCGATCGCTGGCTGCGGCGGCTCTTCCTGTGGCTGATCCCGATCGGCTTCGTCAGCTATTTCCCGGCGGTCACGATCCTCGACAAGCACGATCCGCTCGGCTTCCCGGCCTGGACGGGCTTCGCCGCGCCGCTCGCGGCCGGGCTCTTCGCGCTAGCGACCGGCTGGCTTTGGGGCTTTGGCGTCCGCCACTACCGCTCCACCGGGAGCTGAAAGCGCTTCGCCGCCCGCAAAGACGTCCCAGACGGCCTTCGAGAGCCGCGCGAGGCGTTGCACGGTCGCGGCGGTGTCGGGCGAGCGCTTGCTCATGATCGCGATGAAATACGGCCCGGCCGGCGCGTAGACGATGCCGACGTCATTGCGAATGCCCTTCAGCGAGCCGGTTTTGTGCGCGATCTTCACCTCGTCCGGCAGGTGAAACGGCAGGATCGTCGAATACTTCTGATGGAGCAGGATTTCGATCGCCCGCTCGCGCGATGCCGGCGTGAGCCCCTCGCCGTCCTCGATGGCGCGCAAGCAGCGGACCATGTCGCGCTGCGTGCTGACGTCGTTGCGCGGGTCATCGACGTAGGCGATGCTCTCCGGATCGGCCGGCGAGCTGCGCAAGGAGTCACGCAGCGTCTCGTAGGTCAGCGCCGGGTCGCTCGGGTCGCGATGCGTCGCCGCGCAGAACAGTTCCCTGATCGTCAGCGGGATGGACGTGCGCGTCATGCCGAGAGCCGCGCATTCAGCGGCGATGCGCTCCTTGCCGAGCCTGGCGAAGAGCAAATCCGTCGCGTAATTGTCCGAGACGGTGATCATCAGCTCGGCGACGTCTCGCCAGGTCGGCTGCAAACCCTCATCCAGGTCCTGCAGGACCCCGGAGCCCGGCACGCGGTCGGCATGTCGAAGCGTGATCCGCTCCTCCGGGTCGAGGTCGCCGGCGTCGCACGCGCGCAGGAAGGTGTAGAGGACGGGGACCTTCAGCGTGGACGCGGTCGGGAAGCGATCGTCCGGATTGATCGCGATCTCCCGGCCGGTGGCCGGGTCGATGGCGAGGAGGCCGATCGCCTCCGGCGCGTCCGTGATGACTTCGGCGATGGCATCCAGCTCTTCTGGCGAGACGTTCGTTCCGTGGACCTCGTTCACGTTTCCCCTCCGCTCCGCGTTCTCCTTGACAAGGGCGCTATTATGCCCTGCCCGCATCAACTGCGCGCGCTTCAGCGACAATTCGGTCGTCCTGGTTCCGATGGGGAGGTTGTGAGTGATGGAATCCGGGGCGATCATCCGGGCAGACGGCCTCGCGAAGACGTTTCAGGTGCGGACGAAACGGCGCGGCGTGCTCGGCGGGTTGCGCGGCGCGTTGACCGAGCCGGCGCGACGGGTACGGGCGGTGCAGGATATCTCCTTCACGATCGCCCCGGGCGAGATCGTCGGCTACATTGGCCCGAACGGCGCCGGGAAGTCGACAACGATCAAGATGCTGACCGGCATCCTCGTCCCTACCAGTGGCGAGGCGACGGTCGCCGGCTTCGTGCCCTGGAAGCAGCGCAAGGAGCTGGCGCAACGGATCGGCGTCGTCTTCGGCCAGCGGACCCAGCTCTGGTGGGATTTACCGCTGATCGACTCGCTGGAGCTGTTGCGCTTCATCTACAAGGTTCCTGAAGAACGATTTCGCCGTTCACTCGACCGGGCTCGCGAGCTGCTGGAGCTGGATGCGTTCCTCGCCACGCCAGTGCGGCAGCTTTCCCTCGGCCAGCGGATGCGGGGCGATCTCGCGGCCGCGCTGCTGCACGAGCCACCCATCCTCTATCTCGATGAGCCGACGATCGGGCTGGACGTCGTCGCCAAGACGCGGATTCGTGAGTTCCTGGCCGAGATCAACCGGGAGCGCAACGTCACGATCCTGTTGACGACGCACGACCTGGAGGACATCGAGCGTCTCTGCAAGCGGATCATCGTCATCGACCACGGACAGGCGCTCTACGACGGTCTCCTTTCCACGCTCGTGCGCCGGTTCGGCACGACCCGGGAGCTGGCGGTCGACTTCACCGTCGATGCTCCGGATGCGCTGGATATCTTCGGCGGACTGCCGGTGACGCTGGTGCACCGTGAGGGGCCGCGGGCCCGTTTCTTGTTCGCCCGTGACGCGGTCTCAGCGGCCGAGCTGATCACGCGCCTGGCGGCGCTCGCTCCCATCCGGGACGTCAGCCTGCTGGAGCCGGACATCGATTCGATCATTCGCCGCATCTACGAAGGCGAGATCGACCTGACGCGCGAGCAGCCAGTCCAGACGGCCACCTGACGCACTTTGGTATCATCGCTCCAGTGTCGAAGACCTCGCGAGCTCCTCGTTCGGGTCTCTCATCCCGGAGCATCACACATCAATGGACCCGCTCGAACAGATCTGCGCCGATTGTGGCGAAACGTTCCTCGTCGTCCCCGCCGAGCAACAGTTCTACCGCGAACACAACATGACCCCGCCGGCGCTCTGTCCAAGTTGCCGGGCGCGGCGGCGCACCGAGCGCAACGCCGATCTGATCTCCGCGCACACGTCCGATGACTTCGGACTGGCGGCGACGGTGCTCGGCACCGCGCGCCTCCACGGCGCGGGCAACGGCTACGGTGGCACAGGGGGCCGGCAGACCTACCCGGCGACCTGCGCGTCCTGCGGAGCGCAGACGCGGGTGCCCTTCATCCCGCGCGGTGACCGCCCGGTCTTCTGCCGCGATTGCTACCAGGCACGGCGCGGGCGATAGGCAGATCGGCCCCCGGCTGCGATGCGCGGGGCTGAAGCCGCCGCGCTCAACCTTCGAAGCCGGCTGAAGACCGGCTGTACCTGTTGCATTCGTGCGCATTGCGATGCCCAGTTCAGCCTCGAAGAGGCTTCGTAGGTTGAGCGCCTGAATTCATTCTGGCGTCGCCCTTTTGACAATGAGGAAGCGCCCGTCTGGATGACCAGACGGGCGCATTCGATACGTCCTGGGGAGAGGATTACGCTTCGATGTCGGCGGCGAATTCCTTCTCGGCGATGGTCAGCGCCTCGTCGGCGATGCTGACCACGCGATCCATCTCGTCCTTCGTCACCACCAGCGGCGGCGCGAAGTGCATCGTGTCCCAGGTGCGGGTGATGAGGCCGCGCTCCATGACCAGGTCGCCGACGCGGCGCAGGAACTCGCTGTCCTTGCCCCACTTGGCCTTGTTCTGCTTGCTCTTGACCAGCTCGATCGCGCAGAGCAGGCCGACGCCGCGGACGTCGCCGACGGTCGGGTGGTTGCGCAGCTCTTCGAGCAGATTCTTGAGGTAAACGCCCTTCTCGGCCGACTGCTGGACGAGGTTTTCGTCCTTGTAAATCTGGAGGTTCTTCAGCGCCGCGGCGGCCGCGACCGGGTGGCCGCCAAAAGTGAGCAAGTGGCCCATTGGGACCGCCTTCTGCTCCTTGAAGGTCTCGAAGACCTTCTCGCTCACCACGGCGGCGGCCATCGGCGCATACCCCGAGGTGAGCGCCTTGGCGATCGTCATGATGTCCGGCACGAAACCGAACTGCTCGGACGCGAACATCGTGCCTGTGCGGCCGAAGCCGTTGATGACCTCGTCGGCAATCAGCAGCACGCCGTGGCGGTCGCAAATCTCACGCAGCATCTGCCAGTACTTCGGCGACGGCACGTGGACGCCGGCCGCGGACGAGACCGGCTCGCCGATGACGCAGGCGACCGTCTCCGGGCCCTGATTCTCGATCTCCTGCTCGACGTATTTGGCGGCCATGATGTCCGCCGCTTCGCCTTCAAGGCCGAAATCTGAGCGGTACTGGTTCGGATGCGGGACGTGGTAGACACCGTACATGAACGGGCC
>JAICKJ010000203.1 GCA_025928015.1 Thermomicrobiales bacterium
GAAGGCAACGATCGCGGGGCGTCGCGTCGCCATCTTCGCCAGCTTCAGCGCGCCCTCGACCGCCTCGGCGCCGCTGTTGGCGAAGAAGACCTGGTTGAGCGACGGCGGCAACGTGCCGGTGAGCCGGTCGGCCGCTTCGAGCATCGGCGTGTGCAGGAAGATGTTGGCCTGCGCGTGAATGATCTTGCCGGCCTGCTCGCGAATGGCGGCGACGACCCTCGGGTGGCAATGACCGGTGTTCGTGACGCCGATGCCGGCGGTGAAATCGAGCCAGCGATCGCCGTTCCGGTCCCAGACGTAACAACCCTCACCGCGTTCGACGAAGACAGGCGAATAGCGACCCAGCACGCGGGGAATGAGCTGGGTGGGATCCTGCACGGTGCCACTGGCCAAGGGACTACCTCCATTTGGTTAGTGTTCAGGACTCCGGGCGCTGCTCCTTTTCCTTGAGCTGCCGGTAGTACTTCCGGCTCTTCGGCAGCGGCTTCGATTCGTCCTCGGCGACCCGCTGCCGCACCTGCTCGGCGTGGCCCTCCAGGTCCGCCTCCAGCCCGACCAGATCGTCGTAGACACCGGTGTTGCTGTTCGCCATCGGCGTCCGCATCAGCATGCGGGTGAGCTGCAGGAGCGAATTGGCGGTCGCCGGTTGAGCCGCGGGCAAGGACGCCCGCTGGAGAATCGCATCAACCGCCCTGAGGGTCTCAGGCCGGGCGCCGCGATCGTCGAGGCGCTGTCTGATCTCCTGGAGTCCTTCCTTCACGTTCATCGATGCATCTCTCCACCTTCTTGATGAGCAATTTCACGGCCAGCATAACCGGCCCTGATTATACTGCCGGCAAGGTTGCGGCCCTTTGCCGCGCAGCGCGACACGGACCACGGACAGGGACTCCCCGATGACCAGTACTCCTCCCAGGGCGATGACGATCGCCGGATCGGACGCCGGCGGCGGCAGCGGCGTCCAGGCCGATCTCAAGACCTTCGCCGCGTTCGGCGTCTATGGCACGTCGGTCGTGACCGCCGTGACCGCCCAGAACACGCGGGAGGTCGCCGCGATCGCCGAGGTGCCGGAGGAGATCGTCATCGCCCAGATCGACACGATCGTCGAGGATATCGGCACGGACGCAATCAAGACCGGCATGCTCTCGGCCCGGTCGATCGTCGAGGTGGTCGTCGACCGGCTGGGGGCCTGGGGCGCGCCGAAGCTCGTCGTCGATCCGCTCATCATTGCCGCCAGCGGCGCACCGCTCCTCCAACCTGACGCGCTGGCGACGCTGAAACGGGAGCTCCTGCCGATGGCCCTGGTTGTCACGCCAACTGTGCAGCAGATCGAACTCCTCACCCACCGCACCATCCGCTCACCCGAAGATGGACACGCCGCCGCCAGAATGCTCAGCGCACTCGGACCGCGTTATGTCGTGTTGAAAGGCGGACAGACCGTGCCGAGCGACCTCGTCTTCGACGGGGAGTCGTTCACCGCGCTGGATGGCGCGCCCGTCGATGCCGCGAACCTCTACGGGCTCGATTCGACCTTCTCGGCGGCGATCACTGCCCTGCTCGCCCGCGGCGAAGAACCGATGGCGGCGATCGCGACAGCTAAACGGTACGTCGAACAGGCGGCGCGGGCCGCGTACGCGGTCGGCGACGGACGAAAACCCCTCAACCATCTCTTCGCGCTGGAACCGCTCGCATCGGGCCCGGCGCCGTCGTAGAGCGACGGATCGTTTCTCCCCCTCATATCTATCATCGGCGCGACGGCGTCTGGCGTAACGGTTTTGGCCCTGATCGGTCAATAGTGCGCGTGGAAGAGCGGATCGAGGGCAGGGTCGTCCGCCGGATCCCAGAACGCCTGGCGCAGATCGACCTGGTAGTCGTCGCAAAACGGAACGTCCTCGGCGAGGAGCAAATCCCGCATGACGTCGGGGTGACCGAACGCCTCCCCGCCACTCAGGAAGCCGATCCGGTTCACCACGCGGTGACAGGGCAGCTCCTGCTCCTCCAGCGCGTACCGCAACGACCAGCCGACCATCCGCGCGCTCCGCGGCGAGCCAAGCGCTCGCGCGATCGCGCCATATGTCGTCACCCGGCCATACGGGATACGCGCGACGATCGCGTGGACACGCGCCGGGAATGACAATGGCCCATCGCCCTCCTCTGGCGGTCCATCCGGCGCGGTGGCCGGTGGATCGAAATCAGCAGGCATGTTTATTCGTACTCCTGGCGCATGGCATACTACACTCCGCGCCCCCACCGGCCTTTGCCCCGACCGCGCCGCGAGAGGTTCGTCAGCATGTCCAGTCGATTGATCTGTTTGCTGCCCGCGCGGAACGCCGCGGTCGATCTCCCTGCTTACTTCGAGTCCGTGGCCCGCTTTGCCGACGCCATCGTCGCGCTCGACGATGGCAGCACCGACGCTACATCGAACCTCCTCGCCGCCGAACCTCTGGTCAAGATACGGCTCGCGAACCCGCCACGCCCGGACTACCGCGGCTGGGACGACGCCGCCAATCGCAACCGCCTCCTGACCGCGGCGGCGGCACTGGCGCCGACCTGGATCCTGTCCCTCGACGCCGACGAACGGATCGATGCCGACGATGGCGCCGCCATGCGCCGGTTTCTGGAGACAGACGCTCTGCCCGGCTGCGCATACGGCTTCCAACTGCTCCGGCTGAGGGAAGATCCTACGCATTACGACCCCGAGGCGCTGTGGGTGTATCGCCTCTTCGCCTACGAGCCCGGGCAGCTGTTTCCCGACCAACGTCTCCACTTTGTCCCGATCCCGACGACGATCCCCCGCCAACTCTGGGTGCAAACGACGCTCCGCATCCAGCACCTGGCCGCCCTGAACGAGGATCGCCGCCGCGCCCGCTTCGCGAAGTACCGCGAGTCCGATCCCAACAACGAGTTCCAGCACAGCTACCGCGATCTGCTCAGCGAGCCGGCAACTGTCTTGCCCTGGCCGGCCCGGCCGCCCGATCTGCCGGTCCTGAGCGCACCGTTTGAGCCGGACGTTGATGGCCAGGACGATGACGAGCCAGAAGTGGCAAGCGCCGACACGGCCCGGATGGGAACGCGGCCCGTGCTCTCGGTCGTGGTCATCGCCCGCGATGAGACGGAGTGGCTGGCACGAAGCCTCGCCGCCATCGCCGGGCAGGAATGTCCTGAACCGTTCGAGACGATCACCGTCATCAGCGGCAACGACAGCGAGCGCACTGCGGAGCTCATGCGCGCGCGGTTCCCCGAGGTGCAGGTAGTCGCGCTGCCGCGCCCGGTTCTCCCGGGCGCGGCGCGTAACGCCGGCCTGCGTCTGGCACGCGGCGACTATGTTACGTTCCCCGGATCACACGTCGAGCTGCTCCCGGGCAGCCTGGAAGCGCGCCTCCGCGCCCATCAGCGAGGCTACGCGCTGGTGACCGGCGCGACGATCAATGGCACCCTGACCCGGGCCGGCTGGGCTTCGTACTTCCTCGACCAGTCGGCGGTCCTGCCGGGGCGTCCATCCGGTCCCTTTCGCGGGGCGCCCGGCCATTGCTCGTACAGTTGCCGTCCCTTGGTGGCGCTGGGCGGTTTTCCGGAGGATCTGCGCGCTGGCGAGGACACCGTCGTGAACCAGGCGCTGGTGGGACAGGGCTACATCGCCTACTACGATCAAGCCGCCGCCTTCATTCACCACAGCCCCTGTCGCACCCCGCGCCGCTTGCTCGACCATCACTTCCGGCGTGGCCGCAGCTACGGGCAGATCCTGCGCCGGCAATCCATCGGGCAGCCGCGCCGGCAGGCATTGCGCCGCCATCTGTCGCCGGCTCAGGTCGTTTCCCGGCTCCTCACGACGCACCGCCACGTCCGCGCCTGGGGAGGCGAGTTGACGCCGGAATATAGCCGGTCCTGGCCGCTGATCGCCGCCGGTGCCTTCGCCTTCTGGCTCGGGGGTTGCTGGGAGATGCTTCGTGCCGACACAGACCGGACCGCCACCGCCGCGAGGGCCAGCGCTGCCCGATCGCTGGAAACCAGCGACTAAAGCCAGGCGCATCAACGAGGAAGCAACCCAGGAGTTGTCAGAGTGGCGATAGGCGATGCCTAGCAGCCGTGGCGATTGCGCAGCTCCGCAAATTTCTTGTTGAGGCGGTCCTGCAAGTCAGCGAACTGCTTGTCGAGCCGGGCTTGCAGATCCTTCAGCCGGTCCTGCACGAACGCCGGCGCCTTGGGTGGGATCGGGATATCCGGCGCCTCAACCTGAGGCGGATAGAGTTCGCCGCAGGCCTGGCTCTGGGCCGCGGCGGAGCGCGTCGGATGCAAGACG
Source organism: Thermomicrobiales bacterium (assembly GCA_025928015.1). Lineage (GTDB taxonomy): Bacteria > Chloroflexota > Chloroflexia > Thermomicrobiales > UBA6265 > JAICKJ01. The sequence continues at coordinate 4,298 of JAICKJ010000203.1, forward strand.
GTGGCGTAGGCGGTCGCCGCGCTGGCGGAGACGCCGAGGGCGGTCAGACCCGACACGAACGAGCGTCGGCTGAGGCGCCCGCTCGCATAGGCTGTAACGAGATCGCGATGCGACATATGCCCCTCTCCTACCGCTGGCTCCCACAGTTGGGAGCGAGCATGGGTCCCGCGCGTCGATCGATCCACCACATCATCGTGCACATCGCGACGACGTACCCCTTACAAGACACCTATCAGGGTATCCACGTCAGATTAAACTATCCGTGCCCCGCGGGCAAGAGCATGAACATTCGAATTTCCAGCCAGGTCGGCACTCCCCATCGGACCGGTCGCGCGACGGTTTCTCGCCGTTCACGCCACCCCCAGCACCGGCCGATCGAAACCAGAGGGCAGCCGTGGACGTATTCCATCGAGTATGTGGGCGGCCACGAAGTATACTGTCCAACGGAAGATCCACGTGCGGACATCGCAGTCACGTAAACGTGTCCGCCATCCAGGAGACATTCATTCATGCGGGGAATATTCAGACGGCTGCTCGGCGATTCCGTCGAGAACGAACTCCGCCGCATCCAGCCCATCGTCGACGACATCAACGCGCTGGAGGAGGAGTTCAACGCCTCTTCAGACGATGAGCTCCGGCGAGAGGTCGCGAAGCTCCGCGAGCGCGCCCAGGACGGCGAGCCGCTCGACGACTTGATCCCGGAGTCGTTCGCGGCAACGCGGGTGGCGGCGCAACGGACGATCGGCCAGCGGCCATTCGACGTTCAGCTCATTGGCGGCGTCGTGCTCCATGAGGGCAAGATCGCCGAGATGAAGACCGGCGAAGGCAAGACGCTGACGGCGGTCCTGGCGGTTGCGCTCAACGCGCTCTCAGGCGAGGGCGTCCACGTCGTGACCGTCAACGACTACCTGGCCAAGCGCGACACGCAGTGGATGGGCCAGATCTATCATCTGCTCGGCCTCTCCATCGCTTGTCTGCAGCATGACGAGGCATTCATCTTCGATCCGGAGTATGTGCAGGAAGACGAGCGACTGAAGAACCTGCGGCCGGTCGAGCGCCGCGAGGCGTACGCCGCCGACATCACCTACGGCACGAACAACGAATTCGGGTTCGACTACCTGCGCGACAACATGGTGATCACGGCCGACCAGATGGTGCAGCGGGAGCTGCACTATGCGATCGTCGACGAGGTGGACAACATCCTCATCGACGAGGCGCGGACGCCGCTGATCATCTCCGGTCCGGCCGAGGAATCGACCGACAAGTACTCGTTCTTCGCGGCGATCGTGAAGCAGTTGCGGCCGAACGTCCATTACGAGGTCGATCTCAAGCACCGCACCGCAACACTGACCGAGGCCGGCATCGACCGGGTCGAGCAGCTCGCGGGCATCCCGAAGGGCGAGAGCATCTACGACGAGCGCCACGTCGAGCTGACCCACTACCTCGAACAGGCGCTGACCGCGGAGGCGGTCTACCACCTCGACAAGGATTACATCGTCCGCGACGGCGAGGTGATCATCATCGATGAGTTCACCGGCCGGATGATGATCGGTCGCCGCTACAGTGAGGGCTTGCACCAGGCGATCGAGGCCAAGGAGGGGGTCAACGTCCGCCGCCAGAACGTGACGATGGCGACGATCACCTTCCAGAACTACTTCCGGATGTACGAGAAGCTGGCCGGCATGACCGGCACGGCGGAGACGGAGTCCGAGGAGTTCCTGAGCATCTACAACCTGCCGGTCGTCGTCATCCCGACGAACATGCCGATGATCCGCGACGATGCCGCCGACCTCGTCTTCAAGACGGAGAACGGCAAGTACGAGGCAGTCGCCGACGAGATCGTCGAGATGCAGCAGGCCGGGCGGCCGGTGCTCGTCGGCACGACGTCGATCGAGAACTCCGAGCGATTGAGCGAGCTGCTCGACCGGCGCGGGATCAGGCATAGCGTCCTGAACGCCAAGCAGCACGAGCGCGAGGCGTCGATCGTCGCGCTGGCCGGCCAGGAAGGCGCCGTCACGATCGCGACCAACATGGCCGGCCGCGGCACCGACATCCAGCTCGGCGAGGGCATCGCGGAGCGGGGCGGCCTGCACATCATCGGCACCGAGCGGCACGAATCTCGCCGGATCGACAACCAGCTTCGCGGCCGCGCCGGCCGCCAGGGCGATCCCGGCTCGTCCCGCTTCTACGTCTCGCTCGAGGATGAGCTCATGCGCCGATTCGGCTCCGAGCGGATCTCGTCGCTCATGGGCCGGCTCGGGATGGAAGAGAATGTCCCGATCGAGCACCGGATGATCTCCAAGTCGATCGAAAACGCGCAGGAGAAGGTCGAGGGGCACAACTTCGACCAGCGCAAGCACGTCGTTCAGTACGACGATGTGATGAATCGCCATCGCGAGATCATCTACGCCGACCGCAAGAAGATCGTGGCCGGCGAGGACATGCACGAGAAAGTGCGCGAACTGATCGAGGCGGAGATCGAGTCGATCATCGCGCAGAACTCGGACGAGAAGCACTTCACGATCGAGCTGGAGCCGATCTGGGAGGCTTATCTCAACCTCGTGCCCAACTCCCATATCAACAGCATGGAGGAGCTGGATGATCTCGATCACGAAGGTCTGCTGGACCGGCTGGTCGAAGACAGCGAGATCGCCTTCGAGGAGGTCGAGGCGCGCTTCCCAGTCGGGCAAATGCGCGACGTCGAGCGCTTCGTCCTGCTGGCGACGATCGACCGGCTCTGGGTCGAGCACCTGACGACGATGGACGACCTGCGGCAGGGCGTCGGCCTGCAGGCGTACGGGCAGAAGGATCCGCTGGTGGTCTACAAGACCGAGGGATACCGGATGTTCGGCGAGCTCCAGGCGCACATCCAGCACGACGTCGCGCGGAACATCTACCGGGTACAGCCGGTGATGGCGCAGCAGCCGGTGCGGACGCGGATGACCGAGGCGGACACGATGACCAACCAGGTCGAGGAATCGTCGAACGGTCATCAGCGGAAATCGAGGTCGAGGAAAGTCGGGCGGAACGATCCCTGCCCGTGCGGCAGCGGAAAGAAGTTCAAGAACTGCCACGGGTCCGTGCGCAATCGCGCCGCCTCCGTCGCCTGACGCCACGGCTGATTAGTTTCTCCATCGTCATCCTGAGCTTGCCGAAGCATCTCCCCGGCAGGGCGTCGTCCGCAGCGGCGGACCGGCTTCGCCGGGGGATGCTTCGGGCTTCGCCGCTCAGCTTGACGGGCAAGAGCGTTGCGATGAGGCAGCGTTCGTGTTGGCTACGCCGGCCGCGGAGGCGGGAGATGCTTCGACTCCGCTCAGCATGATGGCGAAGAGGAGTGGCGGAAGCGACGC
>JAICKJ010000288.1 GCA_025928015.1 Thermomicrobiales bacterium
CTGGCCGGTGGGAAGCATCCCCGCGAAGCGCGTGCCCGCCCCTTTCGTCATCCTGAGCTTGTCGAAGGATCGCCTGCCGCAGCAGTCGTCCGCGGCGGCGGACCGGCGTCGCCGGGGGATGCTTCGCCCTCCGGGACTCAGCATGACGACGGCAATGGCTCCCCTACCCGCGACGCTCGCCCCACGTGGCAGGTGTTCGCATTCGCTCACCAGAGAGATTGCTCGTGCGCTCGGAATCACAAGGTTAGGGCTTGGAGAAGCAGGGAACGGAATGATTGACAACGAAGGCTGGACAGCTCAATCGACGTCGAGCGGCGTGTCGGCCCACGTGTCACCGAAACCGCAGACCCAATTCAATGCCCGTAGCCGCGCGGCGGTGCCGGCCAGGATCTCGTGCTTCAGGGATTGCCCCACCTTTGCATAGGGTTCCCCGTCGACCGCGAAGTCACCGGCGGCGATCTGAATCAGCCCGGCCGAGGCCGCCTCGTCCGCGACTGTCCGGATCGCCTGCCGCTCCTCGGCGGCGGCCGGTTCGCCGTCGATCGAAAGCGCGGCGCGCCAGAACCAGAGCTCGGCGATCTCCCGCTCCTGCGCGATGCGCTCCTCTTGGCGCAGCGTTGCGTCGAGGTGGAACGGACGGACGTCGTCCCATGGCTGCGGCGTGTGGTCCAGATCCGTGACCGCCTCCTCGACTTCGCTCGGCGGCGGCAGTGACGTCGCGGCGCTGATGGCCCACATCAGGGCGGCAAGCGCGTCGGTCGCATCGGTGCAGAGATCGAGCTCGTCCTCGGTCAGCTCCCCGACCGGCTTGGCGAGGATCTCCGCATCCTCGGGCTCCAGTGCGTCCGGTTCCTGCTCCTTCAGCCAGGCCAGGAGGTCGAAGCGGATGCCGTCCCGGTCGAAGAGCTCATCGTCCGCGCCGGGCACTTCCTCGTCCGCGTCCATGACGTCGAGCATTGCCCGCCGCACGAGCGTCGCCAACACGACCGCCCGGCCGGCGATCTCCTCCACGTCCCGCAAGTTGATGTCGATGTAGTCATCGTGACCGTTCACAGGTGCACCCCACCGCGGGCGACGGACGACGGATCACACGTTGAAGAGGAAGTTGATGATATCACCGTCATGGACGATGTAGGTCTTGCCTTCCCGACGGAATGTGCCGGCTTTCTTGGCCTCGGCCATGCTGCCGGCGGCAATCATATCATCGTACGAGACGACCTCCGCGCGGATGAAGCCTCGCTGGATGTCGGTGTGGATCGCGCCCGCGGCCTCCTGCGCCGTCTCGCCGCGTCGGATCGTCCACGCCCGGCACTCGTCTGGCCCGACCGTGAAGAACGGGATCAGGCCGAGCAAGCCGAAGGAGCGCCGGATCACCTGGTCCAGCCCCGATTCGGCGATGCCAAGATCGGCCATGAAGAGCTGCGCATCTGCTTCATCCAGCTCGCCGATCTCCATCTCGACCTTGCCGGCCATCGCCTCGATATCGACCTTCGGCGCGCCGAACTTCTCCGTCGCCTCAGCAATCAAGCTCGCGGCCGCCTCACCGAGCTGGTTCTCATCGACATTGAGCAAGATGAGCAGCGGCTTGGCGGTCAGGAACCCGAAACCACGCAGCAGCTTGTGATCCTCTTCCTCGAGGTCATCGACGATCTCGCGGAGCGGCTGATCGGCCTCCAGCGCCTCCTTCAGCCGCTTCATCAGCGTCAGCTCGCGCTCCATCAGGTCACGTTCCGGTCCGCGGACCTTGCCGATCTGGCTCTCGATGCGCGGGATGCGCTTTTCAATCAGACCGAGATCGCTGAAAAGCAACTCCATGTTCAGCGTCTCGATGTCTCGCATCGGATCGACCGCGCCTTCCGCATGAGGAACGTTCGGATCGCTAAACGCGCGCACAACGTGGACCAAGGCGTCGCCCTGCGCGAGGTGGCCAAGCAATTGCCCGCTCATGCCCTTCTCGGCGATGCCCTTGGCGATACCGGCGACGTCGAGATACTGCACATCGGCCGGCACTTTGCGCTGCGGCTTGAACATCCCGGTCAGCATGTCGAGCCGGGGATCGGGCACCTTGACCGTCGCCAGGTTCGGCTCGTCGCTGGCGCCGCCATAGGTGCCGGTCGCGGCCTCCGCGTGCGTCAGCGCGTTGAACACCGTCGTCTTCCCGGCGCCGGGCAATCCGATAATCACGAGTTTGGTCGTCACAACGTTCCTTTACTGTTCTGCGATTCCATTACGACAGGTTGGTTGTCGCTATCACCCGCCTGACATTCTGAACTCCGCAGAGCGAAGAATCTCTCTGCGTCGTTTCCTGTCATAAACGTCCATGTTGGCTACAGACGCCGCTGCGGCGGCAGATTCTTCGTTCCTCTGAATGACAGGCAGCCGATTGGCGGCATGAAAAGAGCCTCCCCTTGATACTATCCCTTGCGCGTCGCTCTGAGCGTCGCCATCGCGCGGTGGTCGCCGACCTTCAGATCCGGCACCAGCACGGCCGAATCGTCTACTGAAGCCTCATCAATCGTCCCGAAGTCGAGCGAGGTCGCCAGAATCTCGCGCATCACATAGTCGCGATTCGCCTCGATCGCGGCGCGGAGATCGTCGTCGGTGCCCAGGCTGACGTCGATCGTGTCCTCGATCCGGAACCCGGCCTGCTTGCGCGCGTCCTGGATGCCGCGCACGAAGTCGCGCGCCGCGCCCTCCTGGATCAGCGCCGGGGTCAGCGTCGTGTCGAGCACGACCGTCGCCTGATCGTCCTGCGCCGCCGCGAACCCTTCGCGCTTCCGCAGGCTGACCAGTACCTCGTGGGGCAAGAGGGTGACCATCTCGCCACCCGAGAGATCCAGCTCGATCGCTTCACCCGCTCCGGCCCTCGTCGCCATCGTTCGCGCATCCGCCTGTTGGAGGGCGCCACGAATCGCGCCGAGCTTCTTGCCGTATTTCGGTCCTAGCAACGGCAGGTTGGGCTTGATCTCCGGCGTGACATAATCGCCGACATCGGTCAGCGGCTCGACGTCCTTGACGTTCAGCTCATCGAGGATTTGATCCTTCAGTCGGACGACCGCCTCGGTCCCGGCCGGGTCGCTCGTATGGACCAGTACCGCCGGCAGCGGCTGGCGAATCTTGATGTTCGCCTCCGATCGCGCCGCCCGACCGAGCCGGACGACGTCGAGCACCGCGCTCATGTCGCGCGACAATTGTTCGTCGATCGCCGCCACGTCGGGTTGCGGGAACGGATTGAGGTGGACCGATTCCGGCTGGTCATCATCCATCGCCCGGACGAGGTTCTGATACATCTCCTCGGCCAGGAAGGGGATGAACGGCGCGAGCAGCTTCGAGACGGTCACCAGACACTCGTAGAGCGTCGCGTAGGCGGCCGCCTTGTCGGCGTCGCTCTCCGGCTTCCAGAAGCGGCGCCGGTTGCGCCGGATGTACCAGTTCGACAGCTCGTCGATGACGAAGCTTTCCAGCGCCCGCGCGGCCGTCGAGAGGTCGTAGTCGTCGGTCCGCTCGCGGACCAGAGCGACGAGCTGGTTGAGCCGCGAAATGACCCAGCGGTCGAGCAGTGTCCGCTCGCCGAGCGGCGGTGTCTCGGCGCCCGGATGCCAGCCGTCGATCCGGGCGTAGGTGACGAAGAAGGCGTAGCTGTTCCAGAGCGGCAGGATGAACCGCCGCCGCACCTCGTCCGCCACGTGCGGCCCGAAATTGAGGTTGACGCTCGGGTTGACGGTGCAGAAGAGCCACCGCATCACGTCGACGCCGAACTCGTCCGCCGCGTCATCGAACCAGATCGCGTTCCCCTTGCTCTTGTGCATCTCGTCGCCGTGCTCATCCCGCATCAGCGCGTAGGTGAAGACGGTGTTGAACGGCCGCTCACCGGTCACGGCGGTGCTCTCGGCGATCAGCGCGTAGAACCAGTTGCGGAACTGGCCAGGGAAGCTCTCGGAGATCAGGTCCGCGGGATACCACTGCCGCCAGTACTCGCGGTCGTGCCGGTAATGGAGCGTCGAGAGCGCGACGATGCCGGCGTCGAGCCAGGGGTTGCCGACGTCCTTGATCCGGCTGACCGGCTGGCCGCACCCCTTGCAGGCGATCTTGACCGCGTCGATCCAGGGCCGGTGCGGCGTGTGCCCATCAAACTGCTCCCAGCCAGAGACGGCCCGCTCTTTCAATTCGGTTTCCGAGCCAATCACCTCGAACGAGCCGCACTGCTCGCATTCGTAGATGGGCAATGCGAGACCCCAGTAGCGCTTCTTCGAGATCATCCAGTCATCCATGTTGCGCAGCCAGTCGAGCTCGCGCTCCAGACCGAAATCGGGGATCCACTTGATCTGGCGGGCGATATCCATGACGCGTTCGCGCCAGGGATCGACTGAAATGAACCACTCATCGACGAGCCGGAAGACGAGATCGGTGCCGCAGCGCCAGCAGGTCGGATAGCGGTGCGTGTGATCGTAGACGTGGTAGAGCAAGCCTTTTTCGCGGAGGTTCGAGGCGATCGGCTCGGCCACATCGCCGACGAACATGCCGCTCAGCCAGCCGAAGCCATCGAGATAGACGCCGTTCTCATCAAGCGGTGCGACGGCCGGCAGATCGTTCTCTTTGCCAAGCTGCTGGTCCTCACGACCCGCCCCCGGCGCGATGTGGACGATGCCGGTACCTTCGGAGGCGTCAATCGCGTCCCACGAGATAACACGATGCTCCAGACCACACTCAGCCGGGAGCTCGTCGAACGGACCGCTGTAGCGCCAGCCGAGA
>JAICKJ010000245.1 GCA_025928015.1 Thermomicrobiales bacterium
CGGGTCGAGGACGCGCTCAGCGCGACCCGTGCCGTCGTCGAGGAGGGCATCGTCCCGGGTGGTGGCGTGACGCTGATCAACGCCATCGGCGTGCTCGACAACGTCGAGGCTGAGGGCGACATCAAGACCGGCGTCAACATCCTGCGCCGCGCGCTCGAGGAGCCGCTGCGCGGCATCGCGACCAACGCCGGCAAGGACGGCTCGGTCGTGATCGAGATGGTCCGTCGCCTTCAGCAGGAGAAGAAGGACCCGAACCTCGGCTACGACGTGATCAAGGACGAGTACGTCAACATGCTCGACGCCGGCATCATCGACCCGGCGAAGGTCACCCGCTCCGCGGTCGAGAACGCGACCTCGATCGCGGGCATGATCCTGACCACCGAGGCCCTCATCTCCGACAAGCCGGAGGAGAAGGGCGCGGCCCCGGCGATGCCGGGCGGCATGGGCGGCATGGACTACTAGTCCAGCCCATCCACCCATCGAGCAACGCTCGCGAAAGCGGGCCGGCAATGCTGCCGGCCCGCTTTTTTGTGCTTGTTACACCAGCACGATGCCCATCGGCTGGGAACCGGTTTTGACGCGGCCCGTCACCTCCAGCGTCGCCAGGTCGATCGCCGCCACTTCGTTCGCGGACGTCACCGTCACGAACGCTCGTTTCCCATCAGGCGTGAAACTGACGTTGGACTGGCTGCCGCCGAGCTCGATCTTTGCGGCCGGCTTCAGCGTCGCGCGATCGATCGCCAGCACCCACGTCTCCTGAAGTTGCGCCACGAGCCCGAAGCGGCCCCCGGCCGGGCCAAAGGCCGATTCGACCGGCCCGCGTCCAGTCGGAATGGTCGCGACAGTCTGCAGCGTCTCCGCATCCAGGACGACGTTCTCGTTCGTCGCGCCGGTCAGCACCCAGACGTGCTTGCCGTCCGGCGTCGCCCGCAGCATGTATGGTTTCGAGCCCCTGGGGAAGGTGACACGCTTGACGATCTTCCGCGTCACCAGATCGATCTTCGCAATGGTGTCCTGATCACGTTCCGGGACGTAGCCGGATCGACCATCCGGCGAGAAGTGGAGGTCTCAGGGGAAGGCGCCGGTCGCGATCCGGTCGAGCACCTCGCCAGTTGCCTTGCGCAGCACGGCGACCTCGTTGCCCCCGGCGATGTTCAACCAGAGCTGCTCGTTGTCCGGGCTGAGCATGAGGCTGTGGCTCGGTCCGGCGCCGCCGGTTGGCCAGCGCCGGTCGATGCGCCGGAACGATGGCTCGAACGCGAGCGCCCGGACCTTGTTATCCGGGAAGTCATAGCTCCAGACGCGGGAACCATCCCAGAACCGCTGCTCGTTGGAGAGCCAGCGCAGGACCGCACCGATCGGATAGGTGCCACCGACGCGCAATGTGGCTGGATCGAAGAGCGTGACGCTCTGCTGCGCGGCGTTGAAGGCGTAACCCGTCAATGACTGAACAACAGGCGTGGCAGGCGGCGTAGACGGCGCGGCACCGGCGACGCGCCCGCCGATGGTGAAGGCAGCAATACCACCGGCAGCAGCGCGAACGAGTGACCGGCGGCTGACAGCCGGTTTGGACGCCGGTCGGGTGTGGGCCGGTGCGCGGAGCAGACCACTCGCGCAGGATTCCGGCGTTCAGTGCGGTCGTGGAGAAACCGCCATCAGCTTCACTCCTCCCGCTGTTCCTGGGTCACGATCACGGCGTCCTCCAGGTGAGCTCCGAACTCTCGGGAGCGCACCTCGGTCGCCTGCGTGTAGCGATTCACGCGGTCGGTCCATGCAGCGTCCACTCCAAATGCGACATTGGCAAAACCTATGGCGGCGATCGCTTGCGCGATCTGCTCATGTTGATCAGGTGTGAAGATGGTAACCGGATCGCCGATCGCAATCGCCTGGGGCGGAACGAAGAACGCTGGCGGGAGCACCGTGTTTGCGTGGACGAACGCACCGACGGCGATGGAGGAACCTTCGTGAAGATGGGCGCCCTGGAGTATGGTCGCGCCGGTCGCGATGTAACTCCCGCGTTCCACGCGACAGCCGAGGATGGTGCTATGGGGACTGATGAAAACGTGGTCCGCGATGCGCACCGGATGGTCCCGATCACCGGCGGCCGTCGCGCGGATGACCGCGTTCTCGCACACGATCGAGCAGGAGCCTATCTCGATCGCTGAGCCCTCCGCGTCGATCGTGGCGCCGAACATCACGCGGGCGCGCGATCCAACGCGCACATCGCCCACGATTGCGGCCGTTGGCGCGATGTAGGCAGTGGGGTCGATGGCAGGTGCGTTCCCACGGTGGCGGATCAACATGGATGATCCCGAGTGCGATCTCCTACGCTTCGGAGCGTCGGTCGTCGGCGGCAGCGGCTTCTTCCTCGGCGCGCTTGTCGCCCCACATCGGCGTCAGGATTTGCGGAAAGACCCGGCGGCCGTACTGTTCGACGATGATCGCCTGCGTCGGACAGGCGCGCGCGCCGGCGAAGATCTGCTCGACCGTCGCATTGTCCGGATCAGCCAGGACCGCGACGCCGGTCTCCTGGTCAATCTCGTAAATTCCCGGCGCGGCCGCGGCGCACTTGCCATAGGCGACGCAGCGATGCGGATCGATCCGGACACTGACCCCTTGCTTCGGCATGAACGTTACTCCTTCGCGCCGGCCGCGATTGGCGGCGCGGCGATTCCGCTTCGATCATAGCCGATCAGACCGGGACATCGACGAAACGCTGGCCACAATGCACGGCCTCGGCTCGGCCCGCTGTCAGCTCGGCGATCCATGACCGGAAGCGTTGGGCGGCGTCCGGTTCGAGCGCCAGCTCGAACGTGACCTCGGCCCCATAGCGCACGTCGCCGAGCGGGAACTCGCTCGCCCGGATCGCGTGCTCGATCCTCCCCGCGTCGTCGTAAGACACGCGGACCTGCACGATCTCCAGCGGCCGCCGCTCGGCGATCCCGATTGCATCGAGCGTCTCGGAGACCGTCTGCCCATAGGCGCGGATCAGCCCGCCCGCACCGAGCTTGATGCCGCCGAAGTAGCGCGTCACCACGGCGACCGTGTTAGTCACGCCGCGCCGTTTCAGCACTTCCAACATCGGCACGCAGGCCGTGCCGGCGGGCTCGCCGTCGTCGCTCGACCGCTGCCACCGCTGTCCCGGGCCGATCGCCCACGCCGAGCAGTTGTGGTTCGCGTCCCAGTGATGCTTGCGAACCGATTCGATGAACGCGCGCGCCTCGTCCTCGCTTGTCGCCCGCGTCACGGACCCGATGAACCGCGACTTCCTGATCTCGATCTCGTGAATGCCGGTGCCTGCGACGATTCGAATCGGCTCCTGGTCGGTGGTGAAGTCTGTCACACGTGCTCCTCGGTGAAGGGCCAGGAATGCCCGCCACAATGCGGTTCGAGAGATTCCAACGCGTCTCATCACGGATATGAAGCAACTTACGGCGATATTCCCTGGCCCCGTCTGCAATAGATCCACTACCGGTGGTTCGCTGGCGCGAACCGACGGTCGAGCGGTGAGAACAGGAGCGTGACCCATGGCCAACGAGCGTGAACGCCCTGCAGATGAGGATGCGGTGGCGCCGGACGTTCCGACAGGAGATGTCCTTCCTGAACCGGAAGGGGATGAGGTGTCCGGCTACACGATGTCGGTGCCCAGGCGCCTGAATCTGTCGGAGGATGAGGGATCGGAGGGTGAGGGGGAAGAAGTTCAGACCTGATCCTCTCGCGGTCAAGTGAACGTGCAATTCGTGAGCCGCGGCGGGCCACTCTTCGGCCCGCCGCGGCTCATCTTGGGCCAAGATGCGGACGGCGGGATTCGAACCCGCACGGGTCGCCCCAGCGGTGTTTAAGACCGCAGCGTCTGCCTTTCCGCCACGTCCGCGTCGGTCACGCACGACCCCACGCATATTGCCACGCCCGCGGCGACCCTCCAAGGTGGAACGACATAATCATCTACCCTGCAACGCCCGTTTGACGACTCGGGCAGCGCGGTACGTCGCTCGCGGAGCGTCAACGGCCAGACGCGCCGCCTCGACCCAGACGGTAGGCCGGGCGAGCGTAGACAGCGGATGTTCCCAGGTGGCGGAGAGTTCACGTTCGGGGGTGTCGAGGACGACGCGAACAACTGCGCCGCATACTCCCCGGCCGAGCAGCGGTGCGCTCTCCATATCGACTGCCACGAAGCCCTGCGTCGCCCACCGGGCGCGATTGGCGCCGGTCACCAGGCTCGAGGAGGTCAGGACCGGGGCAGAGGCAACTTTGTAGCCCAAAAGCCGGGCCGCCGAGGTCAGCGCTGCGACGAGCGCCGGGTCGCAGACGAAGTGATCGCCCGACGCCGAGCCCACTCTGGCCGGGATGACGACCGCACCGGGTTTCAGGGTAGTCGTCAGAGCGCCAGCAAGGCCGCAGACGATGATCGGATCGCGTTGTTCCGTGAGGTTGGCCACCGCTCCAACGCCAACGTGAACGACGCGGGCGGCCCGACGCAGGACGAGCCGCGTAATCCACGTTTCCAGCCATGTCGCCGTGATGACGGTGATGGGACCGTGTTGCCCGATCAGAGTCGCGTCAGCCGGCATAGCCGTGGTCGCGGTACCAGGCGACGGCGCGCGTCAGCGCGTTGCCGACTGGCGAGGCTTCATACCCCAACTCCCGCTTCGCCTTGTCATAATCGACGTACATGTAATGACGGGACATGCGCGCGCCTTCGAGCGGAATGCGCGGCTGGCCGCCGCGCATGCGGCAGCGCAGCTCGTCGCCCCAGGCGAAGGTGAGCGCAACGCCATGCGGGATTTGCAGGCGCGGCGCCGGTCTCCCGGTGCGCTCCGCCAGCAGTCCCCAGATCTCCTGAAAGGAGAGGTTCTCGCCGCCGGCGAGGTAGCGCTCGCCGGTGCGCCCGCGTTCCAGCGCCAACACGTGGGCCCGCGCCACGTCCTCGACCGCGACCAGGTTCATCCCGCCGGCAACGGAGGCGAATATGCCGCCGCGCATGAAATCGAGGATCATCCGACCGGTCTGCGTCGGCTTCCAGTCGCCCGGCCCGATCGGCCCAGTCGGCAGCACCATCGTCACCGGCAGCCGAGCGACGAGCGCCTCCCATTCCTCCGCGACCTTCGAGCCGTGGTAGGCGGAGAGGCGTTCGTGGGTATGGACGTGGTTGTCCTCGGTCGCTGGCTGGCCATCGATCGCGGGACCGACCGCCGCCGAGCTGGAGGTGACGATGGCGCGTTCAATGCCCGCGAGACGTGCCGCCGTCAGCAGGCCGCGGGTGCCGGCCACATTGGTGGTCCAGACGTGCCCCCGGTCGCTCGGGGCGAACGAATAGAAGCCGGCGACGTGGACGAGATAGCGGCATCCGTCCATCGCGCGGGTGAGCGAGCCGGGCGCGTCGAGATCGCCGGTCACCGGGGTGCAGCCATCAAGTGACGCCAACCGCCCAGGTTTGCCGCGGACAAGCGCGCGGACCGGAAATCCGGCATCGAGAAACGCCCTCAGGACGTGACTGCCGATGAAGCCGGTCCCGCCGGTCAGGAAGACCGGATCGCATTCGCCCACCATTGGCTTGCCGTCCGTCCCGGGCTAGTTGTGGTGCAGCAGCGAGGCGACGGGCATCTCGCCGATCACCGCCCGGGCCGCCTGCTTTGGCGAGGTCATCGTTGCGACGACGGCGGTCGGTTCATAGCCACAGTGCGCCATGCAATTCGCGCATTTCGGATTCCGGCCACGCCCGTAGTTCTCCCATTCGGTGGTTTCGAGCAGTTCGCTGTATGACTTGGCGTATCCGTCGGAGAGCAGGTAGCAGGGCCGCTGCCAGCCGAGCACCGAGTAGCAGGGGATGCCCCAGGCGGTGCAGGCGAAATCGACCTTGCCCTCCAGGAAGTCGAGGTAGAGCGGCGTGTGGTTGAGCCGCCAGCGCTCGCGCTTGCCGCCGGCGAACGCCTCGCGGAAGATCGCGCGCGTCCGCTCGACGCCGAGGAAGTGATCCTGGTCCGGCGCCTTCTCATACGCATAGCCGGGCGCGATCTGCATCGTGTCGACCTTCAGATCGTCGTTCAGGAAGTCGAGCACCTGTCGGATCGACTGCGCGTCGTCCTGCCCGAAGAAGGTGGTGTTCGTCGTCACGCGGAAGCCACGGCGCTGCGCCTCCCGCACGGCGGCGATGGCGCGGTC
>JAICKJ010000183.1 GCA_025928015.1 Thermomicrobiales bacterium
CGATTCCCCCAGCGACATCGATCCGCGCGACGCGTGGAAGCGGACCCCCATCGCCGTGGCCGCTTCGATCTGATCGTCCAGCCTGGCGCCATTGGTCCAGACGTAGGAGAAATCGCTGGCCGTCGTGCAGCCGGAGAGCAGCAGTTCCGCGAGCGCGATGGTCGTGCTCACGGAGACCGCCTCCGGCGTCAGGCGGCCCCAGATCGGGTAGAGCGTCGTCAGCCAGGTGAAGAGACTGGCGTTCTGCGCCGTTGGCACCGCGCGTGTCAAGTTCTGGAAGAAGTGATGGTGGGTATTGACCAGGCCAGGCAGCACGACCATGCCGCGAGCGTCAATCACTTCATCCGCCGTGGATGGCAAATCGGCCGCGGAACCGACCTGCCGAATCTCCCGATCCTCGACGAAGATGCCACCGCCGGCGATCTCGCTTCCCTGGTCGTCCATCGTGGCAACCAGGGTGGCGTTGGCAATCAGCAATGAACTCATGTCCTTCCCCTTCTCATGGTTCGTCGATATGGCGCTATCCCCGCGCGGTCGCCTCGGGTAAGATCGTCGCCGGTTGGCTGCTTGCGCTGATGATAGGAGAAAACCAGATGGAGGGGACGTCCCAGGAAGGCCGCGTGGCGATCGTGACCGGCGCGGCGCGCGGGATCGGACTGGCGATCGCTCGCCGACTGGCGCAGGACGGCGTCAAGGTCGCGCTGGCCGATATCGACGCACAGACCGCGCACTCCGCGGCCGCTTCGCTGGGCGAGCAAGCGACCGGCGTCTCGCTCGACGTCACCAATCCGGAGAGTTGGGACGCGGCGGTCGGTCAGGTGGCGTCCCGCTGGGGCCGGGTGGATATCCTCGTCAACAACGCCGGCATCGCCGGGCGCTCAGCGCCGATCTGGGAGCTGGTGGTAGAGGAGTGGCGTGACGTGATCAACATCGACCTGACCGGCGTCTTCCTCGGCTGCCGGACCGTGCTGCCGCGGATGATCGACCGTGGCTATGGTCGGATCGTCAACGTCGCGTCGATCGCCGGCAAGGAGGGCAACCCGAACGCGGTCCCCTACTCCGCCGCCAAATCCGGCGTCATTGGGCTGACCAAGGCGGTCGCCAAGGAAGTGGCGACGAAAGGCATCCTCGTCAACGCGGTCACGCCGGCCGTGATCGCGACCGAGATCCTCAAGCAGGTCTCGGACGAGCACATCGCCTACATGACGAGCAAGATCCCGATGGGGCGCGTCGGTCAGCCGGAGGAGGTGGCCGAGCTGGTCCGCTTCCTTTGCTCAGACGAGCTGACCTTCTCGACCGGCGCCGTCTTCGACATCTCCGGCGGCCGCGCCACTTATTAGCCAGACACGCACATTGCCAACGCCGCCAATCGGGTAGGGGTGGACCTTGCTGTCCGCCAACCGCGTCGCTGTAGGGGCGACCCCGTGTGGTCGCCCTCGGGCCGAGAGCCAGCTCGGCCCCTATGTGGGCGGTGGTTTCTTGTATGGCCGATCTTCAATTCCACCGATCGAGCCGCAAATCGCTGTAGGAGCCGGCGACGACCGGCAGCTCGTCGAGCTGCAGCGCCCGGATCACCGCCTGGTGCTCCTGATCGGCATCCGCTTCTGACTGATCGGTGAGGACCGTCTCCAGCTCGATGAAACAGCCGAGGACTTCGACCTCGTCGAGGTGGATGCGCGTCGCGCCCCAGAGCGCGACAACCCGTTGCTTGACGATGATCGTCAGTACGCCGTGGGCGGCCAGCAGCTTCGTTTCGAGCGCATCGACCATGTCCAAGGCGACCGGTTCCACCGAGTAGTCGCTCCAGCGGGACGCCGCCTCGTCAGGACGGGCATAGGTAATCAGTTCCGCCGAAATCCGGGATTCGCCACCGTGGTCCCGCACCATCCAGCGCAGCTTGAGCCGGCCGTCCGGCACCTTGAAATAGACGTCGCGCTGCCACAGCCGCGCATCCACAGGAATGCCGGCGCGGGCGAGCAGCTCGCGGCGAAGCGCCAGACCTTCAGGTCTGCACGCGACCTTCAGCTCCAGATTTCGGCGCGGTCGTCCCACGTCCGAATCCTCTCCTCTGACGGTTCGGCGTTCGCGCCGCATGCCAGGCGATAGCGACGCGGTACAATGACCTGAGTGTCACCGCTGGGCGGCCGGCGGTCCAGTGGGGTGTTGGGATGCCACAGGGGGATGGGAGCGAATGAACCTTCTGCCGTTCGGACGGACTGCCCGGCTGAAGAAAGAGATGGCGGTCCACAATCCGTTCTTCGTCGGCTACCGTTTCTTCCTGAAGGGCTCGCCGCGCCACTACGACAATGTCACGCAGATCATCGAGTCCACTGGCAAGGCCAAGGTCTACTTCGGCGAGCCGTTGACCTACGAGCGCGGCGCGGGTGTCGCGCTCTGGCGCATCCGGGCCAAGGACTTCGACTGGCTGCCGGCGCTCTACGAATGGTGGGCGCAGATGGAGCGGATCGAGCCCGTCCAGTTCACCTTCCACCTCTACGTACCCGACTCGCTCAAGTACCCGAGTCTCGATCTGCGCGAGCATTCGCCGGAAGAGGTCGCCCGCTATGTCATCGACCACGCGCCGTGGGACACCGGCAGCGAGCGCACGCTGGTCTCGCACGAGGCGCTGTCGGGTCACTGATCGAGCCAACGATGATTGCTTATGTCACGCGCCCGCCAGCTGCCTGGCGGGCGCGGTGCGTTCACGCTCGTTGTGAGCAGGTCCACTCAATCAGCGGCGGATGCCTCGCCCGCGAGGAGCGATTCGAGCGCGGGGATGCGCTCGGGGTGCGCCTGCCAGCAATCGACCAGGTCCTCGGTCAGCAGGCAGAAGGCCATCTCTTCCTCGGAATGGATCGCCCAGGCGAGTGAACAGCGCGGCACGTGCCGGTCGGCGAGCGTGGGCAGTGCCATCTTCGTGCGCGTCAGCATCGGGCAGCCGACCCGCAGCTCACCCTCGTTCTCCTCGTTGGCGGGCACGACTCCCGGGCGGACGCGGTTCTCGCCCGCGACGCGGCGGGCATCGACGCGCCGTTCCGGCAGCGGCTCCGGCGGGAAGGTGTTGGGATAGGCCGCCGGCTCGGGCGGCAATTGCTGGATCTCCGGCTGTGGCGTTGCTTGCTCGGCCTCGGGACGGCGATGCGGTCGCCGTCGCCGGCCACGGTTATTAGAGCGGCTCATGGTCTGGTCCCTTCCTGGCGCGGTCGCGAGCCTGGTTGGCGAACTGGAGCAGTTGCTGGCTCGTCTGCTGCGCGACGCGCCAGCCGAACCGCGCGGTCTTGACGGCGGCAACCTTCACCAGCCGCCGGATCGCAGCCAGGTCGGCGTCGAGATTGGCGCGCGTCACGCCGGCCTCGCGAAGGTGCTCCTCGGCGACGTCGTCCGGCGTGACCTTGATCGCCTGCTTCAGCGCGGTCAGCATGACGTAGAGGTCGTCGATCTGCCCGGCCACCGGAATGATGCCGGGGATCAGGTCGAACGGCGAGATCATGTAACCGCCGCCGACCGCCAGCATCGCCTTGGCCTGCTTCGGCACCCTCGGATCGCGCGCCAGGGCCGCCGTCAGCTTGGCGTAGTTCGGCAGCCGCTTCAGCCCCGCCCAAATCTCGTCCGTGAGGGGACTGGCTTCCTCCTGCCCTGCGCCGGTTGACGGCAGCGGCACCAGCGGCGCCGTCTGCTGATCGCCGTTCGTGCCCTTTACCGGCGCGGGATCGCCGGACTGTTGCTCAAGCGGTGCGGTGGAACTCGCGTTGTCGGCCGGCACGGACTGTTCGTTGTCGGTCATGTCTGCTTCTCCTTGCCGAACCTCACCGGCCAGCGGGATGCATCTGCATGGCGGCCGGGTCGGGTTCTTATTACCTATTGTGCCACTACCAGGCGAGCCCCACGTCTGGAGACGAGCAAACGCCGCCGTTCGGCGCTGAACGGCGACGCGAAATGCGATGCGGGCGCAAGAATCAGGCGGCGTGGTTGCTCCGGTCCAGCAGCATCCGGAGGACGAAGACCGCGTTGGCGGGGCGTTCCGCGATCCGGCGCGTGAAATAGGGGTACCATTCGGTGCCGTAAGGGATGTAGACGCGCATGCCGTGGCCCTCGGCGGCGAGCCGGTTCTGCTCATCGCGGCGCACGCCGTAGAGCATCTGGAACTCATATCGGTCCTGGCCGATGTGCATCCGGGTCGCGTACCCCTGCGTCGCCCGGATCAGCGCGGGATCGTGGGTCGCGATCGCGGGGTGGGCGCCGCCATCGAGCAACTTCTCCATCAAGCGGACGTAGTTCTCGTCGATCTGCCGGCTCGACTGGTAGGCGACAGTATCCGGCTCGGCGTAGGCGCCCTTGACCAGCCGGACGCGCGCGCCCAGCTCGATCAACCGGTTGACATCGCGCTCCGAGCGGTAGAGATAGCTCTGCACGACAATGCCGACGTGCGGGCCAAATGTGGCGAAAAGCTGCTCGAAGATGGCGAGCGTCCGGGCGGTGTAGGCCGAACCCTCCATATCGATGCGGACGAAGCCGTCGACCTCGCGGGCCGTCTCGAGAATTGGCGCCATGTTGGCGGTGGCAACATGATCGCCGAGGTCGAGCCCGAGCATCGTCAGCTTGACCGAGATGTTCGGCTCCAGCTTCGCGGCCGCCATCCGGTGGAGCATATCGACGTAGACGGCAACCGCGGCGCTCGCCTCCTCGACCGTCGAGACATTCTCACCGAGCTGGTCGAGGGTAGCCGTCATCTGACGCAGCTGCAGGTCGGTCGCTACCGCGAGCGCATCGTCGAGCGTCTCACCGGCGACGAAGCGGTCCACCAGCCCTTTCGCCAGGGCGTTTCGGTGGAAAAAACCCTCGACCAGCCCGTTGTCGGACACAGCGAGCACCGACCTGCGCATCAGATTCATCGTGCCTCCCCGAACGCCCACAATACCCGCGTCGTCGCGGGCCGCCAACGCCGGAAGTATCGCATGCGAGGAAGTCCGTTCAGGCGTCGGCGGCGGCGAGCCAGTCGAGCACGACGGCCGCGGTCCAGGACTGGTCGAGCGACCCCAACGGCACGCCGGTGAAGGGTTCGACGTACTCCGCGAAGCCGACCGCGCGGACCTGATCCAGTCCCGCCTCGCGCAGCGCCGCCGCGGCCTGCGACGCACCATCGCGGCGC
Source organism: Thermomicrobiales bacterium (assembly GCA_025928015.1). Lineage (GTDB taxonomy): Bacteria > Chloroflexota > Chloroflexia > Thermomicrobiales > UBA6265 > JAICKJ01. The sequence continues at coordinate 5,150 of JAICKJ010000183.1, forward strand.
AGCGCCCACCAGAAGAGCCAGTTCATCACCGGCCAGGTCGGCCCGCGCCAGTAGCGGCGTGGCTGGAAGCCGGGGTCGCGCGGGCTCGTGCTCGGCGGCACCGGCCCGCGCAGCCGCTCATCGCCCAGCCCATCCGGCCCGTCCCAGCGGCGCATCTGGGCGTCGCGCCGGTCCATATCGAGCCCACCGGCGATGAGCGGCGCGAAGGCGGCCATCGTCTTGACGTCGATCGGGCCGCCGTTATTGACGTCGATGTCGAGCGCGCCCTGGGCATTATCGCGCCAGGCACTTGTCAGTCCGGCGCGGCCTCGCGTCGTCCACTCGTCGATCTCAGCCAGCTCGTCCTCGCCGACGCCCGCCATCTGCCCGAGCGCGGTCAGCGCCGCGTTCGCCGCCACCAGGATGGCGCTGAAGAAGACGTCCTTGACCAGAAACGGATAGTCTCGCTGCACCACGGCGTCGTCATAATGGGCGCGCTTGAGCCATTCGACGAGCCAGAGATAGCGATCATACTCCGCGGCGGTCGGCCGCTGCGACGGATCGGCGACATGCTTCAGGTCGGCCCGCTCATAAGGCGGCAGGTCGCCCACAACGATTCGGTCCATCACCGCGTCCCAGCGCGGCGAGTTGTCCATCCCGCTCTCCCACGGATGGTAGATGGTGACGAGGCCGGAGCGCTCGGGATCGCGCGCCGTCAGCAGGTAGCGATGCCAGGCGACGAGGCGCGGAAAGCATTCCTTCGCCCACGCCGCGTCGCCACCAGCCTCCACGATGCGCCAGGCGGCGATGGCGTGGACCGGCGGCTGGCAGATGCCGCTCGTCGCCACGTCGCGCGGCGCCGCGTCGGTCAGCGCCTGGCAGTTCCACCTTGCGGCGTCCGGGAAGTAGGCGCCCGGCGGCACGTTCGGATTGAAGACGATGTGCGGGATCATGCCGGTCGCCCACTGCGCCCGGAAGAGCGACCGCAGCTCGTCGGCGGCCCGCTCGACGGAGAGGTGCGCCAGCCCGATCGCGATGAACGCGCTGTCCCAGCTCCACTGGTGCGGATAGAGCGACGGCGCCGCCTTCGTCCAGCCACCGAGATCGTTCTCCCGTAGCACCTCCACGGCGCGCGCCCACAACGCCGAGTCAGCCTCTGCCATGATGCATCCTCACTCCCGGCCAATCACGGTTCATCATTCATGCGAACCGGATACCGAGCTTGATCGATCGCTCCGGGTGCTCGTCGATCTCCCGATACGCCTCCACGGCATCCTCGAAAGGAACGATCGGGAACACCACGCCATCCGCCCGCAGCGTCCCGCTGACCAGCCACGAGAGGGCCGTCTCGGTCAGACGCTTGAGATCCCAGCCAGGCGCATCGCGCGCCGGGAGACTCTCCGCCCGCGCGGAGAGCAAGGTCAGGCGATTGATGTGAAACTCCTCGCCCAGATGAAGTCCCCGCGCTTCGCTCCCGTAGTACGAGAGCACGCAGACCGTCCCACCGAAGCGGGTGGCGCGGATGGCATCATGGAGTGCCCGGGTGCTGCCAGAGACCTCGATCGCGACGTCCACGCCGAGCTGGCCGCTCTGGCTGGCCGTCTCGGCATACCCACCCATGACCCGGCGCGGCTGAACTGGAGCTTCCCACGCACCTGGTTCGTGTTCGCTCATCGTCCGGATCGCCACGCCCACGTCGCCATCGCCTGGATCCAGCACCGCATCGGCGCCGAGCGCGAGCGCGACCTCGCGCCGGTGGGCGATGAAATCGACGCCGATGACCTTTTGCGCACCGGCCAGCCGCGCGAGCTGAACGGCGAACAGGCCGATCGCGCCGAGACCGAAGACGGCGACCCGATCACCGAGCCTGATCCCGGCATCGCGCATGGCGAACGCCATGACCGCCGGATCGAGACAGACAGCCGCTTCGGAACTCAGTCCGGGCGGCAATGGATCGACGCGACCCTCGTCGACCGTCTGTGTCTCCCGAATCGGGAAATGGCCGAAGACACGGTCACCCGGCGAGAATCGCCGGGCCTCCGGGCCGGAGTCCGTCACGACCCCGAGCGCCATGTTGCCCAAGCGCCTGGGAAAGCGGTTCGCGCCGCCGTCCGGCGCGTCCGTCATGACGCCAAGCTCACGGTCATAGACGCGATGCGCGGCCGGCTCATCGCGGTAGCCCACCAGTTCGGTGCCATGCTTGGGCGAGGCGAACTCCGTGCGGATGCGGATATCCGTCGGGCCAAGCGGCGGCTCGTCGTATTCGCGCAGCACTGGTTGGCGCGGACCGAGGGCGACGAGTTCCCGGGGCATCCTCTCTCCTCCCAGGCGGCGATGGGACAGCAGTTGCGCGATGATACCGCCACCACCCGGCGATGCCTACATCGGCGGCTGGCATGCGGCGGGTTCGTCTGATCCGGCCGCCGGAGCGTGCGCGATCGAGGGGAGAGGTTGGGATGAAACTGGCTCTGCGCGAGGACATGACACCGGGAGCGACCCTGCGCGATCAGCTCGTCTGGCTGGAACAGGCCGGATTCGACGGCATCGAGCTCTCCGCGGGATCGCTGAACCTCAGCGCCGATGAGATCGCCGGGGCGTTTGCCGGAACACGGGTGCGCGCCGCCAACGTCGCCGGCGTCACGACGCTGCTCGGCCCCGATTCAGCGGAGCGAGAGGAGGCGATGACATTGATGCGGGAGCGCATCGCGCTCGCGGGCCGGCTCGGCGCCGTCGGCGTGCTGCTCGTGCCGCAGTTTGGCCCGCTGCAGCAACCGGCTGACGAGGCGCGCGCGTTGTGCGAGGAATCGCTGCGCGCCCTGCTGCCCGACATCCGCGCCGCCGGCACGACGGTCTTTCTGGAGCCGCTCAACCGCTACGAGGCGAAGCTCGTCAACCGCGTCGGACAGGGCGCGGCGATCGCCGCGGCGGTCGGACCGGAGATCGGCGTGATGGCCGACTTCTTTCACATGAACATCGAGGAAGCGGACATCGCGCAGGCGCTCGCGGACAACGGCTCCGCCATCGTTTACGTCCATGTCGCGGACAGCAACCGGCTCCAGCCGGGCCGCGGCCACCTCGATTTCACCCCGGGCTTCGCGGCGCTCAAGGCGAGCGGGTATGACGGCTACCTCGGTATCGAATGCCGCGTCGAGGGACCGTTCGACACGGCCATCGCCGAGACCATCGCGCACGTGCGCGCCCTCTGGGACGCCGCGTGACGACGACAGAACACGATTCCACTCCATCAATCCCGATCCGGTGGCGCGTCATGAACACATGGCGCGTGGTACACGGTTGCATGATCCCGCCGCCATGTCGTGCGATCGGGACGAGCAAGTTCCGCGACATGGGCGGCAGCATCTATCTGAATGGAGGCGCTGGCCGCGGCAAGCCGGACGCCGTCCCCACAG
>JAICKJ010000323.1 GCA_025928015.1 Thermomicrobiales bacterium
GAATTGCCGATCCGCGCACCGAAAGAGGATGACATGTTGCTCGCGCCCTTGCCGCCGGTGGAGACCGCCGCGCCGGAGCCGCGAACCGTGCTGCGTCCCGGCGTGGTGCGGATCGACCGCATCGGGATCGAGCTCGGAACCGAGGGCCATTTTGATTTTCATATTGAGAACAACGATCCGCTGAGCGCTGTGGCGGAGATGCGTCAGACCCAGACCGTCGCGCGCGGAGACTGGCGGACCCGCATCGAGACGCGGACGCGATTGTCATGCACGCGCGAGGCGTTCGTGGTGCGCGGCGGAGTGCGTGCATGGGATGGGGACGAGCAGGTATGCGACCGGGATTGGGACTGCACGATCGCGCGGGATCTCGTCTGATATGACCGGTCCGCTCCGAACTTGACCACCCCTGGTCGGTGCCGGAGACTTGCTCGGGTCAAAAAACGATGGACGGTTTGTCCGAGCAGACGCGGAGGTCCAGCGCCTCCGGCAGAGTGAAGCAATGGGGACCAAGGCGTTGTCCAAGGATGCAGTGCAGAGTAGTGGAAGTTTCCTCAGCGGCGTGCGTGTGATCGAGTTGGCGGACGAACTCGGCGAGTATTGCGGAAAAGTCCTCGCCGGGCTCGGCGCCGATGTCATTAAGGTCGAGCCTCCCGGCGGCGAGAAGACCCGCGGATATGGGCCGTTCTACAACGACGATCCGCACCCCAACCGCAGCCTGCACTTCTGGCACTACAATTTCGGCAAACGCGGCATCGTGCTCGATCTCGCTTCCGATGCAGACAAGAAGCAATTCATGCGGCTCGCCGAGACCGCCGATATCGTTATAGACACAAGGCCGCGCGACTACCTGAACGAACGGGGCATCGGCTACGACGCCATCCGCGAGCGCAATCCGTCGCTGATCTACGCCCGCATCAGCGCCTTTGGCGACGACGGTCCCTGGGCGGACTACCAGGCGAGCGATCTCGTGCATCTCGCGCTGGGCGGCGTGATGATGAATTGCGGCTACGATCCTGACCCGTCCGGATTTTATGAGACGCCGCCGATCGCACCGCAGGTCTGGCAATCCTATCACATCGCGGGCGAAGTCACGGCGGTTCAGATCATCGCGGCCCTCGTCTATCGGCTCAACACGGGGCGCGGCCAGCGACTGGCGACGTCGGTGCACGACGCCGTCTCCAAGAACACCGAAACCGACATGCCGGACTGGGTCTATTGCCGTTTGCCGCACTACCGGCAGACATGCAGGCACTCGCTGCCGTCCGCAAGTCCGACGATGCAGGGCGTAGCGGCCGAATCTGCTCTGCGCCCCGGTCTTTCCCGAACCAAGGACGGGCGGTGGGTGCTTGCTTATCGCACCTATCTGCTCGGCGGTGTCGCCTCGTTCGACGCGACCGTGCGGGTGTTGCGGAAGTTCGGCGTCGAGGCCGATCTTGGCGAAGAGAAATACAAGGATGAAGCCTACGTGCTCAAGCCGAGCACCAACTCGCATCTCGCGGCGCTCGTGGAGCGGCTCGTCGGGCGTCATCTCTACGAGCGTGACCTCTGGAAGGACGGACAGGACGAGGGTCTTCCGTGGTCGCCGGTGCGTCGGCCCGAGGAGAATGTCGGGGAAGAGCATTGGGCCCAGCGCGAGACGTTCCTTGAGGTCGAATATCCAGAGCTCGGAAAGACATTCACCCAGGTAGGCGCGAAATGGGTGGCGCCCGGACTTCCGTGGCGGACCGGCCCGCGCGCGCCACTCCTCGGCGAGCACAACGCCGAGGTACTCGAGGAGATCGGCCCCTGCAAAGCGCCCGCTGCGTGCCGTAAGGAGAAAGGCTCGTCGAACGCGCCGCTTCTCAGCAAGCACGGCAAGCCTTTCGCACTGAGCGGAGTCCGCATCGTCGATCTGACGTGGATGCTGGCCAGCGCCGGCGCTGGGCGATTCTTTACCGCGCTTGGCGCCGAGGTCATCAAGGTCGAGCACGTCTCGCGCTTGGACGGGATGCGGATGGGCATGGGAAACGCGCCCATCGGCGGCCGCGCCGAACGAGACGCCGCGACGGGGCCGATCGTGGTCCCGGCGACCAAGAACGTGAACCGCAGCGGTTCGTTCATGGAAATCAATTCCGGCAAGCGCGGCGTCAGTCTGAATCTCAAGCATCCGCGTGCGAAGGAGCTGCTGATCGAGCTGATCAAGGACGCGGACATGGTCATCGAAGGTTTCTCGCCGGGGACGATGGACCGGATGGGCCTGGGCTATGAGCGCCTGCGCGAGATCAATCCCAAGATCGTCTACGTCCAGCAATCGGGAATGGGGCAGATCGGCACGTATGGTCGCCTTCGCAGCTTCGGGCCTACAGCGCAGGCGTTTTCCGGGCTGAGCGATATGTCGGGCCTCCCCGCCCCCTATCCGCCAGCCGGCATCGGCTATTCCTATCTGGACTGGTTCGGGGCCTATCAGATGGCGTTGGCGATGATGGCCGGGCTGTATCGCCAGAAAGAAACGGGCCAGGGCTGCTGGATCGATTCGTCGCAGGCGGAGGTGGGGATTTATCTCACCGGCGCCAGCGTCCTGGACCACTCCGCGAACGGCCGGCCGTGGGGGCGCTACGGAAACAGATCACCGTACAAGCCCGCCGCGCCGCATGGCGCCTACCGGGCGCGTGGCGAGGATCGGTGGATCTCCATTGCGGCGTTTACCGACGACCATTGGTGGGCGCTGACGCGCGTGCTCGGGACGCCACAATGGGCGGCCGATCCGAGGCTCGCGACGCTGAGCCTGCGGCTCGCCAACCAGGACTACCTCGACCGCCTCATGAACGATGCGACCGTTGCATGGGATGCGTTCGAGTTGATGCACGCGCTGCAGCGCGCAGGTGTTCCCGCGGGCGTCTGTCAGACGGCGGAAGACCGTTATGAGCATGACCCGCAGTTGAAGCATCTCGGGTGGTTGACCGAGCTTGAGCAATCCGAGATCGGAACGTGGCCGGTCAAGGAAGTTCCGGTCAAATTCAGCGAGACGCCGCCCTACATCGGCGGCTTCCTCGACCGGCACGGGCCAAGCTATGGCGAAGACAACGACTACGTGCTCCGTACGATACTCGGACTGGACCAGGAGCAGATCGCGAAGCTGACGCACGAAGGCGCTTTCTAGAGCGGACCAGATTACACGCCGGGGCGGCGCCTCTCACCCCGGCCCTCTCCCCCCGAGGGGGAGAGGGAGAAGGGACGAGACTACTTGATCTTGCCGAGCTCGCGGAGCTGACGCTCGATGTTGCCCATCAGCCCGACCGACGGGGTGGCGGTCTTGAGGTCGGTGATCTTCTCGAAATTCTCCTGGATCATCTCGATCGTCACCGGCTTGTCGGGATCGAAGGCCACACCCTCGGTCATGAAGTACTGCACGCGCGCGAACGTGCCCGCTGTGCCGGCGAGGATGTAGCCGGAGACCTTGCATTCCTCGCTCGCCATGTAGGCGACTACGGGCGAGACCAGCTCGGGGCGCATGTATTCGGCGACGCCGGGCGGCAGCAGGTTCTCGGTCATGCGCGTCTTGGCCGAGGGCGACAGGGCGTTGAGCATGATGTTGTATTTGGCGCCCTCGAAGCGCAGGCAGTTGATGAAGCCGTTGAGCGCCATCTTCGCCGCGCCGTAGTTGCTCTGGCCGAAATTGCCGACCGTGCCGGAACCCGAGGTGGTGACGATGATGCGGCCATACTGGCGCTCGCGGAAGATCGGCCACGCGGCCTTGGTGCAATAGACGGTGCCCATCAGGTGCACCTTCATCACGAACTCGAAATCCTCCATGCTCATGTTCACGAAGGCCTTGTCGCGCAGCACGCCGGCGTTGGCGACGAGGATGTCGAGCCGCCCCCACGTGTCCATCGCGGTCTTGACGATGTTCGCCGCACTCTTCTCGTCGGCCACCGAATCGTAGTTCGCGAC
>JAICKJ010000181.1 GCA_025928015.1 Thermomicrobiales bacterium
CGGCCTGATCGAGCCCTTCGCCCCACCCGAGCAGCAGGTCCCGCGAGGCGCCCGTCGTCCCGCCGAGCGCCGGATTGAAATAGATGAGAAAGTACGGGGCGCTCAGCGTGGCGCTCAACACCTGGCTGAGCAGCGCCGCGCTCAACGCCACCGCCGGCAGCCGGCGCAACACATGGGTGCGCCGCCTCCTCGCCCAGCCGGCGAAACCGACGAGTCCGACCGCCGCCAGCAACTCGAGTGCCGGGAAGTCGGTCAGGACGTACCGATCGAACTTCTTGGCCCCATCCGACATCAGCAGCAGCCACATCAACGCAAAGCAGGCAGTAATAGCTACCGGTCGCCAGACACGCCGTGGCAGCAAGGCACGCGCGCCGGGCCACACGGCAACGCCGGCGAGCGCCAGGCCGATCAGCATGACCGGGGTCGCCCGCCAGACCACCGCGACCGGGTAATACCAGAACCCGGGATCACCGTGATGGGTCTGACCGGCGAAGAAGATGCCGTATTCGTGTCCGCCGTCCGCGGCGCTGAGCGCGTACGAGACGATGCGCTGCAGGCAGCCGACCGGATCGACCCAGAGCGCGGGCCAGAGCGCGAACGTCGTGACGGCCGCGACCCCGGCCCAGAGCAGCGCCGGCCACACCATCCGCGTGAGCGCGGCGCGCCACCGCGACTCGCTGCCCCGAGTCCGACGCCAGGCATCGGCGGCGAGCACCAGCGCGGTGAAGAGGACGAGCGCCGCGCCGGTGATGCGGGTCAGCCAGGCGAGCGCGGCGAAGCACGCCGCCAGCGCGAGCAACCTGCGATCAGCACGCTCGTCCGGCTGAATCGCGGCCAGCAGCGCCAGCAATGAAACGAAGGCGGTAAGCGCGAAGAGCCCGTCGATGTGCAGCAACCGATCGTGGGCGATCAGGAACGGGTCGAAGGCCATCATGAGCGCGGCCGTCAGCGCGATCGTGAGACCGAAGACGCGCCGCATGAGCACAAACGCGACCGCGAAGAACGCCGCCTGCAGCAGGATCTTGGCGACGCGACCGGCGATCAACATCGTCAGCGGGTCGTGGCCCAGCTTGCGCATCAGGAGATCGGCGTTCCGGTCCGGCGTAAATTGACCGGGATGCACCTGGGGGTAGTCCGGGAAGCGGACCAGGAAGCCGAGCGTGCCGGCCCACATCGTCGTGACGCCCGGGTGTGGGGCTTGATAGGTACGCGCGAAGTCGCCCGATGCGAGCGCGGCGTAGAAGTTCGCCGAGCGGCCGAGCCAGAGCGTCTCGTCGACCGTCACCTCTCGGTTCAGGTCGGGCAGCCGCGGCGCCAGATAGAGCGCGACGACGAGGAGCAGCAGCGGCCAGGTACTCACCTGGGCCCACGCCAGCCCGCGCCGCAGCATCCCGGCAACCCTGAACCGGTGCGTGCCCGCTGGCAGCGCCCTCGCTGATGCTTGCGTCTCCACAGACACAACGTATCTCCTGAGCGGACCAGCTCGCCGGGGTCCCGATGCGGGTAGAGTACCCCCACGAACGCGATTCGGCATGGCGCAGCAAGGAGACGCAGTGGTGGAGAGTGACACGCGGCGGTTGTTGATCAATTTCGTCTACGCGCACCCGGTTGGCCACGCGATCGAGGCGCTGCACTACGCGTTCGGGTACCACGTCGCCGATCCATCGCTCATGATCACCCTGCTCCTGAACGCCGCGACGCCCTGGGAGCTCGCCGGGCTCTGCCCGTGGATCGAGGCGGTCCATCCTATCCCGTTCGACATGAACGACCCGTCGCTCGATCCCACGCCCGCGCTCCGCCGTCTGCCGCGTCAGTGGGAATGGATCGTCGCTGACGACCGGGGCCGCCAGCCGGCGCAACGCGCGCTTTTCCCGGGTCTCGTGCGCTATTACGACGCGGCCGCCGCGAACTTCACCGCGCCACATCCGGTTGGTGCCGCCGGCGCGGCGCCCCCGGCGTACCGGCCCGGGCTCCCATTTCGCCTGCCGTTGCCGGGCGAGGCGCTCGCCCGCGCCAGCGCCCAATTCCCCGCCGGCGATGGACCGCGCATCGCGATCCTCCCCGGCGGCGGCAGCGCCCGTTCGCTCTACCCCTCGCTCGCCTCGTGGGAGCTCATCGTCGGCGCGCTGGCAACCCGATTCCCGGATGCGACCTTCTGCTTCAGCGGCAAGCTCGCGGCCGATGGCCGCACCCGGACAGCGTTTGGCCGGGAGGAGTTCGACCGGCTCCTCGCGCTCCCGTCCACCGCGATCGCAGCGATCGACATCCCCCTGATCGACCAGTTGGCGACGGTCGCGGCCTGCGACCTCTTCATCAGCCCGCACAGCGGCTTCGGCATGGCCGTGCTCGCCGCCGGCACGCCCTGGCTCTCCATCGCCGGCAATCGCTGGCCCGAGTACTACTTCAACGGCGTCCCGTTCATCAGCGTCCTGCCGGACCGCGACCGCTTCCCGTGCTACTCCGGCCTCGCGCCCGAGCCGCCCGAGGTGGACGACGACGGCCCCCGCTCGCCGAGCATGAGCCGCGCCCGGATCGAAGCCGACCTGGACCGGATCGTCGCCGGCGCGGAACGGCTGATCGCCAGGCAGCTCGACTTCGACAGCGCCATGCGCGAGCACATCGCGCACCTGCTCGCCTTCCATGGTGGCGACACCAGCCAGATCTGGAGCATCGACGGCGTCCACCGGCCGTATCTCACCGCAGCTGTCCGCGCGGCGACGCATCCGTGATCCGGACGTGCCGCCGCGCGACGCGTGGGCCAGGGACTGATCCGAGCCGTGGGCTAGTACCCGACCACCGACAGCTCGTCGCTCAGCGCGTTGTAGGCGTCGGCCGCGTTGTTGTAGTCGATGCCCAGATCCTTGAGCGCGGCCTTGTCCTCGCCGCGGCTCGACAGGTACGCATTCAGGCTCTGCGCCGCGCCGTTAAGATCGTTCGTCAGCTCGCCATACTGCTGCTGGAACTTCGCGAAGCCCTGCGGCGCCTTCGCCTGCTTCGCCGCGCGGTAGGCATCGGTCCACTGCTTCGCCACGCTGTTGAGCGTGTCCACGTCATCCTGCGAGATCGTGTCCTGCTTCATGATCGTGATGAACGTGTTCATGCCCTTGCCGAGATCGTTCATGTTCCGGCGCATGTCCGTGAGATACTGCGCGCCGGCATCGCCGGCATTCGCGTTGCTGCCGGTCGTCGCGTCGTCCCGCGACGCCTGCTGCTTGTCGGTCGAGGTATCGGCTTGCGCGGTGTTCGAGCCGGAAGCTTGCTTGATCACGACGTCCTTGCCGATCGCGATGTCGATGGTCGCGAACTCGTTGGCGTTCGTCGCGCTCTTGATCATCGCGACGCGGAAATCGCCCTGCTTCCCCTCGACCTCATATTCCTGGTACGTCTTCGCCGAGAAGCGTCTGGCGAGCGCGTCGCTGTGGCCGAAGGTCGTCACCCATTGCTGCCCGGCGGTATTCGCGCCGCCACCGGCGCCGGTATTCTGCGCGTCGGTCGGGATCCAGCGCACGACGATGTCGCCAGCCTTCGTGCCGGGCCAGCCGCTGCGCGCGTTCAGGACGATGTGGGCGGCGACGCCGTTGCGCCAGAAGACGTAGACCGACTTGTAGCCGGGGACGTCGTATTGTGTGCCAATGTTGAAGTCATCGGCGCCCTTCGTGCTCACCGGCTTGCCGTACTTCGCCTCGAACGCCGCCTGCCTGGCGCCGAGACCGGTGCCGAAGGCGCTGTCCGACGACTTGGCGGCGACAGCATGGACCGGCACGAGCAACGTGATCATGAGGAAGACCAGCGCGAGGATGCGCGGCCACCGGAAACGGGACATGAAGCGACTCCCTTCGCTGCATTGACGGGGCGGAGCAGCGAAGGAACCCGATTACCGGTCAACGGCGCCCACGTTGTTGATGAAGACGAGTACGTCGGCTGGCGCTGCTCCCAGGCGTTGACCGGTTGACGGCACCATCATCGCCCGGCCCGCCCGCCGGCGCAGTCAAGAGATTTACAACCAGCCACGGCGCGATCTGAATGCGAGCTGGCGACCTCTTCAGCCAGCCGAAGGCGTCACCGCCTCCGGCCGCGACGCCGCATCGAACCGCGCGCTGGAGAGGGCGTCGAGCGAGATCGATGGCCGGCCATCGACCACCAGCTCCGCCACGAGCTGACCGACGATCGGGCTGAGCGCGAACCCGTGGCCGGAGAATCCCGCCGCGACCGTCAGCCTGCCGATGCCGGGCAGTGGGCCGATGACCGGCACTTCGTCGGCGGCGATCGCCTCGACCCCGACCCAGGCGCGGTCGATCTCCGTCTCATGCAGGACGGGGAAGATCGCCGCCGAGTCCTTCCGGCTGCCGGCGATGCTTTCCGGCCGGAGGTAGCCGATGCCGGCCCGCATGTCAGGGTCGCCCGGCCAGCCGCCGCCGATCAGGTAGCTGCCATCCCGAAGCTGCTTCAGACTCAGCCGGCGCGCATTGGCGCCGACGACCTGCCGCAGCAGCGCCGGCATCGGCCTGGTGCGGATCATCTGCAACCCGACCGGTTCGAGCGGCAGATCGACGCCGAGCGCCGAGACGAGCACGCGGGTCCACGCGCCCGCCGCGAGGATTACGTGGTCGGCCAACATCGAACGTTCCTCGGTCACCACGCCGGTGACCCGGTCGCCGTCGACGAGCAGTCCGGTCACCGCCGCACCGAGCATCAGCGTCGCGCCGTCGCGTTGCGCCGCCGCGGCGAAGGCGCGGGTCGTCCGCGCTGGATCCGCGTGCCCGTCATTGCCGGTATACGCGCCAAAGAGCACCTGCTCGCCGAGCCCCGGCACGAGCTCATGCAGTTCCTGCCCGGCGACGAGCGAAATGTCGAGTCCGAGCGCCCGCTGCGCCTCCACGCTGCTTTGCGCCAGCGCCTGCTCCGCTTCATCCTCGTAGACCGTGACGTGCCCCTCGCGGTAGTAATGAAGATCAGCCGCCAGCTCGTCCGCCAGCGTCGCCCACCGCGCGATCGCGGCAATCGCCAGCGGCATCTCGCGCGGGTCACGTCCCTGTTGCCGCACACCGCCCGCGCTCGCGCCGGAGGCCGCCGCCGCGATGCCCCGCTCCTCGATCACCGTGACGCCAACGCCCCGCCGGGCCAGATGCCAGGCGATCGAGCAACCGATCACGCCGCCACCAACGACAATCACATCCGTATTCGGCATTATTTCGTTCCTCACTCCACGCATTCACCATCGCGCGCCACGATCCGGCCGCGTTTGACTACCAAAGAGCGTGGTGGGCGGTCGATGATCGCCTGGACGTGTGTCTCGCCCTCGACAAGGACGAAATCGGCGGCGCACCCCGGCTGCAGCCCATAATTGGCATCGCCCAGGACGCGGGCACCGCCATTCGTCGCAATGTCCAGCACCATCTCCAGCTCATCGTCACGGCGCAGGTTATTCCGGTAGGCCACGATGAACGCCCGCAGGAGCATGTCCGGCATGTTGAGCGGCCCCCAGGCGTCGCGCACACCATCGTTGCCGGTACACAGCCGCACGCCGGCCTCGTAGAGCCGCTTGACGGATGGCACCGGTCGCAACCCGCTCGGGCCGTGGCTCATGATCGTGATCTCGTTCTCCAGCAAGAGCTCGATCAGCCGGCTCAGATAGGCCTCATCGACGCCGCCGAGACAGAGCGCGTGACTGACCACCACCCGGCCCTGATAGCCAAGCGCCCTCGTCCGTTCGGCGATCAGCTCCAGCGAGAACGCGCCCAGCTCGCCCGGCTCGTGGAGATGGATGTCGATATCGGCGTCGTGCTTCCCGGCCAGGTCGAAGATGACGTCGAGGTGCTTGGCCGGATCGCGGTCGATCGCGCTCGGGTCGAGCCCGCCGACGACATCGGCGCCATTGCGCAGCGCCTCGTCCATCAGATCGACCGTGCCGGGCCGGATCAGCATCCCGGATTGCGGGAAGGCGACGATCTGGATATCGAGCGCGTCCTTGACGTCCTCGCGGGTTTGCGCCACCCCCTCGAACCCCTGCAGCCCCCAGTCGGTGTCGATATCGACGTGCGTCCGGATGTGCGTCGTGCCGGTCGCGATCGCCAGCCGCGCGTGCTTCATCGATTGCGCGTGCGGGTCGAGCTGAAGCTCCCGGCGCAGCGCCCGCTCGTTCTCGATCTTGTCGAGCAGCGACGGTCCGACCTCGTTGCGATACCAGGGCAGCCCGAGCAGCGTCTTGTCCATGTGCGTGTGCGCATCGACGAAACCGGGGAAGAGCAACCGGCCGCCGCCGTCCATCGCCCGTGCGTCCGGCGATGACGCTTCCAGCGCCGGCCCCACCTCGGCGATCACCCCGTCGACCACGCGCAGGTCGATCGCCTCACCGTGCGGCGGACGCACGTTCGTCACCAGCAGCTCGTGTGTCATCTCCATCCCCCTCGGTGCCGACCATCGGTGTCGCCCGGGCATCATACCGGCTTCGCATCCTGCCCGGCATTGAGCCCGCCGCGTATCCTTGGCTGCGGTGCAACCGGGCGTGGCGAGGGGCGGGACATGATCATCGACAGCGCGATCTACGTGGACGGGAGGCGGGCGGCGCAGCCGACGACGCTGGAGGAGACCTACAAGGCGAGCCGCAAGCTGGCCGGCGTCGCCTGGATCGGCCTCTACCAGCCGACGAAGGAGGAGCTGCGCTCCGTCGCCGCCGAGTTTGATCTGCACGAGCTGGCGGTCGAGGACGCCATCCAGACCCATCAGCGGGCAAAGATCGAGCGCTACGATGAGATGCTCTTCATCGTCCTCAAGGCCGGTCGCTACGTCGACCGGGCCGAGCTGATCCAGCTCGGTGAAGTCCACATCTTCGTCGGCCCCGATTACGTCATCACCCTTCGCCACGGCGAGGTGCCGAACTTGCGCGGCATCCGTCAGAAGCTCGAATCCGACCCGGACTTGCTCCGGCTCGGCCCGATGGCGATCCTGCACGGCATCATCGACCGGGTCGTGGATGACTACACGCCGGTTCTCGCCGGACTGGAGAACGACATCGACGAGATCGAGATCGAGGTCTTCTCCGGCAACGCCGGCGTCTCCCGCCGGACCTACGAGCTCTCCCGCGAGGTGATCGACTTCCAGCGGGCAACCAAGCCGCTGCCATCGATCGTCTGGACGATGATCCAGGAGGCGCAGCGGCGGGGCATCGATGACGAGCTGCTCGCCCACTTGCGCGACGTGCAGGACCACGCGCTCAACGTCCAGGAGCGTGTCCAGTCGTTCCGGGAGGTGCTGCAGAACATCCTCAACGTGAACCTGGCCGTCGTCGGTCTCGCCCAGAACGAGGAGGTCAAGCGCCTCTCCGAGGTCTCGATCGAGCAGAATGACGAGGTCAAGAAGATCTCGGCCTGGGCGGCGATCCTCTTCGCGCCGACGCTGATCGGCACGATCTACGGCATGAACTTCGCTGAAATCCCGGAGCTGGACTGGGCGTTCGGGTACCCGTTCGCGTTGCTCCTCATGGCGCTCGTCAGCCTCGTGCTTTACGGTGTGTTCAAGCGTCGTGGCTGGCTCTCGTAGGCAACCGCCGGCCGGCTCGAGCTCCGCGGAAGGGTCCTCGCCCATGCATCGCGCCAGTCCCTATCCCGCCGTGCCGGGCACGCGCGCCGTGCGCCGCGCCGGCTCCCTCGCCGCGGCCTGGGCGTTGCTCTTCGCCGCCATCAGCCTGTACTGGTCCCTGGCGGCCAGCTTCGACTGGACGTGGGCGATCGACGGTTTTCTCGGCGCGTACACGGTCGGCAACGAGATCGCCCGGACGGTCGAAGCGGGCGACCGGGGCTTCATCGCCACGCTCTGGGTCAGCGTCATCATCAAGGCCCTGCTCGCGCTCATCCCACTGGCGCTGGTCCAATCCTGGGGCGGACTCTTCTCCTCCTGGCTGCGGGTTGCCGGCTGCCTCGTCGCCGGTCTCCTGCTCGCGCTCTACGGTCTGATCAACGGCATTCAGCACCTCGCGATGATCACCGGCATGACCACCACGCCGGAGGGGCTCGGCGAGCGCGCCGCCCGCTGGCATCTCTTCCTCTGGGACCCCTTCTGGCTGCTCGGCGGCCTCCTCTTCCTCGCCACCGCCTGGCTCGCCCGCCGCGCCCGTGCCCGGGCCCGCTGATGCATCCGACCGCATCTCCAGATGTTGATGCAATCCTCATGCACATTGCCGGACGGATGCGGGAGACGCTTGGGAACCAGCTGCGCGGGCTCTATCTCTTCGGGTCACTGGTGACGGGGGATTTCGACGTTCGGCTCAGCGACGTCGATCTCGCGGCGATCGTCGCGTCGCGGATCACGACCGAGGAGCTGACACGGCTGGCGACGATGCACGCGGAGATCGCGGGTGCGTTTCCGGCCTGGAAAGACCGGATCGAGGTCGGCTATCTGGCGGTTGACGATGTCCAGCCGTTCGATCCGGCCGCGACCATCGCCATCATCAGCCCGGGCGAGCCGTTCCACGCCCGCGTCGCCGAGCACTCCTGGCTCTTCAACCTGCACGTCGTCCGCGAGCGCGGCGAGACGCTCCTCGGCCCCGACCCGAAGACGCTGATCGC
>JAICKJ010000155.1 GCA_025928015.1 Thermomicrobiales bacterium
GAGATCTCCTTCGTGCCGTAATCGTTGGTCGGGTACTGCCCGTCGTAGATGTCATACGGGTTCTGGACATCGACGCCACCAAAGGCGCTGACGATGTGCTGATAGCCGTCGAAGTTGGTCGTGATCATGCCGTGCGTCTCGACGCCGAAATTGACCTCGATCGTCCGCCGCACCAAAGCCGCGCCGGCGTTCCAGTCACGCACGCCCGGCTTCGAGCCATAGTCGTAGGCCCGGTTGATCTTGTCGTAGCCGACGTCCGGAATCTCGACGTAGAGATCGCGCGGGATCGAGATGACGCGGACCGTCGCCGAATTGAGGTCGATCCGCGCCACCTTGAGCACATCGGTATTCTCCGGCTCGTCCGGCGTGCGCGTGTCGAGCCCGGCGACGACGATCGTCATCACGCCACCGCCCGGCAGGTTCGCCGCCAGTCCCTTCGCCAGTGTCGCAAATGAGCGCTGGCGCACCGCGGCGGAGGCCAGCATGGTCGCGCCGAGCCCCTTGGCGCCGAGCTTGACCACCGCCCGGCGATTCAGACGTTGATTGAACATCGTGGATTCGCTCCCTCTTCGCGGGGTTCTGCAGCAGGAAGATCAACGGGGGAATCGGCCCACCCGCGTGCCACCGGGACACAGATGTACGGACACGGCGACCGCCGGATGGCACCAGCCTAGCACGGCCTCCGGCGAATCGCCATGTGATTGCGAGGTGGATGAATCAACTGGCTGCGGGCGCTGCCACGCGATAACGCTCAAGAGCACGCCTCGACTCGGCCGTCAGGATGATCGCCGGATCGTCCGAAGCGAACTTCTCCGCATCCGAAAGGACGACAGTGGACGTGCCGTCTGGCGCGATCAAGAGCCACTCGCTGTCGGCAAATGGATCGACCACGATCTCATCGGTCAGTATCGCTGCTCGCAGTCGCGTCGCGGCCCGCGCAAGAACGCGTTGAAACGTCCGCGGCATCTGTCCACGCACCGTCAGGTCAATGACCTCCGGAATCTTTCCTCGCCTGCGAGAGGTGCGGAGGAGGACCTCCGTTGTCCGGTTGTTCCAGGCCCGGGCAACCGCGACGAGATCGTCATCGACTGCCACGGCAACGTGGGTTCCCGCAACGTCGAAAGCGTGCGCGAATGCCTTGGCCAGATCCGGATCGACAACGACTCGATCGATGTAAATGTCTGTAACGACCATGGCGAAATCACTTTGTGTTTGAAAGGTTGCTTTCGTATCTCCGGGCGCGGGGCCCGGAGCTACGTCTGGCGGCGATCCTATGCTATCGCCACCGGAGAGAACGCATACTCCACGTACTCGTGCTCGTGGGGCGGGCCGACGGCGATCCACATGCGGCCCGCGGTCGGCTGGGCAATGAGGGAGGCGAACGTCTGGGTATCGTGCACCGGGTTGTCATCGGCGGCGCGGCAGAGGCAGTCCGGATACGCGGCGCGGTCGCGCAGGATCGTCTGCATCGTCGCCGGGTCGAGCTGACCGCGATGCTCCCGCAGGAGCCGCCACATCGTCACCTCGCGGGTGCGCGTATTCGGCAGGTACTCCGCCTTCGCGCGCTCGGCGGCGAGCATCGCCGGATGGCTGTAATGGTTCGCGTGGGCGAGCAGCCCGTCGACCGGCTCGATCACCGCGTCGCCGGTCGGCGTCGTCTCGACATCGGCCGCGTTGCCATGCGCATCCATCAACATCAGATTGCGCGACGAGGCGCGATGGACCGACCGGATTGCCGCGATCGCCTCTGGCACGGACTCCTTCGACAGCGCCAGACGCGAGAGCAGATAGCGCGGGAAGCCGACCCGCCAGCCATCACAGGTCAGGTAGTTCGCGAACGCGCCCATGCCCGCCTCGTTGATCCCGAGGTACGAGACCTGCCCGGCGGGCGTCAGCATCAGCACGGATGGCATGTCGTCGAAGACCAGCTCGACCACGACGCCCAGCTCGCCGTAAAAGGGCGGCAGATCGGCGTTCTGACCGATCAGCGCCACGCCATCCCGCGTCGCCTCGGGCAGCACGGCGTAGCTCGTGCACTCGTCGCCCGGCTCGTCGGCCAGCTTCTCCGCCGGCACCACGCCCAGCTCCGCCCGGAGCTGCAGCAAATACGCCTCCTCCAGCGAGATGCCAGCGCCGACCGCGACGCCCCGGATCTCCTCGTCGAAGAACGGCGCGGACTCCAGCACATAGGCGCGGAAACGCCCGGCGTTCGCCAGCGCATCCTCCCGGCGGATGCCCTGCTTCTCCCGCAGCCGCGTCGTCGCCCGGTCGAGATGGAGGCGGATGCGGTCGGCGCAGGCCGCCCCGAACTGCTGGCCGATGGCGAAATGGGAGCCGCGGAAGCGATAGGCGGGAAACCGGTCAGGTAGCTGGAGATTCATCATCTACTTCCTTCAGTTTCGAGTCCAGAGACGTCGGCTGCCCCATTTCTACCGGCCACGCGACCGCCTGTAAACCACGCGATAGGTCTTTCCCCGACCTCCCGGTAGAGTCGAGGACGAGGGCCGGCGCCCGCCAGCATGGGAGCGGACAATGGAATGCGAGCGACAGGAGCAACGAGGGATGACAGAGCAGACGATCTCATTTGGAGCCCGGGACGTCATTGGCGCGGCACTGATCGAGCGCGCGCAACGCGACGACGCCTTCCGTGTCGAGTTGACGCGCGATCCGCGCTCGGCGGTGGAACGGGCTTTGGGCTTGCTGCTGCCCGAACGGCTCCGGATCGAGGTGCTGATGGAGCAATCCAGCCCGCGGCCGCTCGCCGTGACCCAACCTGCCCCTGTCGCCGTGCCGGCGTAGACGCTATTTGGGGGTCGAGAGCGTCTGGTGCTGCTCTTCGGCCTCGGCGTCCTGCCGCGCTTCCTCGCGCAGCTCGCCGACCTTGTGCCAGACATACCACGCGATCAGCGCCAGCACGATCGCCACGATCGGATAGTCGAGGAACCGCGCCTTCTGGCGGAAATCGTCCCACTTCGGCCCGAGCTGGTAGCCAATGATCGTCAACGGGATGCACCAGAGGAACGCCCCGGCGAAGGAGAAGGTGGCGAACCGGACATAGTTCATCCGCGCCACGCCGGCCGGGAAGGAGATGAAGGTCCGGATCACCGGCAGCAGCCGCGAGACGAAGGTCGTGATCTCGCCCCGCTTGCTGAACCACTCGTCGGCCCGGTTGAGGTCCTTGCGGGTGATCAGGATGTAGCGGCCGTAGCGCTCGATCAGCGGACGTCCGCCCCAGGCGCCGACGGCGTAGGCGATGGTCGAGCCAATCAGGTTGCCGATCGCCCCCCAGAAACTGGCGAGCAGGATGCCCTGCCAGCCGAGATGATGCTCGGCGACCAGCATCCAGCCGGCGAGCGGCATGATGACCTCGCTCGGCAAGGGGATGCAGGCGCTCTCGATCACCATCGCCAGCACGACGCCCGCCCAGCCCAGCGTGTCGAAAAGGGAACGGACAAAATCGATCGCGGTCGATTCCAGACCTTGCATGCGCGATGCGTCTCCTGCGCGATGTCAGCTACGACGGCGGCCCGGCCGATCACGACCACAGCCGGCTAATCCTACAGCGTTCCCCTGCCCGCTGACACGACCGCCGGCCGCTCCCGCCTTGCCCAATCGACGGTTCCAGCCGAAGATGCCGCCAGTGACAGTTCGCGCGGGGACCGGCCACCGGCGACAAGCCCTGCCAGACGGACGGAGGCGCACATGAGCGATGCGGACGGCATTCAGTGGCTGCACGATTGGGACGAGGCGATCGCCCAGGCGCGGCGTACCCGCCAGCCGATCGTCATCGACGTCTATCAGGAGCACTGAGGGGGCTGCGACAAGCTGGATGCCGTGACGTATCCAGATCCCCAGGTGCAGCGGACGATCGCCGATCGCTTCGTCCCGCTCAAGCTCCACCTCTTCACCGACCGCGCCGCCGTGCGGCCGTTCCAGGTCTTCTGGACCCCGACCATCCTCATCGGCGACCGCAGCGGCAAGATCCGCTACCGGTCGATCAACTTCCTGCCGCCGAAGGAATACCTCGGCATCCTCGACATCGGGGAGGCGCTGGTGCGCATGCGCTGGAGGGAATACGACCTCTGCCTCTTTCGCCTCGACGACGCGGTCGCCCGCGATCCGGACGGCCCGCTGGCCGCCGAGGCCCTGTATTGGAAGGGGATCGGCGTCTACTTCCAGGGCAACCACGATGTCGCCGGCCAGCACAGGATTTGGGCTGAGATCCAGCAACGCTTCCCAGACTCCATCTGGGCGAAACGCATTCCCTGACATTCCGTGCCCGATTGACAACGAAACGCGCACTTCCTCTTGCGTATTGAAGTAAAGACGCTTAGGATGGGTGCAGGGAATGTTATTCAACGCACGATCGACGCGCGATCCGTCACCTCAGATCAGGCGACCGAGCGCCGTCATCGCGGTGAATCTATCGATGGCAAATGACCGGATGGTGGGGCGGCTCGTAGCCGCCTTCACGTGTGTCTGTCATCGCGCCGGCGCTGGGCGCTGGTGGTTCCGGGGAAGGGCTCTGGCGAAGGATGCGGAGCGGTCCCGGCAGTCGGCCGGACGGTTGTGTCCAGAGGCGCGTGATGGTTGTGTCCAGAAGCGCGCGATTGAGAGGAGATGCTGCCATGCGCAGCGATCGGGAGTTCCCGCTACTGACCCGTCGGATCAGCCGTCGTTCGTTCGCCGCCGGTACCCTGGCAACCGGGGGGCTGCTCATCGCCGGGTTGAGCCGGGCGGATACCGTCGCGGCCGCCAGCTTCGGCCCCGGTGACCAGGTGGTGACCACCGATTACACCAACTATCGCGATGCGCCCGGGCTGAATTCGAACGTCCTCCTGGTGCTGCCACCCAATCAGATCGCGGTCGTGCAGGACTCCGGCACCGCCAAGGACGGCTACACCTGGTACCTGATCCGGATCGCCACCGGCGGCGACAATCCCACGGGCTACGTCGCGGGCGCCCTGCTCGCCTCCAACAGTGGCGGGGGCGGCGACTTCCCGGTCGGCTCGCAGATCATCGTCAACACCGACGCGCTCAATGTCCGCGACCAGCCGAACGGCTCGGTCATCAACGTCGTCAATTCCGGCGCGATCGGCGACGTGACAGGCGCCGGAGTGTCCGCCGGCGGGTACACCTGGATCAATGTCGCCTTCCCGAAACTGGAAGGGTGGGTGGCGACCGACTTCGTCAAGGCCTATTCGGGCGGCGGCGGGGGCGGCGCGTTCAAACCCGGTGACGGGGTGCTGACGACCTCCGCGGTCAACTACCGCGACGCACCGGGATTGAATTCCAATGTCTACGTCGTCCTGCCGGCCGGGTCCTACGCGGTCGTGCAGGACTCCGGCACCGCCAAGGACGGCTACACCTGGTACCTCGTCAGGACGAGCACGGGCGGCCCAAGTCCGACTGGATATCTCGCCGGCGAGTTCCTCCAGCTCGGCTCCCCCTCTGGCGGCAACTTCAACATCGGCGATTCGGTCTACGTCAATTCCGGCCCGCTCAACTTCCGCTCCGCGCCGGGGCTGAACGGCTCGATCCTCCGTACGCTGCAGACCGGCGACACCGGCAAGGTGACCGACGGCCCGCAAACGGCCGACGGATACACCTGGTACAAGATCGAGGTCATCACCGGGGAACAGGGCTGGGTCGTCCAGGACTTCCTCTCGGCCGGCAACCCGACGCCTCCGCCCAACGGCCCCGTGAAGGTGGGTGACACCATCAAGGTCGTCGATGGCCCGCTCAACATCCGCTCCTCGGCGGGATCCAAGTCCCCCGTGATCGATGTGGCGGCGACGGGCGCGATCGCCAAGGTGGTCGACGGGCCGCTGTACGCCCAGGACTACACCTGGATCAAGATCAACGGCAATCTGCTCGCGGTCGGCTGGGTCGCCTTCGAGTTCTGCCAGGTCGTCTGATCCCAGCGCGTCCATCGTTGGCATTCAAGCGAATGCGGGGAGCCAATCCGGCTTCCCGCATTTCGTTGCGTCCTCTTGACACTTGATTACCACTACCTCTCCTTTCGATTGCATCGTGAAACGATTTCTATCGTCGCGCGTTGGACTGATGGGAACAGCGAACGAAACCGGCGCGGAGGCGGCGTGCCACCGTGCCGCGAGGAGAGCTACCACGATGCGCGAGAGCACCGTTAGCACCCTGTTGTCCCGCCGGATCACCAGGCGGTCGTTCAGTGCCGGTGCGCTGGCCGCGTCAGGGCTGGCCCTGGCGAGCGCCGGCGGGCAAGTTGCCCTTGCTGGCGCCGGCGGCGGGACATCCGTGACCGTCACCGCCGATGCGCTGAACGTGCGCGACCGTGCCGGTCTGGCCGGCAACGTGATCGGCGTCGAACTCTACGGCGCCCACGGTGTGGCGACGGGCAACATGGTAGACGCGGACGGCTACACCTGGTACGAGGTCAATTACGACGACGACACCTCGGGATGGTCCGCGGGTGAGTACCTGAAGGGGGTCGGTGGCAATTCCGGCGGCGGCGCCATCGGCACGAGGTTCCCCGTCAGCAGCCGGGTCAAGGTGATGACCGACGCGCTCAATGTCCGCGACGCCGCCGGCCTGGACAGCAACGTGATCGGCGTCGTGACCTACGGCGCCGTCGGCGAGACCTTCGCCTCCGTCATGGACGCGGACGGTTACGTCTGGACCGAGGTCCGCTTCCCGGACGCGACCGGCTGGGTCGCCGCCTTCTACCTGGCCGAGGCATCCGGCGGGAGCGGCGGGACTGGCGACAACGTCGCGATCGGCGACAGGATCAAGGTCGTCGATGGTCCGCTCAACATCCGCTCAGGACCCGGCACCGGCTACGGCGTCATTGACATGGCCGCGACCGGCGCGGTCGCGCAGGTCATCGACGGACCGAGCGGCGCCGATGGATATACGTGGGTCAAGATCGACGGCAACTTGCTCGACATCGGCTGGGTCGCCTTCGAGTTCTGCCAGGCTATCTGACAGGAGGTCGACGCGCAGGACGGGTCCGGCGAAGTTGCGAACTCGTCCAGTTTCGCGTCCACGGACATGGGCGCGTCGATCCCGATGCGAAAAACGACAGGACCGGCGAAACCGTCGCCCAACGATGCTCGTTGTGATGGACAGGGAAGCAAACGACCGAACGCGTGGGCGCGGCAATACCGCCGCCCCGGACGACACAGAGGAGAGATGTCGCCATGGGAACCATCGACGTCCAGTCGCTGTTCGGCACACGTATCAGTCGCCGGTCCTTCGCCGCCGGCGCGCTCATGTCGGGCGGACTCGCGGCCATCGGTCTGAGCCGCGCCGGCGGCGTCAGCGCCGCGGCCGCCTTCGGAATCGGCGACACCGCCTACACGTCCACGGACCTCAACTTCCGGGACGCGCCGAGCATCAACGGCAACGTGCTCGACGTGCTGCCCGAGGGCACGATGCTGCACATCTACGACGGTCCGTTCCCGGCCGATGGCTGGACCTGGTATCAGGCAGCCGTCGAAGCCGTCGATCCGCCCTTCGTCGGATACGCCGCCGGCGAGTACCTGACGCCCGTGGAGGGCGGTGGCGATGCCCCGCGCTATCCGGTCGGCTCGCAAATCATGGTCATCACCGACGGTCTGAATGTGCGCGACCGGGCCGGGCTGAGCGGCGCCGTGCTGGCGACTGAAAGCTACGGCGCGGTTGGCACCGTGACCGCTTCGAACCAGTCCGCCGATGGCTACTCGTGGATCGAGGTGCGATTTTCGGACGTCGCCGGCTGGGTCGCCACCGCCTACATCTCCCCCTTCATCCAGGACGGCCCGAAGTTCGGCCCCGGCACGCCCGTCTACGTCACCTCCGGCGAACTCAACCTGCGTGATGCCCCCTCGCTGAGCGGCAACGTCATCACCAGCATGCTGGAGAGCACACTCGGCACCGTGCTCGACGGGCCCGTCGCCGCCGACGGCTGGGTGTGGTACAAGGTGCAGATCGCGAGCGGCCAGATCGGCTGGGCGGTCGAGGATTACCTGAGCGTCGCCAACACCCCCGTCGAGGGCGACATCGGCCCGGGCGCGCGGATCGAGGTGGTCGACGGGCCGCTGAACATCCGCTCGGGTCCTGGCACCGGCTCGACCGTGATCGACCGGGCGGCGATCGGCGCGGTGGCCGACGTGGTGGACGGGCCGATCTCCGCCGACGGCTACACCTGGATCAAGATCGATGGCAATCTGCTGGAGATCGGCTGGGTGGCCGTCGAGTTCTGCCGGGTCATTCAGTAGCGGCATCGGCGGTGTCACGCCACGCGGGCCGGGAGCGCAGGCGTTCCGGCCCGCGCCGGTCACCGCTCACCGCGGGCGCGCAGGAGCACGCCGACCAGGTAGACGGCCGCGATGACCAGGACGACGAGCGCAATGCCCTGGAGCAGGCTGCCGCGCGGCGCGAGGATGGCGACGAAGATCGCCGGCACGATCACCAGCAGCGCCGCCCGCACCTGCGATTTCACCGTCTGCCGCGCGGTCACCGCGTCACTCCCGGCCGGGCAAACCGGGTACACTCAGCGCGGATCGGCGACGGTCCGGAACGGGCCGGCACATCAGCGAAGGACAGACATGCGCTCATGCGGGACACCCACGCCAACGCCCCCTCGGTCAGCCAGGCCATCAGCGACGAGCTGAAACAGTACATCCGCGACATTCCCGACTTTCCGGAGCCCGGCATCATCTTCCGCGACATCACTCCGCTCCTGGCCGACGCCACCCAGTTCAAGCGAGTGATCGACCTGATGGCCAAACCCTACCAGAACATCGACCAGGTCGTGATCATCGAGAGCCGCGGCTTCATCCTCGGCACGCCGATCGCCTACCTCCTCGGCGCGGGCGTCGTGCCCGTCCGCAAGCCCGGCCGCCTGCCCGCGCCGACGCTCGCCGAGCAGTACGCGCTCGAATACGGCGCCAACACGCTCGAAATCCATCAGGACGCGATCACGCGGGGCCACCGCGTCCTGATCGTCGACGACCTGCTGGCGACCGGCGGCACCGTCGCCGCGACGATCAAGCTGGTCAACGCGCTGGGCGGCGAGATCGTCGGCATCAGCGTCCTGGCTGAGCTCTCCACCCTCCACGGCCGCGCCCACCTCCCTGGCTATGACATCCGCAGCCTCGTCGTCTATTGACACGCGCGCGCCGGCGCGCTCCTTTTGACATTCCCCTCCTGAGCCAGCGACGACAGCCGTGCGCTGGCCTCTCGTGCTGTCCACCAGAATCTCGCCGGCACCCCGAGGCGCGTCGTAGCTGCGAGGCACCCGGCCGCGCGAATATGCGGCGACCCCGCGCCTGTCAGGAAGATCCGGCTATACCGGGTTATATTGTTCAGAGTTGTCCGCCATTAGTACTAGCAATATCGTATGACCTTCATGTATAGTGTCTCGGGAAGTGTTCCTGTACTGCTATCTGGATAATCCGGGCGAGAGGTGCGGCAAGGGGACAGATGTGGAAATCGACCTTCGTCATCTACTGCGGCTCGCGCGCCGGCGCGGCTGGCTCGTACTCCTCATCATGCTCGTCTGCGGCTCCGCCGCCTATATGCGGTCGGCCCGCGAAGTCGACCTCTACACGACCAACACCCGGCTCCTGCTGCTCGGCTCCGAAAACACCGGCAGCGACTACACCGGTCTCCTGACCACCCAGCAACTCGCGGCCACCTACCAGCAGCTCGTCAAGAACGACGAGATCATGCAACGGGTCGTGGACACGCTCCATCTGCCGATCAGCAGCGGCGCCCTGGCGAGCCAGATCACGGTGTCACTGGTGCCGGACACGCTCCTCATGCAAATCTCGGTCATGGACACGGACCCGCGCCGCGCGGCGAAGATCGCCGAC
>JAICKJ010000132.1 GCA_025928015.1 Thermomicrobiales bacterium
CCCGGGGCCGCGCGCCCCCGCCTGGGGGCGGGCCCGCTTCTCGTGTTGCCAGTGATTCGGCGCCGGCGTGAATCAGGACGCCGGGGTGGCGGCCGGAGTGGTGGCGCCGCCGGTCTGGCCGGTCGGGGTGGCGAGGTAGACGGTCACTTCGGTCTTGTCGTCCTTCTTGGTCAGGATGGCCATGCCGAAGAAGCCGGAATCGTTCTGCGGGTAGATCGCAATGACGAGCTGATCGTCGATGATCGAGCCGCCGATGTCGCCACAGGCGATGTAGGTCTGGATCTCCGCGTTGCTCTTGTGCACGTTGATCGCGTGTGGCGTGGAGAACAGGTCGTCCAGCTTGACGTCGATCTCGGTGTCGGAATAGAGCGTCGTCGGCGCGGTCAGGACGCCCTCGACCGCGGGCGGGGTTTGCGTCTTGTCACTGTTCGCGGTGCTCTTGCGGATCGTGGTCGGATTCAGCGGATATTGCGGGTTCGGATTGAGCTTCGCGCAGGTGCCCTCATGCACATGCGTGGGGTGCGGCGTGGTGACCGGATCGTAGGACGTTCCCTGGGCGAACGCGACGCCGCTGCCCGCGAGCAGGAAGCTGCCCAGCAACGCGAATGCGAGCACCAGGATTCGTGGCCGTCTCATGCAACGTTCTCCTTCTCCCCTCCGAAAATAGCTCGGACAGGGTCTGTTCCCTTTTGCGCGTGCCAAAGCGCGCCATGAAATCACCATGACGCACGCCTCATGCCAGCGTCGCTAGACGCCTTCATCGACAGAACACCGATCACGGCCACCACCGACCGAAACCAGCTCGTGGCGGCACTCCCCGCCAGCAGGATGCCAACCGAGCAGGCGGCCTCGGCGAGGAGTAGCAGCCCACTGATCATCGGGCTGTGCGACGGCTGATCGGCGGCGTCCATCGACCCGCTCTCCTACCTGTGACCCGGTCGTAGCGTGAAGCAGCGCACGTTCGTGGCATAGTGCTCTCCACCCTACCATGACGGACGGGCGATGGGACAAATCGCGCGAAAAGTCGGCGCTGTCCGGACACACTGGCGCTCTCCGATGCGCCAGTGTGACCTTTCGGAACATCTGTGGCGGCGCGGCGGAGGGTGGTAGGATCAACGCACACCCGGCGTGCGACACGCTGGCGTGGGAGGGGGAGCTTCATCTGCCGCCTGGCGGGCGGGCGCACGATCGACGATCCGCGCGCCGCTGGCGCCATCGCATCACCTCCGCCTCTCACCTCCACATCGCGGGCTCACCGGCCGCGCGCCCCGATCCGGCGCGGGTCGACGGCGCGGCTGGCGCTGATGGTCCCCGATGTGCGGCAGGTCGCCCCGTCCGGTGCCCGGCATCTGTTTGCACCGTGTGACCGCCTCCCGGCATCGGTCACGTCGCCATCACCCGCGACGCCGCGCCTATGCGCGGCCGGACGGGTTGAGGAGAATCCCGATCGTGGATACCCCGCAGGAATCGCAGCCCGCGCGGATCGTTCCGTTTCCGCAGGACCGCGTCCCGGCTCCGCCCACGAAGGAAACGAAACCGCCGGCCGACGATGTCGTCACCGGCCAGGGCCCGGCGGATTTGACCGTGGCGAGCGCCGGCGAGACGATCGACCGCCTGCTGGCCGTCTCGGACGTCGAGCAGCGTGCCGAAAACCCCGATATTCACCACCTGCGGGCCGTGCGGCTGGGCGTCTCCAGCGGCGCGTTCTACCCGCACGTCGCGACCGAGGACGTGCCCCGGGCCGCCGCCGCGTTGGGGCTGACTGACCTGGAGATCATGCTCCAGACGGCCGGCGAGTACGACCCGGCGTTCATCCGGCGGCTGGCGCGGGCCAGCGCGGTGGCCGGGACGACGATCTGCTCGGTCCATTCGATGCACCGGCTCCATCCCTTCGGGAATGCGTACCCGCGGCGCGCGCGAGAGGGGCGCGACCTCTTCCAGCGTGGGATCGAGGCGACGGCGGCGCTCGGCGCCACGACGCTCGTCTGGCACGGTTTCCGGCGCGAGGAGATGACCGGGCCGGACGCGTGGGATCGCTTCATCGCGCAGACGGCCGAGCTGGCGCTGGCCTGCGGCGAGGCGGGGATCACGTTGGGGTTGGAGAACGTTTCCTGGTGCGCGCTGGCGACGGTGCGCGATGTGGTGACGTTCGCGACGCGGCTGGCCGAGATCGGCTCGCCGGAACAGATCGGCTTCGTCTTCGACCCGTTCCAGGCGGCCGAGGCGAAGGCCAACCCCTTCATGATGCTGGCGGCAATGGGCAACCGGGTCGTCGATGTTCACATCAGCGACTACCGGGACAACGTCGGGAATGAGACGTTCGGGCGGCATCTGCCGCCCGGTGACGGCGACCTCCCCTGGTCGGCCTTGTTGCGGGCGGTCGCCGGCAGCGGCTACGCCGGTCCGTTGATGATCGAGGGTCCGCTGGGGACGGACGACACGGTGATCGGCCGCATCCGCGACCGGTTCAACCCGCTGATCCGCAACGTCTTCCCCTTCGCGCCGGACGCCCCTGCTCCCAGTGAAGGGAAGAAGGACCCTGTGAGTCTGCCGGAGGGGGTGCGGCACGGGATCGAGCTCTTCAACCAGCGGCGCTTTTTCGAGGCGCACGAGGAGATCGAGGCCGAGTGGCATGCCGAGCGGGGCCAGATTCGCCGGCTCTACCAGGGCATCCTCCAGATCGGCGTCGGATACTACCACGCGCTCAACGGGAATCACCGGGGGGCGGTGCTATTGTTGATGGACGGGATCGAGAAGACGTCCGATTTCGCGCCGCGCACGCTCGGCATCGAGCTGGAGCCGTTGCTGGCGGCCGCACGCGCGGCGCTGGCGCAGATCGTCGCGCTCGGTCCGGATCGCCTCGGCGAGTTTGACGAAGGGCTCATCCCGACGATCGAGCTCAGTAGCCAGCCGGCGTAACGGCCGGCGCCGGTTCCTCCGGATCAGGCAGTCCCACCGTCGGTGGCGCCGGCGTCGGCGGGTCCACTGGCCCGTCCTCGGACTCGCGCCAGATCTTCGCGATAGTCGGCAGCGCGGCGGCGATCGGCAGGGCCAGGAAGGCGCCGACGATGCCGAGGAGCTGCGCGCCGATCAGGATCGCGACGAGCACGGCGAACGACGAGATGCGCAGCCGGTTGCCGTAGACGCGCGGGATGATGTAGCCGGCCTCGATCTGCTGGTAAATCAGATAGAGCACGAGCACGGCGGCCGCCTTCGGCCAGGAGACCGTCAGGGCGATCAGGACCGGCGGCACGGTGCCGATGAACGGGCCGAAGATCGGGATGGCGTCGGCAATCGCGGCCAGCAGCGCGAGCAACAGCCCCTGGGGCACGTCGAGCGAGGCGAGCACGATCCACGAGTAGACGCCGACGAGCGTCGAGGTGATCGTCTGCCCGACGATGTAGCCGCGGACGACGCGGCTGACCTCGGGAAAGGTCTGGCGGACCTTGATCCGGTAGCGGACCGGGATGAAGGTCGACAGCGTGTTGAAGATCTGCTCGCCATCGACGAGCAGGTAGGCGGCCAGCGTCAGGGTCAGGATGATGTTGGTGCCGACGGTGAGGATACCGGTGCCGAGCGTCAGGGCCTGCGAGGCGATGGCGTTGGGATCGGCCGATCCCTTGCTGGCCGCGTCGTTGATCCGCTGGTAGAGCGTCGGGTAGTGCCGGAGGATGCGGCGGCCCTCCTCGACGTAGTCGGGCAGGTT
This sequence comes from Thermomicrobiales bacterium, assembly GCA_025928015.1. GTDB lineage: Bacteria > Chloroflexota > Chloroflexia > Thermomicrobiales > UBA6265 > JAICKJ01. The sequence continues at coordinate 3,707 of JAICKJ010000132.1, forward strand.
CTTCGCGATCTGCTGGACTTCCTGGACCACCGGCGGGACGAAGATGATGCCGGCGCCGGCGATGAGGCCGAGGAAGGCGAGGATCAGCACCGCGACGGAGAGCGAGCGCGGCCAGTGGTGGCGCTGGAGCCAGGTGACGACGGGATCGAGGGCCGCGGCGATGAGGAGCGCGACGAAGATCTCGATGATGACGACCGTCAGGGTTTGAAGGATGAAGAGGGCGACGAGGACGGCGACGACCTTGAGGATGAGCCACACCGGCACATCGAGCCGGACCCGGATGAGTGGCGGTTCCGGCGCCGGCGGCGGCGTGCGCAGGCCGTTCGTTGACCCATCGCTCAGGGCAACCTGTTTGGCGCTTGTGTCCGTCTCACCCACCGGTTGCCAACCCCCACGGTGACCTCTCGGGCGGAAGTGTACGCGCAACGCGGCCACCGCACATCGTCCGTCACCAAGCGGTTGCGGGCGGTCAGCTCTTGATGTCGAAGGCGTTGACGACGGCACGCTGGAGGGCCGGGTGGTGGTCGAGGAGCCCGTCGATGCTCATGCGCAGGAAGGAGGCGAGCTGGATGAACTCCAGCGGCGTCAGCGCGAGCGTCACGAAGTCGATCTGCAGCTCGATCAGGTCGTCCTCGCCGAGCTGATCCTGCGGCTTGCGGGGCAAGCGGGACATCGTCTGGAGGCCGGTCTCCGGCCAGATCATGTCGAGCAGGGTCAGCGACCGCTGCTCGCGTTTGGCGCCCGTTGGTCCGCTCTTCCCGGTCGGTGTTGCTGCCTCGTGCTCCGCCATCAGGTCTCCTCCTCGATTCACGTTCGGGATGACGTTTCCTCGCCGTCCAGTATGGAGCCTCCCGGCGTGGCGACGCCCGGTATACTCGACCAAACGGGACGCGGCGCTCAAGGAAAGCGGGTGTGATGAGGAACGACAGACCATCCCTGACGCGACTGGACCAGGTCGATCCATTGCCACTGCTGCGGGAGCTGATGCAACGTGGCGAGGCGGATCCGGCGACGGTGACGCTGCTCCGGCTCCAGTGGCTGCGGCGGGAGCAGCCGGCGGCGCGGGTGGAGACGGATGTCGTGCCCATCGATGGCCGGCTGGTCGCGGTCCACGCCCGGATCGAGGCGCCGGACGGGTGGTCGGTCAGCGCCCACGCGGCGGTCGATCTGCCGGAGAACCCGGCGGCGGTGATGGAGCAGACCGAGATGCGGGCGCTGGCGCGGGCGCTCGACCTGGCTGGGTACGCCCTGACCGAGGTGCCGGCCGGGACGGAGGAAACCGTCGCCGAGGAGGCTCCGCCCGAGACACCACGGGAGGCGCCGCCGCCCGAGCCGATCGTGCGCCCGGTCAACCGGCCGGCGGTCGTTGATGCGCTGCGCAAGATGCCGACCCGGACCGAAGCGCCGCCCGCGTCGGAACTGGCGCCAGCGACCCGGCCGCAGCGGGGCGATTTCACAGTCGTTCATGATCGCCGGCCGGCCGTGCCTCAACCGGCGCCGGACGCGAGCGGCGAGGACGCGGACGAGGACGAGACGCCGCTGGAGGATTACTCCTGGACGGCGTTCTGGCGGTGGGCGAAGGCGCAAGGGTTGAACACGCAGGCGGAGATCGCCGAGGTGATCGGCCAGCCGGTCGGGCGAATGAACCCGGGCGAGATTCGCGCCGCGCTGCGGGAGCACGGCGTCGATTCGTGACCGCCGGCATGGCCGCCGGCGCGGCCGGATTTTTCTCTTCTTGCCAATGTCTCGCCTGTCATTCTGGGGCCCGCAGGCCGAAGAATCTCTCTCGTCGTTGCTTCAATGGGCGATTGTGTTGGCGACGGAGGCTGCTGCGGCAGGAGATTCCTCCTTCGTCGGAATGACAGCGGTGGGGATTGGCAGTGCCGTCATTCTGACTGAAGGTGAAGCCGAAGCATCCCCGCGCGAAGCGCCTTCCTTGGTCGTCATGCTGAGCTTGTCGAAGCATCTCCCCGGCAGGGCGTCGTCCGCTGACGCGGACCGGCTTCGCCGGGGGATGCTTCCCTCCGGTCAGAATGACGGGGGGTGGGTTGGCAGAGGCGGGAGAGATTCCTCCTCTTACGTCACCAGGTGGAGCTTGCCTTTGCTGAGGGGGCCGCTGAGGGCGTAGGTGTAGGCGGCGCAGTTGCAGGCTACGCTGGCGTTGCCGCTGGCGTTGCCGAGATAGGGCAGCGCAGCCTGGCCGACGACGAGGTTGAAGGTGTCCTGCTCGCCCGCCTTCGCCCCGGCGGCGACCTGGAGCAGGAAGGGAAAGACACCGTCGCCGTTGACGCTCAAATTGCCGGTGAGCTGGCGGGCGTTCGGATTGTCGGCCGCGTAGGCCTTGAAATCGTCCAGCGAGACGCTCTGCAGCAGCGCGGCGCCGCCTTCGGCGTGCGCGTCGTAGAGGACGAAGGAGCCGGCGAGCACGGGCGTCTTCGGATCCGGCATCTGGATGACGGCGAGCGAGAACTGTGTCGTGCCGGAGCCATCGGCCAGCGGCACCAGGCCACCGCCGGCGACGCCATCGACGGCGCCCTGCGCGCTGGCCATGCCGATACTGCTGAGGGCGGCCAGACCGGCGAACGCGCCGGTCAGCGCCAGGCGGCGGTTGATCTGTCTCCGTTCGAGCTGGTCCATCGTGTGCTCCCCGCCGGCTCAGACCGGCACCGCGACGGCCTCGGTGAACATGCCGGCGGCGTCGAAGCGGATCTCCTCCGGCGCGTCGAGCACTTCGACGACGCCGGTCGCCTCCAATGCCGGCAAGAGTGGCTCGGAGGCGAGGAAGTACTCCAGATTCTTCGTGTCCTCGATCCGGACGATGCGCGCGCCGTCCACCGGCACGTTGAGGGCGGAGGCGATCGCCAGTTGCAACGCCTCGCGGTCGGTGTCCAGCGTGATTGGGATGCGGGCGCCGGCGGGCGACTTCGCCGTGATCATGTTCATGTACGTCGGCAGCGGGTCCATGCGCTCTACCGCCTGACGGAGGGCGAAGTCGAACATGCCGATGCCGGTCGCGTTGCCCTCGGTGTCGTCGGTCAGGTCACGGACGATCAAGCGCTGGATGACCGGGCGGGCGTCGGTGAAGTCGATGGTCGAGACGACGGCCCGGTTGATCACGTTCGGGTCGGCGCCGTCGCCGGAGATGTCCTTGCCGATCCGGTCGACGACGAGGACATCGACCGTTTCGATCCGCGGCAGCCGGGCCATCTTCGCGCGGGCGATCTCCAGTAGCTCCGGCTCGCGGGTCGGGATGGCGGCAGCCGGCACCGCCTCGATCAGGGCGAGGTGGCCGTAGCCATTCTCGATCAGGGCGAGGCCGAAGGGGATGTTGACCTGCGACAGCGTGTATCGGGCGACGAGCGGGATGAGGCGGCCGAAATGGTGGATGCCGCGGCCGTGGAAGGTGCTCGCGCCCTGCTGCTTGCCAAGGCCGATGGCGATCATCTTCATCAGACCCGATTCGACCGGGCCGCGGAAGTCGGTGTGCGGCTTGACGCGCCCGACCGGGATGACGACGTCCGCCCGCTCGTAGGCGGTGCGGTCGAACCAGACGGGGACGTCGTCGCCGTGGTCGAAGGGGACACTGCCGAGCTGGACGGTCTCCATGCTGGCCCGGATCGGGGCGCCGACCGCCGCCCCGGTGACGCCGTAGTGGGCGATCACCTCGGTCTGGCCGGTAGCGGTCGCGCCGCCGTGGCTGCCCATGGCCGGGATGATGAAGGGCTCGCCGCCGTGGGCACGGACCTCCGCGACCGCCGCTTTCAGCACCGCGGCGATGCGGTCGATGCCCCGGCTGCCAGCGGTCAGGGCGACTGTTGTCCCCGGCTTGATCACGGTGGCGGCGTCCACGGCGGCGAACGCCTGGTGGACGGCGGCCGCGATATCGCCGACATCCGTGGCGTCCAGCGACTGACGGACGCGGGCCAGGCGGGGCAGCGGCGTGTGTTCGAAGACATCCAGACTCATGGTCGACCTCGCGTGGAGATGGAACGCCGGCGTGTTGGCGTGGCGGTCGTCGTTCGATAGCAGAATCGTGCGCCCCAGCGGCGCCTCTGTCAACGCGGCCGGGGCGTTCGTGGGTGTACGATACGCGGGGTCTCATCGGTAATGGAACCATCTCGTGACCGGCCACTGCCGGTTTGAGGAGTTCACGATGGACGACTTCCCGACCGACCTCCCGCTCACCGCCAGTTCCCCCGGAGTTTCCGACGCGATCCGAGTGCAAATCCTGGCGACCGAGCACTGGAGCCTGCTCGCGACCCGGAGCATGACCTGGAACGAGATGTTCACCCGCGCCAGCATGTTCCTCACCGTGCTCTCCGCCAGCGTGGTAGCGCTGGCGCTCGTCGCCCAGGCGACTGATTTCGGCGGCTGGTTCTCGGTCTTCGCGTTGCTGCTGCTGCCGATCGTGCTCCTGCTTGGGGTCGGGGCGCAAGTCCGGTTGGGGGCGGCGCGGCGCGAAGACGTCTGGTTCGTGCAGGGCATGAACCGGCTGCGCCATGCCTATCTCGATCTCGCCCCGGAACTGGCGCCATATTTCGTCACCGACCACCATGACGACGTGGCGGGGGTAATGCGGTCGTCATTCGAGCATCCGCGGCTCTCGCCCGGCCAGCTCGTCTCGGCCACGCCGGCGATCGTCGGCAATCTGAACGCGATTGTCGCCGGTGTGCTCGTTGCACTGATTGGCACGACGTTGGGCGCGCCGATCCCGGTCTGCGTCGGGATCGGCGTGATCGCGAGCGCGGTGTACATCGGGGTGAGCACCATGATGGCGGTGCGGGAGATTGCGCGAATGCGATCAGAGTGGCAGTCCCGATTCCCGAGCTGATCGGTACAATGGTCGCTGGGTCTTCGCCGCGGGCACGATCCGCGGCGGCACGTTGTCATCGAAGGCGATACCGCATGAGTCAGATTCACATCCGGCCCCCCTGCTAGACCACCACCCAATCTCTCCGTAACGCAATCCCGGTCGGCGTTCCCGGCATCCGCGCGATGCTGGGCGCCTTGTGCTGTCTGAGCGATCTGCTCCGGCGGTCGCCGGCCATGCTCGACGGCTACTGACCTCGCGCCAAATCACCTCGCGGACCGCCTCGCGGCCTTTTCAGCTTTCGGCCCTTCGATCCGAACTGGAAAGGCAACGAGGTGGAACAGCTTGCGCTCCTCGCTCCCGCGCCGGGAAGCGAGGCGTGGTGTGCGCGATTCAACGAGCTTCACGTCGATCTCGGGACCGGCGACGCCCGCTATGCCCTGCGGCTGGCGCGACAGCGAGCCGATCTGGGTGTGGTCGGAGTCGATACCTGTCTCGATCACGTCCGCGGGCATGCCCGGCGGTGGCCGGCGAATCTGGCGTTGGTGCAATGCGATGCGGCGGCGTTGCCGGATGCGCTCGATGGCCGCGTTAACCGGATCTCGGTCAACTTTCCCTACGGCCGCTTGCTGACGGGACTGCTGGATGGCGATGAGGCCCTGCGTGCCCGGCTCGGCGCGGTGCTGGCGATGGGCGGAGGCATCGAAGTGCGGATCAATGCCAGCGCGCTCGCCGGGACCGGTCATTCGCTGGCGACGGCGGAGGAGGCGTTGTCGAATGTCTGCCGGTGTCTGGGGTGCGACTCCGTTCGCTGCCGCCGGCTGGACGCGGCCGAACTGCGGCGCTTCCCGAGCACCTGGGCGAAGCGGATCGGGTTCGGGCGCGAGGCGGTCGCGATCGAGGTCGTTGGCGGCTGCCGGGTGGATGGTGCGCCGGGCGCACTGCCTCCGTAGAATGCGAACGGGACGTCTTTCAACCGAATGGCCGCAACGCAGGCAGGGGAGGCCCGGGATGGAGCGATCGGCGGCTCGTGACGTGACTGAGGTCGGGATCGACGTCCATCGCTGGTTGCTGCCGGTGATCGCGCTCGGCACCGTGCTGGCGCCGTTGAACTCGACGATGATCGCCGTCGCCTTTCCTGCCATTCGTCAGGCGTTCGGGGCCCCGGTTACCGAGGCGGCCTGGCTGCTGACGCCCTATCTGGTCGCGATGACCGTCATGCAATCGATTGGCGGGAGGTTGGGTGACGTGCGTTTGCCGGCGCGCTGATCTTCCCCAACGGGCGGGCAATCGTGCGCGAGGTGACCGGCGGGAACCTCCGCTCGTCCGGCTTCGGCATCATCACCTTCGCCCGCGGGCTCGGCGCCGCCGCCGGACCGCCGCTCGGTGGTGTGCTCGTGCATCTTGCGGGCTGGTCGAGCATCTTCTGGGTGAATGTGCCAGTGGTGGGAATAGCCTTGCTGCTGGGCTGGTCGAGCCTGCCCCGGCGTGATGCCGCCCGCGCCCAGCGGACACGTTTCGACTGGTCCGGCTCGATCCTTCTGGCCCTGGCGCTCAGCGCGCTCATCGCGATTCCGACGGTGTACGAGAAGACATCGGCGGCACTCGCGCTGATGACAGGCGTGATGGGGCTGGCGTTGGGACGGAGTTTTGCGCGGCGTGAGCTCAGCGAGTCGTCGCCGGTCGTAAATCTTCGCCTCTTCCGGCATCGCCCATTCGCTTGCGCGTGCGCGTCGGTGCTCTTCGCCACGTGCGGCGAGCTGGGCGGCCGTCTGGCCGACCGGCGGGGGCGCAGGCTGCCGCTGATCGCCGGCGCGCTCTGCCTGGTGGTCGGAGTTGTCCTGGCGGCGGGCGCGTTCGGCACCGCATCGGTGCTGGCGCTCGCGGGCGCGCTCGCAGTGATGGGGGTGGGGTTGGGTATGCCGGATGCCGCGATGCAGGAAGCAGCCTTCGAGCCGGTGCCGGCGGAGCCTGCGGGCGTGGCCGGAGGGGCCTAAACAACGGTGCGCTTTCTGGGGATCACGACCGGCACGACGATCTTCACCATCGCCTTCGTCACCGCGCCCCGGCCGGGCGAGAGCGATCCATTCGTCGCGCTCTTCGCCGGTCTGGTCCTCGTCGCGCTGGCCG
>JAICKJ010000390.1 GCA_025928015.1 Thermomicrobiales bacterium
CGACGGGGATGATGCGCACGAGTATCAGGAGCGGGACGTCAAGGAAGCAATTCGCAAGGCGGCCGGTGAGCAGTGACACCAACCCATGAGGAGCATGTGACAGTGGATACGTTGGTGGCGGAAGACAAAGAAATCGAAGTGACTGATGCCGACTATGCCCAGGCTCGCCGGTACTCGTACGAGATCTGGTGGTCAGACGAAGATCATGTCTGGATCGGCCGCGTTGAAGAGCTGCCGGGCGTGAAGAGCCATGGCGACAGCCCTGCTGCTGCGCTCGTGGAAACGACCGGTGCCGCCGCGTTGATGCTGGCCGCGATGCGGGATTGGAATGATCCGATCCCGCCACCGCTGGACGACCGGCAGCCGGTGACGGCGCGTGATCTCGCGTTCGAGAAACCGCCGGTGCCAACGGCGCAGGACGTCCGCGCGATTCGCGAGCGGCTTGGCTATTCCCAGGCCGTCTTCGCCAGCGCGCTCGGCGTCGATCTCGGCACCGTGCGCAACTGGGAACAGGGGAAGCGGCAGGTCGCCGGCGCGGCGCGACGGTTGTTGCAGGCGATCGAGGCGCAGCCGCGGCTGCTCAGCTTCTGGGTCGAATCCGGCAAGAATGGTCGGTCGTGAGGAACGCCAAACGGCGTGGCAGGCCCGGAGCGATGTGACGGGAACGAGGACGCCGCTGCGGCGGGAGATTCTTCCCTCAATGGTTTCTCGCCTCCCAACGTCCCATATGCCGCGTATCTCATCACTGCCAGCCGGCTTCAGCCGGCTTTCCAGGTTGAGCCCGGGGATTCATCCCCGCGTCGCCAGGTTGAACGCGGTCCCTTGATCTCCGCGCGACGGCGATTACCGGGACGCTGACGCGAAGGGCACGGTGGTCACTTGGGCGCCGTTGATCGTCGACCAGCCGCCGGTGAGGTGGTCGCGCACGCGCAGCTCGATCGCGTCGTCGGTGACGGTGATGAAGCAGGAGTAGTTCGGCTGTGCGGCCGGTTCGCTCGGGTCGGTCGGCTTGCCGCCCTGATAGGCGACCGAGCCGACGTTGATCGCGGTGATGAGGTGGCCGTTGCCGACCGGCTCGGCTTTCACCAGGTCGGTCGTCTCCAGCGGGCTGTGCGTGTGGCCGCTGACCCACGCCCGCGCGTTGGCGTGCGCAGCGAGAATGGCGCGGATTTCCTCGTCCGGATGGGTGGCGAAGAAGCGCATCGTCGAGTCGAAGTAGCTGCCGATCACGGTGTTCATCAGCGGGCCGTGGGTGACGATGACGCAATCGCGCGACGTTTCGCCGAGCTGCCTGTCGAGGTAGGTCAGCGTCTCGGGGGCGAGCGTCTGCGGCTCCGTCTCGCGGATGCCCTCGCGGTCCGGCGCGCTGAGGCCGATGAGGCGGAAGGTCGGGAAGTCGAGCGTCCAGATACCTGGCTTGCCATAGGCCGCCTCCCACCCGGCGAGGGTCCGGCTGTCGAGGTCATGGTTGCCGGCGACGATGCTCCAGGAGTCGCGTGGGCCGGTGCTGTCCAGCCAGGCGATGGCGGCGGCGTCCTCGTCCGACGTGGAGAACTCGGTCAGGTCGCCGATGAAGACGCGGTGGACGGCGAGGTCGTTCGTCCGCGCCAGGTCGGCCGCGGCGGCGTCGAGCCGGCTCCGGACCGTCCAGCCGACGTGGATATCGCCGACGACATTGATCGTGCGTCCCGGGTCGAACTCCGTCACCGTCGTTCCTCCCAATCGTGCATGTTGAGCAATCTGTCAGCGCCGCTACCGCACCTCCGTCATTCTGAGCTCCGCAGAGCGAAGAATCCCCGCGCGAAGCGCTTCGTCGCCAACAG
>JAICKJ010000065.1 GCA_025928015.1 Thermomicrobiales bacterium
AGGTCGAAGCTCGTCAGCCCCAGAAAGATGGTCGTCGCGTCCTCAACCGCGAGGTCCCGGTGAAGCGCTGACGCCATCGAGGCAACCACGCGGCCCATCAGCTCGTTCTTCGCCGCCAGCCACTCCCCGACCGTCCGCGCCATCTCCAGATCGTCCCGCGCCGCGCTCTCGAAGATGCCGATCACATCGGCGCCGCGCTCGTACTGCTGCCGCGTCCACTGCGCGGCCAGACGCAGCTTGACCACCGGATCGCGCGCCTCGAGTGCCTGGCCCACGAGCGGCTTGATGTCCGCCTCCTCCAGCCATGCCTCGCAGACCGCCGCCAGCAGCGCGCCCTTGGTCCCGAACGCGTTGTAGACCGTCCGCGGCGCGACGCCGGCCCCGGCGGCGATCGCCTCCATGCTCGTCGCCGCATAGCCATGGGCGCCGAAGAGCCTCCGCGCCGCCGCGACGATCATCGCCCTGGTCGCCTCCGCCTGCCGCTGCCGGTGCGTCTTCTGTTTGGGAGAGTTGACGGTATTCATATCCTGCAGTATAACTGCACTGAATGCAGATTACACGCACCGAGTCGGGCATCCGGCCGTTCTGCCACTCGCACAAGCCAGGAGTATGCAATCATGTCGTTCGCGCCTTCCCGCAGCCTCGGGGCCCCATCGTCCGCCGCGTCCAAAGGCAGCCTCGGCTACCGCGTGATGTACCGGCTCGGAATCACGCCCTGGGAGGGCCAGCCGATGCCGCCGGTTCTAACGGCGCTGGTCGAAGGGCCGGACGCGCTGCCGCCCGGCCGGGCCCTCGACCTCGGCTGTGGCACCGGCAACCACGCCATCTACCTGGCCCGCCACGATTGGCAGGTGACCGGGGTCGACTTCACTCCACGCGCGTTGGATCGCGCCCGCCAGAAGGCCGCCAATGCCGGCGTCACACCGGACTTCATGCTCGGCGACGTCTCCCAGCTCGGTGTACTCGATCTGACGCCCGGCTACGCGCTCTTGCTCGATCTCGGCTGCTTCCATGGCCTGGATGATCTCGCCCGCGACCGCTACGTCGCCGGCGTGAATGACCTGGCCGCGCCCAACGCGTGTATGGTCCTCTTCGCCTTCCAACCTGGCGGCCGGGGCCCGGCCCCCCGTGGCATTTCCGAGGAAGAGCTAACCCGACGCTTCTCCGGCTGGGCTGTCAAGCACCGACAGGCTCTCGCCACCGAGGAACTCACCGGGATCGCCCGTCGCGCCGCGCCAGCCTTCTACCTGCTCCAGCGCGAAGCCAGCTCATAAACGAACGGCACCAAGTCAGTAAACACCGTCGCGACCGACGAGCCGGCGTATCACCATCCAGTGTGACCCGAACAATCGGAGACTCCGGTCCCGAATCGCGGCACGGAGCCGACTGCGGGTAGAATGAGGCCAGATGGCCCATTCGCTCGCACCCGAACAAGGAGCCCCGCATGGCAGTACCCGCGACCGCGACCGACCGCACGATTCTCGCCCCCGACGCCACGATCGAGACTCCGGCACTGATCGTCTCGGAGGAGATCCTGCACCGCAACATCGCCGAGATGGCCTCGTTCGCCCGCAGCCACGACGTGAACCTGCGGCCGCACATGAAGACGCACAAAACGCCGCAGATCGCGCGCTTGCAGCTCCAGGCCGGGGCGATCGGCATCACCTGCGCGAAGGTCGGAGAAGCCGAAGTGATGATCGACCAGGCGGGCGTTGAGGATGTCCTCCTCGCCTACCCGACTGTCGGCGAGAGCAAGTTCCGGCGCATCCTGGCGCTGCTGGATCGCGCCCGCGTTGTCGTCGGCGTCGACTCAATCGAGGCCACCGAGGCATTGGGCCGTCTCGCCACTCAGCAGGACCGCACGGTCGATGTCTTCATCGAAGTCGATACCGGTCACCATCGCTCGGGCGTGCCGGCCGGTGAGCCGGCGGTCGCCTTCGCGCAGCAGGTTGCGCGGCAGCGCGGGTTGCGGTTGTGCGGCGTCTTCACGCACGAGGGGCAGGCGAATTCCGCGCCGGCTGACGAGATCGAGGGCATCGCGCTGGCCGCTGGCCGGGCGATGGTCGAGACCGCCGAGGCGATCCGGAACCGCGGCATCGAGCTGGAGACGGTCAGTGTCGGCTCTACCCCGGCCGCGCTCTACACGCCGACCGTGCCCGGCATCACCGAGATGCGCCCCGGCACCTATGTCTTCAACGACAACTCCGCCTTCCGGTTCGGCCGGCTCGGCGTCGGCGACTGCGCGGCGCGCTTCGCTGCCACCGTCGTCAGCCGCACCTCCGCGAGCCACTGCATCGTCGATACCGGCTCGAAGTCGCTGGCGATGGACCCGAGCAAGGCTCACCCGGGTCACGGGTACATCGTCGGCCACCCGGACGCCACGATCGTGAAGCTGAGCGAGGAACATGGTGAGGTTCAGATTCCGGACGGCGAAGCGGGCTTCGCGATCGGCGACCGGCTGGAGATCATCCCCAACCACATCTGCCCGACCGTCAATCTGATGGACGAGATGTTCCTCGTCCGCGACGGTCACGTGGTGGACAGCTGGAAGATCGCCGCCCGCGGCAAGGTGCGATAGCGGCCTCCTCTTGCCAATGCGCTAACGGTGTCATTTCGAGCGCACGAGAAATCTCCTTCCGAGCGCAGCGAGCGCCCGCCACCCAGGAAGCGCGTGACGGATGGAAACGAACGCAACGGGATTGGTCCTGAACGAGGACGCCGCTGCGGAGGGAGATTTCTCCTGCGTCGAAAAGACGGGGTGAGGGATTGGCGAGGGGCAACGAGATTGACAGCGAGGCCGGCGACCACGCGTCGTCGCCCGAACCGCCACGTCGCTGCCCAAGAGCGTCTATAGAGATGCCACCCCACCAAACGAAGGACTCCCCTCTCCCGGCGTCGGGGGAGGAAGAGCCTACTCCTTCACCGCGCCGAGGCTGATGCCCTGGACGAAGTACTTCTGCATGAACGGATAGATCGCGATCAGCGGCAGGATCGCGATGATGATGCCCGCCATGCGGACGTTCGGCGTCACCATCGAGGTGCCCGAGGTGGACATGTTCTCCGTCACCAGGGTCTGCAGCGCGACTTGCAGCGTGTACTTGCTGCTGTCGTTGATGAAGAGGATGACCTGGAGGAACTGGTTCCAGCGGCCGACCAGCTCGAAGAGCGCGATGGTCGCGACGCCCGCTTTCGAGAGCGGCAGATAGATGTTCGTGAAGATGCGAAAGTCGCTGGCGCCGTCGATCCGCGCGGATTCCGCCAGATCGTACGGCACGCCGGCGAAGAAGTTGCGCATCAGCAGGATGCTGAACCCGGAGACGAGGCCGGAGATGACCAGCGCCGCGAGCGTGTTCAGCAGGTTGAGCTGCTTCATGACCACATAGAGCGGAATCATGATCAGCTCGCTGGGCACCGCCATCGTGCCGATGATGAAGGCGACGAGCAGCTTCTTGCCTGGCAGGTCCTTCTGGATCAGGACGTAGCCGGCCAGCGACGCCAGGATGACGTGCAGCGTGGTGCCGATGCTCGTCACGATCACGCTGTTGACGAAGGCCCGCTCCAGCCCGACATTGACCCAGACGGTCCGGAACCCCTCGAACGTGAACGCCTCCGGCCAGAGGTGGATGCCCGGTCGCGAGGAGGCCAGCGGCCCGGAGACGGAGACGGCCAGCACGTTGAGGAACGGCACGATCATCGTCGCCGCGAGGATCACCAGAAAAACCAGGTTCCAGAACGGGAAGATGCGGTCGCGCCAGGTCGCGCCGCGCGAGTGCGCCAGCGAGCCGGCTCCCACCGACACCGGCGTCGTATCGCTGATATGCGCCATGGCTAACCCCCTTGGTCTTCGTAGCGGCTGATGACTGTCGTGATCGCGGTGATGATGAGCGTCGCCACCAGCACCATGACGGAGACCGCGCTGGCGAAGCCCAACTTGAAGTTGGTGATGCCGGTGTCGAAGACGTAGACCATCAACACGTCGATCTTGCTCTGGATCACCGCGTTCCGCATGACGTAGATCTGGTCGAAGGTGCGCAACAGTCCCAGGACGTCGAGGATCAGCACGACCTTCATCGTCGGCACCAGCAACGGAATCGTGATCTGGTAGATCTGCTGGAAGCGGTTGGCGCCGTCGATCCGCGCCGCCTCGTAGAGCGTCGGGTTGATCGAGGTGATCGAGGCGAGGTAGATGATCGCCGCGAAGCCCATCCCCTTCCAGACCGGCAGCAGGATCATCACGGCCCGCGCCCAGGTCGGATCGGTCAGGAAGCCGACCGACGTTCCGCCCAGCCGCTTGATGATTTCATTGACCAGACCGCCACTCGGCGTCAACAGATAGATCCAGATACCGCCGATCACGACCCAGGAGAAGAGGTGCGGCAGGTAGACGACCGTCTGCACGAACTTCTTGAAGGTGATCTGGAGCAGCTCGTTGAGCGCGACGGCGATGATGATCGGCGGCAGGAAGCCGGCGACCAGGCTGCCGACGCCGATGATCAGCGTGTTCCGGACCACCTGCCAGAACTCGGGGTCATGCCAGGCGGTGACGTAGTTGTCCCAGCCGACGTACGGCTTTGGTCCAAAGAGCTTGTCGGCCTGGAAGCTGAGCTGCACACCACGCACGAGCGGGTAGTAGACGAACACGAGGAAGTAGATGATCACCGGGATCAGCATCACGTAAAGCGCGGCATGGATTTTCATCAACCGGATGGTGTTCCGCATCGCCTCTCCTCTCATATGCCGTGCCCATTATCGCCCACACACGGGCGGGGAGGATTCCTGGCGGAATCCTCCCCGCGCCAACCGGCGACGTGTCTCGATCCGAGGTCGGGACCGCCTAGTCGATCGCCTTCTTGCCCTTGAGCGCGCTCTGCATTTGGGTGATCGCATCCTTCGCCGCCATCTGCCCGAGCATGGCCTTGAGCCCGAACTCGTCCAGTATCGGCTGCACATCCGTCGCCCAGGTCGGGCTGATCTGCTGCAGGTAGCCGTACTTCAGCGAGATTTGCTGCGCCGGCTTGATGCCCGGCAGCTCACCGATCGGGTTGTGCCAGTTCGAGTTGTATGGCGTCGGATCGCCATGATCCATGCCGTGCTCCTCGCCGATCTTTGTCAACTTGTACGTGCCATCGGCGGAGACGGTGTAATCATGATCCTTGATGCCGAGCGAGCCCAGGATGATGCCGGGGATGGTGTTCCACCACTCGATGAACTGGAACGCCGTGTCGACATTGCCCGACATCACGGGAATCGTCCAGACGCTCGGCTCGCCGCGGTTCAGCACGATCTTGCCGTCCGGCCCGACTGCGCCCGGGATGCCCTTGGCCTGGAACTTGGTGTTCGGATCGGCCGCCAGGCGCTGGTTGTTGAAGAGCCCGACCCAGGTGTCCCAGTAGGTGACCATGCCGACCCGGTCGTGCAGGAACAGGTTGCGCATGTCGGCCGTCTGGTTGGTCGCGAAGTTGGGATCGAGCAGCTTCTCCTTGTAGAGCTTGGCGAACCACTCGTAGGCCGGGATGGCGTCCTCGGTCGCGTACGGGATCGTCCGCTTGCCGTCGACCATCTTGTACCCGGGGATGAGCCCCCAGCCGCTCATGAACGGCTGGATGTCATAGGTGCCCGACATCGAGAGGCCGTAGGTGTCGGCCTTGCCATTGCCATCCGGGTCCTTGTCGCGGAAGGCGACCATGACATTGTAGAAATCGTCGATCGTCTTCGGCTCTTCGAGCCCGAGCTTCTCTATCCAGTCCTGCCGGACGGTCGGCATCCGCGCGCCCTCGAACTTCTGGAAAGCGCTGAAGTACTTGCCGTCGTCGATCTGGATCAGCTTCGTCCGCTCCTCGGGCGGAATGACGGTCGGGTTGCTGAGGATCTTGGAATTCTTGATCTTGTCCGTCAGCTCATTGAGGCCACCCTGCGCCTGCAGCCGGATCACCGTGTCCTGGTTGGTGTAGATGAGGTCGTATTTCTCCCCGGAGGAGAAGGCGGCGAGCAGCTTCTGGTCGTAGTCCGCGGTCGGATGCACCAGATCAAGTTCCCAACCGGTGAGCCGCTTGAACTCGTCCGCCCACAGCTTGTCCTCGTCCGGCGTCTTGCCGCCGACGACGGCGCTGAGCATCTTCAGCTTCTTCCCGGGCTCGCCCTGAATCTTCTTGATGAGCGCGTCCTGGTCCGCGAAGAAGGCTTTGGACTCGGGCGACTCGGCGGCCGGCGACGCGCCGGGCGTCTGCGCCATCGCGGCGAGCGGGCCGAGCATCGCGGCGCTGATGCCGAGGGCCGCGCCGCGCCGGAAGACCTCGCGTCGGGAGATCTTGCCACGCATCGCGTCGTTGATCAGATCCGAGATCGAAGAGGGATTATTTCGCGTCATGCGTTCACGCCTCCTTGCGTTCCTCACCCGCGCCGGACCATCTCGTCGGGCGCCCCATGTCTCCACGCCGCGCTTCGGATTTCCGATCCGCACGCGGCGACGATTCCCATCATATCGAATCGTCTTGCGCTTCGCACAACGGTTCACGCGATTTTATTACCATCGCAGAATCCACGCCGCGATGCCGTCATTCACGACTCGGCGCGGGCGCGAGCGACCTATGCAGACCTCCGGGTAAGTGCCCTGGTTGACGCCTTGACCGGACGCCCAACGGGCCGTCGCTCCCGCATGGCCTCGATGTCCTGAGGACTGAAGATGAAGTCCCGGCCGACCTTGTGCCCGAGTCCACGCTCGTGCGCAAGCTGGAGAACACGGCGTTCGCTGATGCCGAGTTCCTTCGCCACCATTTCCGTTGTGCCGCGCTGTTCGATTGGCCATGAAAATGGGTGGCTCGCGGGCGACGGCAGCGGTGTTCCGCTTTCCATCAAGTCCTCCAGCCAGATCGTCAGAATCCGATCGGCCTCGAGACCGACCTCCTCCTTCGACTCAACCCAGGTGCTGAGGCCCGGCAGATCAGGGAAGAAGATCTCCCAGAGATCATCTTCCGGGCTGAACCGGACCATGTAGATATAGCGATGCTTGATTTGCTCCAGATCGGTCACGGCAGTTCCCCTCATATGGTGGCGGGTCGGCACTATCCAGCACCCCGCTCGATCAGTTCGCGAATCTTGTTCAGATCCAGTCGGACGATCCGGTCGGCGCCATATCGTTTCGCCATCCGGCTCTCTCCCGTCGGAGTCGTGAACTTCCAATGCGAACCGCCGCCACGCATCGGCTCGCAGGTCCAGCCTCGCGACCGAAGCAACGAGACCACGGCCGTCCAGCTCATCTCGCGAGGATTGCTGAGAAGCTCCTCCAGGACCTTTTCGCGTTTGGACATTCCCTCCCCTCACCCCCATTTCAAATCTCATTTATTGTACGCCACGGCGAAGGATTATGGGCAGCGAGCGACAACCGTTTATCGTCTATAGAGAGAGATTACGACTCGGCGCGGGCGCGTTGGGCCGTGGGAAGGGGCTCGGCCGCGGTTTGCTCCAGGTGGACGGTGACGTCGACCTCGTCGATCGTCCAGGTCCGCCCGTCGGTGTGGAGGCGGGTCAGGCTGGCGTTGTGGAGCCGGGTCTTGCCCGTTCCCAGCTCGCCGTGGGAGATGACCGCGAGCACGGCGTTGATCACCCCGCCGTGGCAGACGACGATCACCCGCTCGCCGGCGTGGCGTCGGGCGACGTCGTTCAGCGCGGCCATGCAGCGGCGCCAGAGGTCGCGCTTCGCCTCGAGCCCGGGCCAGTGGTGGTTCGGCCAGCGCTGGTTGCGTTCCGCTTCGGTCGTCCCCTCGGCGGCGCCGTAGGCGCGTTCCTTCAGGTCACTGCGGACCGTGATGTGATCCGGCGGAATATCCAGCGCGGCGGCGATCATCGTGGCCGTGTCCAGCGCGCGGGAGAGCGGGCTGCTGACGATCGCGTCCCACTCCTCGCCGGCGATCGCCGCGGCGACGAGCCGCGCCTGCTCCCGGCCCGCTTCGTTCAGCGGGATGTCCCGGCTGCCCTGCAAGCGGACCGTGGCGTTCCAGTCCGTCTCGCCATGCCGGACGAGGCAGACCGTCGTGATGGGGTGATGGCCGTTGTGCGTCATGCGGTGGCCAGCGACCGTTTCAGCGCGTCGACAGCGAGGTCAATCCGCTGGCTCACGCGCGGCTGCCCGATCACGCGCAGCGTCTCGAAGAGGCCCGGCGACTGCGTCCGGCCGCACACGGCGACCCGGATCGGCATGAAGAGCTGGCCAGCCTTCAGCTCCAGCTCCCCGGCCAGCGCGCGAAGCCGCGCCTCGACCGCTTCCTCGTCGTTCAGGTCGAGCTCCGGCAGCACCGCGACGACCGCCTCCAGCGCCTTGAGCGCCATCTCCGGGTCGGCCTTCTTCGGCACCAGCAGAGCCGGATCGTAGCCCGGCACGTGCTCGGTCAGGAAGTACGAGAGCAGGTCCGGCGCTTCGGTCAGCAGGCGTATGCGGTCCTTAAGCAAGGCGCAGGCGTCGTGCACCAGCCGCGGCAGGTCGTCCGCCAGCTCGGTGCCAGCCGGGACGACCTCGTACCATGTCCGCTCGCCGTCCGGCGTCGCCTGCGCCCGCTCCGCGTCATTCCGCCGCGCAATGAGCGTGTAGGTCTCGCGCTGGCGCTCCGGCACGCCCGCGACCGGCAGCAGGCCGGCATAGGCGAGGTAGGGCGCGACCGTCTCGGCCAGCTCATCCACGGTCAGGATGTGGTTGATGTACTGCTGGTTCAGCCAGTCGAGCTTCTGACGGTCGAAGGTGGACGGCGACGGACTGACGCGCTCGATCGTGAAGTCGCGGAGCAAGTCCTCGCGCGAGAAGATCTCGGTCTTGTCGTCCTTGCTCCAGCCGAGCAGCGCCAGATAGTTGAGCAGCGCGTCCGGCAGGTAGCCGCTGGCGCGGAAGTCCTCGACCGAGGTCGCGCCGTGCCGCTTCGAAAGCTTACCGCCGGTCGGCGCGAGGATGAGCGGGACGTGGGCGAACATCGGCGCGTCCCAGCCGAAGGCGCGATACATCTGAATGTGCAACGGCGCGGTCGGGATCCACTCGGCGGCGCGGAAGATGTGGGTGATCTTCATGAAGTGGTCATCGACCACGTTCGCCAGGTGGTAGGTCGGGTACCCGTCCGTCTTGAGCAGGACGAGGTCCTCGATCTTGTCGTTCTGGTAGACGATCTCGCCGCGCAGAAGATCGTAGAAGCGAGTCTCGCCCTCCAGCGGCATCTTGAAGCGCACCGTGTACGGCTCGCCGGCCGCCAGCATCGCGTCGATCTCGGCTTGCGAGAGGTTGCGGCAATGCCGGTCATAGCCGGGCGGCAGCCCCTTCGCCCGCTGCTCCTCGCGCACGCGCTGAAGTCGTTCGGGGGTGCAGAAGCAGCGGTAGGCGTGGCCGCTGGCGATCAGCTTCTCGGCGTGATCCCGATAGAGCGGGGTCCGCTCGCTCTGCACGTAGGGGCCATACGGGCCGCCGACGTCCGGCCCCTCGTCCCAGTTCAGCCCGAGCCAGCGGAGGCTCGTCATCAGCCCCTCGGCCGCGCCCTCAACCAACCGCTTGCGGTCCGTATCCTCGATCCGCAGCACGAACGCGCCGCCTTTCCCTTCGCGCGGGGCTTGCCCATGCGCGAAAAGCACGTTGTACATCGCCGTCTTGGCGCCGCCGATGTGCAGTTGCCCGGTCGGGCTGGGCGAGAAGCGGACACGCACCTCCGCCAGATCGGGGGCGATGGCGCGGGGATGGTCAGCGGACGATACGGGATCGGGCATGAACGAACGGGCCTCTTTCTGGCGGGCGAACGGATCGGTGGGTATCGCAAAGGCGGTGTCGGCGCACCAACATGTCATGATACCCCGCCAAGTATACCGCCGCGCTCCGGCCGGTCTGAATTGATCAGGATGAGCGCGCGGGCCGTCGTTCGGCGATTGACGGCGAAGATAGACGCTGCCATTGGCCACTGTAGCCAGCCTCGCTCAGGAAGGCGAAGAGCGCCCGTTCTGCTCGCTCGGCATCGTCGCCGGTCGCGGGCAGGAGGACGAGCAGCGGCGCGGGGTCGCCGGGATCGACGGTCGGCTTGTCGAACTGAGCTTCATCAATCACAAGCAGACCGGAATCCGCTCGCTCGGCCAGCTCCTTGGCCAGCTCCTCGCGCGCCGTGTCGCTGTCCGGCAGGAGCACGACGGCCCGACGCAGCCGCACGCGCCGGTAGCCTTCGGCCCAGGTTCGCAGCACCTCCGCCAATTGATCCGGGAGCGGCCCACCGCTCTGCCGTTCGAGGAAGGTCGTGATCTGGTCGAGGTCGAACCCGGCGCCGAGCGCGCGTCCCACCGAGACTGGCCGCAGCTGGAAGCGCGCCTCGGGCCGCAGTGCTTCCTGATCGGCGAAGGCGGAGAGGGACCAGATCCGCAGCGGCGATGGCGCCCGCAGCGTGATCGCGCCGTCAGCAGCCACGGTCAACGCCGGCTTCTCGGCGCGCGCATGGTCGGGCGGCTCATCCTCGCCAGTCGCGGTGCGACGCCCGGCCGGCGTCAGACGGACCACGGCGCCCTTGCCCTTCGCCATGCCAGTCTGGACCAGCCCAAACCACTGGCCGGCCGTCTGCAGCGCGATCGCGACGAGTTGGGCGAGCGCGTCCGTGCGCGCCTGTTCATGATCGCCAGATGCGGAGCGGGCCGACGCGGCGGTGAAGGTCCCACCGATCAGCGCCGGGTTGGCGGCCGCAATCTGTTTCGCCGCCGCGGTGAGCGAGACCCATTGCTCGTCCGGCAGCGCGTCGAGCGCCGTGAGCAAGCGCGGCCGGAAGCCGCGCCAGTCCGCGCCCCAGACGTCGATCTCCTCTCGCTCGCGCCCCTCGATCCACTGATCCTGGCTGAGCCAGATGTCCCGCAATCGTCTGGAATGGGCGGCAAAGGACTGTCCGCGCCAGGCACGCACCTGAGCGGTGACACGGGGCCGGATCGCGCCTTTCGGATCGCCCGGCGCCGGCTCGGCCGGCGTCAGCACCCCGGCCGCGAGGCCGAGGGAGAGCAGGAAGCCGAGATACCCGGGCGGCGGCAACTCGTCGCCGGCGAACCAGAGGCGACGATTGATGCGTCGTTGCCAGGTCCGGGAGACCGGCTCGCCCGGTAGCCAGGTTGGCGCACCGGTGGACGCAACCTCCCTCAGGACCGTCAGCAGGTCCCAGGCGAGCGCGTGGGCGAAGGGCGGCTCCGGCGCGGTGACCGTCTTCTCCGGGATCGGCTCCAGCACCGGCAGCGGCGAGGTGACCGCGACCTCGTCCGGGAAGGCGATCTCCCGCGGGAGGAAGAGGACGCGCTCGCCGCTCTGGTAGCCGTGCCAGACGAGCAGCGAGCCCTCCAGATCGGCCAGCGCGGCGCGTATCCGCCCACCGGCCCGCGGGTCGAGTCTGGCCAGGTCCTGATCGGGTGGCACGAAACCGCCATCGGCGAGTGCGTCGCGCAGCGACATCGGGCCGCTCTCGGCGTTCCCCCGCACGACGTGCCAGAGCGAGGCGGCATCGCGAGGCAGGGTGGCGGCAACCCGCTCGATGCGGCTGGCATCCTTGACCTGCCGCAGAATTTGGCCGATCAGCTCGGACCGGCGGCGGAGGCCGGGAATGACCTTCAGCCCCCAGATGTCGGCGGATTGCTCCAGCTCGGCGTCGTCGAGCACCTCCAGCAGGACGCGGAGGGAGTGGTCGCTGAGATCGCCAGCGTCGATCTCATCCTGCACGCGGCGGACGAGCGCGGCCAGCTCACGGGGCAAGAAGAGGCGCGGCAACGCGCCAACCGGCAATTCCTGGGTGTCGCCCTCCCGGGCAAGCAGTCCAACGCGAAAGAGGCCGATCGCCGTCTCCCGCGCTTCTTCCGGTGAGCGGTCGAGCCCGCCGGCCATCGCTTCGATCGTCATCGGCGGCGCGTCGGAGAGCGCGAGCAGTCGCGCCATCGCCCGCTGATCCTCCGGCAGCCGGTCCCAGGCGTCGCGCACCGAGCGGATGTCGGTCATCGTCCGGTAGAGTGCGCCGACGAGCCGCGCGCGGTCATCGCCGCGTACCGACACCTGCCAGAAGCGGGCGATGCGTTGCAGATCGTCCGGACCCCGGGCATTGAGCCGCCCGAGCAGATTTCGCACTACCACAGCACCCATCCTCGCCTCCGCGATCCTTGACCCAATCTCGGTAATTCTAGGGCAAAGAACAGACCGGTCCCGCGCGAGCAGGTGCGTGACCGTCTATGATGACCTCCATGAACCAACGTCCCATCGCCATCTGCGACCTCGATCCAGACGACAGGAGCGCCGTCCTCCAGGCGGCCGCGCTGCTCCGTGCAGCGTTTCCGGACTGGATGCGGACGAGCGAGGACGCGCTCGCGGAGGTGCGGGAGGCGCTGTCACCGGACTACACCTGCCTCGCGGCGTTCGTAAATGGCGACGTCGCCGGCTGGATCGGGGGCCGGCCCGAGTACAGCCACGCCTGGGAGCTACACCCGCTCGTCGTCCGCGCCGATCACCGCGGCCGAGGCATCGGCCGGGCGCTGGTCGCTGCCCTGGAGGAACGCGCCCGGGACGCCCGTGCGCTCACCCTCTACCTCGGCACGGACGACGACGGCCCGATGCCCGGCACGACCGCCGGCGGCATCGACCTCTTTCCCGATCCGCTCGCCCACGCCATCGGGTTGCAGGCGATCGACCACCCGTCCGATTTCTACCGCCACCTCGGTTTCGTCGTCATCGGCCTCATCCCGGACGCCAACGGCCCCGGCAAGCCGGACATATTGATGGCGAAGCGGCTCAGTGCTCCATGAACTCGACAAAGGCGACCACACCGGGTCGCCCCTACAAGCGTTCTCTGCTTTCCGGTCTCACAACCGACGCATGCTGCGTCAATGCCAGCCGGCATTCAGCCGGCTTTCCAGGTTGAGCGCGATCCCTTCAGGGCCGCGTCCGGGGTGGCGACGGTCGCCTGTTGGCATTGGTCTCCGTCCATCTACGTCCTGTTGCTCCTCGACCTCCGCCGATCCACGAGCGCAGCCAGGTCCAGGCGACGGCGCAGAAGGAGACGAGCATGGCGATGAGCGCGATGCCGCTGATCACGAGACCGCGCGTCAGCTCGGCCGGCGCGTACCAGACCTTGACGGTGTGCTCGCCCGGCGGCAACACGACGCCGCGCAAGGCGCCGTCCGTCCGCATTACGTCGGTGTGCTTCCCATCGACGGTCGCCTGCCAACCGGGCGCATAGACCTCGCTGAGCACGAGCACGCCGCTTTGCGTCGATGACGTGCTCAACGTGATGCGATCGGCCTCGTACCGGACCATCGTGACGCGGTCCTTCGCCTTGGATGGCGCTGGGTCCAGCGCCGGCGCGGGACCATCGACCAGGACGACCTCATGCGCATTGACCTGACCGTTCGCGAGCAGCTTCAGTGCGGTCTCCGGTGCGGCGGAGTCAGCGCGATGCACGAGCCACGCCCGTGGGAAGGCGTCCGGATTGTCGTAGACGGTGACGTACTGGTTTCGGAAGACCTCCTTGCGCCCCTTCGTGATCGCGACAACGTCGCTGCGTTCTTGCGGGATGGTGTTGTCGATCACGATGTAACGGGCGTTCAGCATGTTGAAGAGCGGCGACTGGAAGCCGTTCGGGTAGATATTCTCGAAGTGGTAATTCTGGATGTGGCCGTTCAGCGCCGTCACGTAGCTCATGTAATCGCCGAGCTGGAGCGGGTTGTAGCCGCTCACGTCGTAGAGCCCCATTCGCATGCTGCGGGCGTTGGTCAGCGTGCTGGCAACCCCCTCCTCGAACCGCCGCTCGGGTGGCGAGCCCGACGACGTTGGGCCGCCGATGCCGATGTAGGTGGCGTAGCGGAACGGGACGCCGCGCCTCACCTGCTGCTCGCGCAGGAAGGCGCCGGCGCCGTTCGCGTCTTCGCGATCGAGCCCGAGCGCGACCGCGCGCTCGATCACCGGATCGTTCTGAAACTGCTGCTGCCAGGCCGGGTCGACGGCGTGGCCGATCGTCGACTCGATCAGCCCCTGCCCGGTTGGCTGGAGAAAGGCGACGACGAGGATCGCGACCGGCAGCAATTGCACCGTTTTGCCGAGCGGCGTGCCGCGGCCGGCATGGCGCGGGATAAGCAGCATCAGCGCGACCAGCACGCCGACGACCAGCGCGGCGACCGGCATCGGCCAGAAGATCTGGACACCGTTGCCGTTCAGCCAGCCGAGCGCATAGGCGATGATCACTCCCGGCACGACCAGCGCCGCCGCAAACTGCCGTCTGCCGCGCATCTCCAGCAGGCATTGGAAGGTCGCGGCGGCGAGCATCACCGGCCCCATGATGGCGACGGGGGTCACCTGCGCCGGGGCGTGCTCGTGCAGCGGTTTGAAGCCAGGGATCAGGTAGAAGAGCGTGTGCAGCGGCGTCCAGCGGAGCGTCAGGAGCCAGACGACGATGGTTGAGACGGCGTAGAAGGGCACGGCGAACCGCCGTCGAGCGAGCAAGGGCGCCATCAGCGCGAGGACGAGCGCGGTGCCACCCCAGGCCAGCGCCCCGGTGTCGAACCCATCGCCGAAGATATTCGTGACGATGTGGAGGAACGTGTACGGCGCCTGCTTGAACGGCTGGCCGATCTTCGTGTAGTCGCCGTCCGGAATGCTGGAGATGTGGTTCACCGCCAGTCGGGGCAGGATCGCCGCCGCGTCGAGCGCCGCGCCGATGGCCACGATCGCCGCGCCGAGGAGTCCGCAGGCGATGACCCGCTTGCCCCAGGGCCAGGGCGCGCCGCGCTCCGGCGGCGAGAACAGCGCCCGGTAGAGGACGTAGGCGGCGACGAGCAGCAGTCCGTCCATGATGCCCTGCCCCATCCAGCCGGCGAACATCTGGCTGATCGCGAAGCCGGCGAGAAAGGCCGCGGCCGTGCGCCCACGCCAGCTCCGGGCGATCAGCGCCAGCTCGATGCCGAGGAAGCAGAGCGGGATCCACATCGAGAGCTGGGCGCGAACCGTGCAGCAGTAGGTGTTCTGGTAGAGAAACCCGCCGAACTCGAACAGATTGGCGGCGAGCAGCGCGGCGAGGATGCCGAACCCCATCACCCGGCCATAGAGATAGGTCCCGATGCCGGCGACGAACAGTTGGAGCAGGACCATGACCTTGAAGGCCGTCGGCGCGTTGAAGAACGGGAAGGTGAGCATCGCCGGCAGAAAGGTCCAGCCGGATTCCGGGTCGCCGGCGAAGGGCACGCCGGAGAAGAGGTTCGGGTTCCAGGCCGGGATGTCGCCGGCGCGCAGCCGATCACCCAGGTAGCCGTACCACTGGAGGAAGAAGGCGAGCAGATCGTGACGGCCGAGCCAGTTGTCGTGGACGGCGCGATTACCAGTGACGATCAGCGTCAGGACGACGATGATCGCCAGGGCGATGAGATCGCGTCGCGGCGTGAAGATCCCCGTCCGATCGCCGGCGCGCCGGGCGTCAGCCGCCGGAACGCGCCCCTCTGTCGGGAGCCGGACAGGATTTGTCATGCCGCCAGTGTCGGTGCCGACTTCCGCCACATCCCTCACCTTCCGGTTCTGCCGCCGCACCGCGCGCAATGTCCCAGCGCGGTTCCGCGAGAACTATGCCATGCTGGCATAGGATGGCACACATGCGAAAGCGCCCCGCCGGATTCCGGCGGGGCGCTTCGCGACGCGAGGCGTCTCTTGCGGGTTAGTCAGCGTGGCCGCGCTGCACGGTCTGCCGGGGGCGTTGGTTTTGATCTTTCGCGCCACCGAGGAGGCGACCCGGGGCCCACGGCGCGCCCAGCGCCGGCAGCAGGTAGTGATCGATCCCGAAGTAGCCAGCGACCTTCCAGCCGAGGACCAGCAGGACACCGAGTCCGAAGAGCACCGGGTTCGTGCTGACCGTGCCGGCCATCAGGAAGTTGAAGTTCAGGACGGTGCCGAAGAAGGCCGCGATGCCCACCAGCGCGCCGAAGATCAACCCGAGACCGACCAGGACCTCGCCCCACATCACCAGGTCCGCGAACCACGTGTACCAGTGATGATCGAGCATGAACTGCAGGAAGTCGCGATACCAGGCGTAGTAGGCGTTACCGGGTTGGTCCGCCGTGCCGATGGCGCCGGTCCAGTAGCCCTTCAGCCCCGCGCCGGTGTCCCACGTGCCGCGCACCTTGTGCTCGCCAGCGGCGAGGAACGCCATGCCGATGTAGAACCGCACCGGCAGCCAGAGAATCGCGAGCCAGGTGTTGCCCATCAGCAGGCGCCAGCCCTTGGGATCGTCGACCTGGCCATCGACACCGCTGTCACGATCGGCGACCGCGATCTCGATCCCCTCCTCGGGGATCCGCCGGGCCTTGTAGACACCGGCCGCCAGGATGATGGCGAGCAGGACGTAGGTCCAGATGGTGCCTTCCGAGAAGACCTTGATGTGGTCCTTGGGGTCCGCCTGGTACCAGAGGTGGCTCAGGCTGAACATCCCGTCCGAAAAAACGATCAGGAGCAGAACGTAGAGCGCGGCCGCGATCGCGGTCAGGCCGTACATCCTCGTGCGTGTGAGTCGCATTGTCGCTCTCCCAGCGTGTGCGCTACCCGAACGCCCCATTGCGTCCGGTTCGCTGGGGAGAGTGCCGATCCGCTCGTCGGTGGCCAGCGTCCCCAGCCATCTGACGCTAGGATAGGCTCCCGGCCATCACATCCGTGCTGCGATTGCGGTCAGGCACATGACAATCTCGTAACAATATTCCAGAGGGTCTGGAAACGGCGGACCGGGGGGGCCTTGGCCGCCCGGTGGCCGGTTGATTTAGCACAGGCCAAGGGGGCGCGGGG